>CAHJWN010000018.1 GCA_903642265.1 Acidobacteriaceae bacterium | reverse complement strand
CGACGCCCTTGGGAGGCTTCCACTAGACCCCGATGGAGTCGATGCCTTCTCGTCGCTTCTCTCTCATACATTTTCTTTCCTCCCAGCGTGTTTGCTGTTGCCTGTTCTTGGGCGGCGAAGCCGACCCCCATAGAGCCCCGGTCTAGGCTGGTTCTGGAACACGCACGGCGTCTGCGAGAAGTTGCTTGCCCTGCCTCACAGCAACGGGACGGGGATCCTCTGTTCTGGCAAGTTCAGCAAGCCGCCTTAAGGCGGCCGCCGAGAGAGGGTCGCGGGATAAAACGCGGAGGTCCACATAGTGGCCCCCGCGCAGGTTCCAGTCGTGAGCGCCAATCCTGGCACTGGAGTTGACCAGGAAGTGAGCAAGGTTGCTACCCGTGAGGCGCACCGTGGAGATGATGCAGAGAAGCGCTCCCTCGAAGTAACCCTGCCAGATCAAGACTTCCGCCTTGAAAGTCTTGCTCCCTGTGCCGCGTTCTGCGGCTCCAACCTGGCTGAAGCAGTCGCTCCACTGGGCGCTCACCGTTGCACCTCGGGCAGCTCGACGGTCTGAGGTGCCGCGTCGCCTGGAACGCGGCGCTTGCTGGAGCCGCGTGGCCTTGCCCAAGGTCCAGCTCGACGTATGAACTCCCTTACGGCTGAATCGAGTTGCATTCGAGCCTGCAGGAGATCGTAAAGTCTGTAACAGACTGAGCATCCGCCCTTGATTCCGGCGCGGCCATCCTTCTCGGGGTTATAGCGAGGGTGGCGCTCGCATTTCGCCGACACCCGTTCGCGGACTGACAACTTGTAGGAAAGTTTGTACACGGCTGGTCCTTTTTTGGTCGTAGGAGGGCGGGGCCGGGGAAGTCCCCGGCCTCACTGTCGCGGTTGGATTTAGGCCTTGCGCTTGGTTTGGGTGGGCTGTGCGTTCTTCTTTGGGGACCCTTTCATAAGGGTGAGGGCGGCGAGCTTTGGAGCGAAAGCAGCCTCGGCCTCGGAAAGGTGGTCAATCTCGTTTTCCCGAGGGATGCCGCGGTGTCCTGAGAGAGCAAGCCGGATGGCAAAGGTGGTTAGCTCGACATCGCCTAAGCCGTCTATGGCGGTTGTCAGAACCTCATCTGCCGAACGCCGGTCATCCTGAGCGTCCCCATTCACTTCCACAGCTAGGTCATCCGCGAAGGAATACGGGTCAAGGTTCACAAGGGCTCTGAGGAGTGCGCGGAGCTGGGCAGCGTTGAACACCGGGGGAGCGGCTTTCACGATCCGCTGAAAGCTGGCTTCCCGCTTCGCTTTCCGCTTCTCGATCTGAAGGCGGCGCTTTTCCGCTTCGGTCTCTTCCAGCTCATCTGCTGCTCTCTGCTCCTCCTGACGGCGTACCTCCGCAGCGAGGGCATCCGCTTTGCGCTGTTCGTAGTCTGCCTTTCGTGCGGCGGTCTGCTCTTCGGTCTCGTCCTCGGTGGGCTGAGGCAACGGGCGCTCCTCGCGTTCCTTGCTTTGCCTTGGGTCGTGTACCGGGCAACGGTCATCTGTGCAGACTGTGAGCCATGTTCCCCGGTTCCGCCCATGGATGATGAGGGCAGGACGGGCAGCTTCGCATGGCGCTACCGGCTCGGCATCCGGGTTCTCGACGGGCGTCTCGATCTCACGGAACTCTCCCCGATGTACGGCACCCTCACGGTGATCTTTGTCTGGCCGCCATCCTTCCTCGATCTGCACGAGGTTGGGCCGTGAAGCAATCTCCCGGTCAAAGTGGCTCTCGACCTTGGTCTGGTAGCAGGGCGCGTCCAGGCATTGATCCTCCTGCACGTCGCAGAAAAGGGAAGTGTTGAACCCGCTGCGGCGGGGGCAGGTTGTACACGCTCCTGCGGCTGGGTACAGTGACGGGTCTTCACGACTGAACGGAGCGGCGGCGAGAGGCAGGTAGAGGTTGGCCTGTATCCACGCGGAAACGTTCTTGGCGGGAAGTAGATGCGCTTCGGTGTCTTGGTAGTCCTTACGCCAGCAGTGCTCGAAAGCTGAGGCTTGCTGCGCCGTCGGAAGCCGCGCTATGAGGTTGGCATGGCTGGCCGTGATGCGATTCTCTTGGAAAGCGGTTGCGACTTCAGGAATCAATTGCAGCAACGCGAGTCGCGCATAGATGTGGCTCTGGCTCCGTCCGGTCTTTTGCACTAACGTGTCAACGCTGTAGGCCGGTAGGTCCAGAAGACGCTGGTATGCGGAAGCCTCCTCGTATGGATGAACATCTTGCCGCTGGCTGTTCTCGATGATCTGGACCTCAAGGGTCTCCTCATCGGAAAGCGCAAGGATGCGAACGGGAACATCGATGAGCTCCGCGATCTGAGCGGCGCGAAAGCGCCTGGCTCCTGCAACTATCTCGAAGGTCTCGCCCTTGGGGCGAACCGTGATCGGCTGGATGAGTCCGTGGGTCGCGAGGCTTTGGGCAAGCTCGGTGAGCTTGGCTAGATCAAAGGTGCGGCGGGGGTTTGTTGTGGACTCCTCAAGCATCGTGAGAGGAAGAGTCTTGTATCCTGAATCGACAGCTGTAGTGGTGTGCATGATCGCATCTCCTGTGCGGTATGTGCGTCGTTATGGTTGGGGGCAGTGTTCCCGCACTGCCCCACCTAAGACCTTGACTCTGGTTTACTCGTCGTTCTCTGCGTCGGCCTTCGCTGCTACTCGCTCGATCTCTGCGGCAAGGAACTCAGTCTCGCGGAACTTGACGGTTTCACCGCCAATCTTCTTTTCGTAGTTGTTGTTTCGTGCCTCGGCCTCGATGTACACACGGTCTCCCTTCTTCAGCTTGACGGCGTACTTGCGCAGATTCCCAAAGACCACGACGTTGTGCCAATCGGTACGCGTCTGACGATCTCCCGCGTTGTCGTTCCAATGGGAAGATACGGCGATGGCGAACGTGACGGGCTTGTTGTCTCCATCCTGCTTTGCATCGGCTCCAAGGTGGCCCATAAAGACGGAACGATTGAGGTTGTTGATCATTGTGGTTTCTCCTGTGTTTCTGGCTGTGGACAGTGTTCCCGCACTGTCAATGGTTGGGCTGATCGGGGTTGTTTCTCATCCCCTCTCTGTTTCTAAGTATACTCCTTTATAGTTTATTAGCAAGTTAAAAAAGTAAACATTTGAAATGAAAGAAAGCTGACCTTGGGAAAGTCGGCGCCTACTTACTACACGTGTTGTGGAGCCTCTTTCTGGACAAAGGGCGGTGAGCATGGCAGCCTCGTTTTGAAATGGTTTGGCTGTGTCTCTTTTGAGACACGCCTTGGCCCAGGCCCACGCCTGCGGGGGTGGCAAGTGCAAGAGCCGGATTCCTTTCCCGAAGGGCGCCGCAGGCGGTCTGCACAAGCGAAGCGCGGAAGATAAAGGTGGCTCTTGCGCGCGCTAGGGGCGGAGCCCCTTAGGGGGCTGTTGCTGTTGCTTGTTCTTGGGGCGTTGCGGGGTACCCCCGCAGTGGGGGTGATGGAAGAGTGGGCCGGTTTTCCGTCGGCGCACTCTGGAAGCAGGGGGAGACCTCCCCCTACGGATCTAAAGTGGATGGAAGGACTTCATAATGACGCCTGAGTTCATGGAGCTGTACAAGCAGACTTTTGAGACGTGGCGTTTTCAGATCGACTCCTACTGGACGCGCAACACCTATTTCGCTGGTTTCGAGACAGCCGCGCTTGGTGCTGACTGGCTCATCTCAGCCAATCATCATTGGACAGCGGCGTTCGGTGCATTGATCGCCTGCTTATTTGCTATAGTCTGGATTTTCAGTTGTCAAAAGCAACAGGGCTATATCCGGTACTGGTGGAGCAAGTTGATTGAGTTTGATCGAGTGCTTCGCGCCGAAGGGTCGATGCAACAACGGCCTCCAACTATAGAGCTAGCGTCCGATTTTGATACCTGGAGAGAGGCACGTCGGGGCAAACGTGGTCCGCAAATCCAATACGAATATTCGCAACTCGTCTTGATCGTCCCCGCACTGTTCGTAGTGATGTGGGTATATCTTTTCGGCTTCAACTGGAACGCTCTCGCTCGCCTGCACTGGCCTCATTAGCGTAGAAGGAGAAGAAAGATGTGTGGCCGATACGTTCGCCGGAGCGATAAGCAGAAGATCGCGGAACACTTTCGGGCCGCACCAAACCCGGCAGAGTTTCCTTTGCCTGACGCCGACTACAACGTAGCGCCGACGACGCACCAGCCCATCATTCGGCAGAGCAGAGAGACGGGCGATCGTGAGCTGGTGTTGGCGCGATGGGGTCTGGTGCCGTTCTTCACAAAGGATCTGAAAGACGTAAAAGGTCTCTCGACTATCAACGCGAGAGCGGAGACGATCACGAAGGCTCCGACGTGGCGAGAGCCGTTCAAGAAACGCCGCTGCATCGTCCCGGTCAACAGCTTCTACGAGTGGCCGAAGGAAGGGAAGCCACCGAAGCAGCCCTACTCCTTCGAGCTGACCAATGGAAACCTGATGGGCTTTGCGGGCCTCTGGGACGCCTGGAAAGATTCGCAGGGACACTGGCTCCAGTCCTTCGCCATCGTGACCACAGAAGCCAACGAGCTGATGGCGCGGATTCATCCGCGCATGCCCGTCATCCTTCACTCGCGAGACTATGACCGCTGGTTGGATCGGGATGAGACCGAGCGCTTGCCGCTCGATCTGCTACGGCCTTACGAGTCCGAAGAGATGGAAGTCTTTGAGGCAAACCAGAAGGTTGGAAACATTCGGAACAACGGGCCAGAGATGATGCGTGCGGCGGCGAAAGCCGCCGAGGATGGTGAGTTGCCGCTTTAGCCTAGCCTACTCGACCGTCATGCTGTTCGGTGTTTTGAGGGTTGCGGAGCAAACAACTTGTAAACGTCTTTTCTGACGCTAAAGCCGAGCAGCGCTAGGCAGCTTAGGTCCAAGAGAAGAAACGGCCCGACGAACCAGTAGATCAACGGTTCCAAGAACCAGCCCCTCCCAAGGACTTTCCACACTGATGGGTACCGGTGGCGAAGTCTGAAGGCGACCCAGAGATCCGTATTGTGCAATTTCTTCCTCTTGGTGCCAGAGCAGACGTCTCCACAGTGGATAAACGGGCGGGTTTGTAATGGGATCGTGTCGTTGTTCGTGCACGATCTCATGCGATAGCACAACAGCGAGCTGCGGGGGCTGATTTTGAAAGCGGTACGGAATTTCGATCACACCGAAAGGCGTGGTGTCGGCCATCGTGCCTGGAATCCCAGGAATGAACGTGATTGGGTACCCGCGGGACCGAATGTAGCTGACCTCATCGGGTTCAACGGTCTCCAGGATTGAGAGCCCGCGTTCTATGTCGGGGCTGTACTGGCGGAACGGATGCCACGCTGATGTGCCCTGGTGAACCGGGGCACTGTCTTTCCACCAGTTCTGTTGTTTCGGAGCGGCAGAAATCAGCCCTGCGACGAGAATTATAGAAGCGAAGAGTTTCTGGGTGGTGGTCATGGCTCTCGGGATCGTGTCTCCATATTCTCCTAGACACTTTATTATCTATATGGCTAGGCACAATGGCGAAACTGGACAAGTATGCTCTTCTAAAGAATACTTTCGCTTTTCCTTCGCCACTACTGCTATACCTCTGACAGGTGCCGAGTATGAGTTTGGAACTGGTGGAGTGGGCTGCAAATTGGCCAATGGTGTTGCCGTATTTCGACGGGCGGGTGCCAGCGGGCTTCCCGAGTCCCGCAGAAGATTATCTGGAAACACCCCTCGACTTGACGGAATACCTAATCGAGAACAAGGCCGCGACATTCATGATGCGGGTCGACGGAGATTCCATGAAGGACGCCGGAATCTTGGACGGCGATCTGCTGGTGGTGGACCGGGCGGCCAAGCCGGAGAACGGCAGCGTTGTTGTGGTGGCCGTCAACGGCGAGTACACGGTCAAGCGGCTGCGCCGGGGACCGGACTGCATCTGGCTCGATCCGGCCAACCCACGCTATCAGCCGCTCTGCGTTTCCGTGGGGGAAGATCTTCACGTCTTTGGTGTGGTGAAGCACGCAATTCACACTCTGCGGTAGACCATGGGCGAGCTTTTCGGCCTCATCGACTGCAACAACTTCTATGTGAGCTGCGAGCGTGTCTTCCGGCCTGACCTGGAAGGAAAGCCCGTCATTGTGCTGTCGAATAATGACGGCTGTGCTGTCGCTCGGAGTGCCGAAGCAAAATTGCTTGGGATAAAAATGGGAGACCCCGAGTTCAAGATTCGCGACCTGATCCGGCGCGAGAACGTTCGGGTGTTCAGCTCAAATTACGCCCTCTATGGCGACTTGTCGAGACGTGTGGGAGACACGCTGGGCTCGATGGTTCCTACAGTCGAGACCTATTCGATTGACGAGAGTTTTCTGAACTTGGGCGAATTCAACGGCAGGGAAGTCGAGCCGCTGGCGCGTGAGCTGCGCGATCGCGTTCACCGCTGGGTCGGCATCCCCACTTGTGTTGGCATTGCGCCTACGAAGACCCTTGCGAAGGTGGCCAACTTCATCGCCAAGAAACGTCCGCAGTATCGCGGGGTCTGCGATCTGCGTTCCAGCCGGGTGCGGGCGGAGCTGCTGCCCACCGTGCCGGTCGAAGAGGTTTGGGGCATCGGCGGAGCATCGGCCGCCAAGCTCGCGAAGATTGGAATCCTGACGGCGGCGGATCTAGCCGCCCTCAAACCGGATGACGCTCGCGCTCTAATGACCGTGACCGGGAGCCGGACGGTGTACGAGCTGCGCGGGATCTCCTGCATGCCTTTGGAATTGGTGGAGCCGACGCGGAAGGGAATTGCCGTGACCCGGAGCTTCGGAGCGCCCGTCACCTCCTGGACGGCGATGCGGGAAGCTCTCGCAAGCTACGCGACGCGAGCTGCGGAGAAGATGCGCCGCTATAAGGTGGCCGCCGACAACCTTTTTGTTTTCATGCACACCAGCACCTTCAACCAGGACCCGTTCTACTCCAATGGAGCCTCGGCCCGCTTCGTTGCGACAACTAACGACACCGGGGAGGTGGTCGGTCTTGCCGTTCGGCTGGGCGAACGGCTTTGGCGAGACGGCTTCCGCTACTCGAAGTGTGGCGTGATGATAACGGAGCTGCTGCCGGAGGCAGTGCAGCAACCGGCCTTGTGGAGTGAGCTTGACCGTGAGCGAAGAGAATGGGCTTGGAAAGCCGTAGACCAGCTCAATGCGAAGCTTGGACGCGGTACCGTTCGCATCCTGGCTGCCGGTCCTAAGGACTCGGCCTGGAAGCTTCGTGCTGAGCATCTGTCGCAACGATGGACGACCCGGTGGGACGAGTTGCCTCGGGTTCGGTCCAGGTAGAGAGTCGCCTAGTGCGGCAGGTGGAAGTGTGCCAGAAGGAGCGGATGCACTTGTTCGTAAAGTCCATGTATGGCCGTAGTTCCAGACGATAGGGTCTTCAACGCCGCCACGGCATTGCGTACCTTACTCATAATCCGCCCTTCGGCAGGCTTGTTCGCTTGCTCTTCTAGCTCGGATACGGCTCCAAGAGCATCTTCTCGCTGTTCGGTGGTGAGGGTTGGGGCAGCGGTGATTTCCTTTTTGAAATGCTCGAAAGCCGCGAAAAGTTCCTTCGCATTCTCATTCAGCTCCACGTGCTGGCTGCTACCGGTGATCGTTCCGCTCATCTGGCCTGTATTCGCAACGCCTACGTTGGAGAAGTTATTGTTCTCTGCCATATGAATGATCCTGTTCTTTCCTAAGATTGCGTCTAAAGCTGCCATAGCGACAGGCCATTGTTCAAGGGGGACCTGATCCAGCATTTCGTTCTGCAAAGCACGTATTCGGTCGTTGTGACGGTCGATCTGCTCCGCACAATTTCGAATAAGTGACCGGATCTGGGTCGGGGCGAGCATGGTCAGATGCGGGCCATCCGGAGAGGGAAGTAGACCGGCACCAGGGGGTAATTACTGGTAGCAAAAAAGTTCTCCTGCCTATCCGGCAGTTCTGGAGGGACTTCCCGTGGGTCGTCAAAAGAGTCGTTGGCCAGAACGCCGGAAGGTGTAAGAACCGTGTACTGCAGCCGAAGGAGGCCAGCCGCTACTGCGACTTGGAGGGCTTCGGCCAAGTCATACGCGTCCAGAAAGGGGTTATCACGGGCGACGATTCCAGGCACAATCCATCGCCAATCCTGATGACTCTGAACCCACTGGTCGAGGATTGAAAATGTTTTGCTGTGTTCGGGATCAGCGTTTGCTAAACGCTCGAAGCTGACCGGTAACATAGTCGATTCCTTGAGAGTTGTGGTGACGCGAGAACGTCACTTCGTTCTCTGTGCGGGTTCCAATTAGGGTGCTGATATCGGCTTCAATTCCTTGATCAGGCTGTTCCAACCAGAGAAGACGTTGCTGCTTGTGTGTGGCTTGATTATCGAGCAAACCTTTCATCGCCGATTGGGTAGCCGCAGCTGCGAAGAGATCGCCATCAGGGGAGTACGACTCGAACGTCACAACGTTGTGATGAGGATCTTCAAGCTTCGCGTCCCCAAGGCGATAGATGCGTTTGTAGCTCGCTTCGAGATCGAAGAGCGTTTTGGACACTTTGCGGAGATCCCAAGGCCGAAACCGGTCAAACGGGATAGCGGGGCGTAACTGTTGCTCCAGAAACCGTCTCCAGCCGTCCACCCGCTGAATCGAAGAATCACGCGGAACGCGTAGCTCCAGAAGATCGGGAGAGTTCCAGCGCACGAGCAAAACATGCCTATATTCCTTCCGTACGTACACCTTCAGGAGACGGTTTGGTCCATCTGGAATGATCTCGCCCGTAGCTTCTTCCCTGGTTTCATGTCCATAGAACTTCACGACCCAATCGAGAGGCTTCTTGCGGTTCCACGGGCGGATCTCCGCAACTACATACCCCTCTTTCTTGAGCGAATATGTCGGACGGCGAGGGTTCTGTGCACCCAAAAGGGATGAACGAACATGGTCAAGAGTCAATGTCTGTGCAACGTCGCGTGATGGCGTACGCAAATAGTAGATGTGCTGAGGGCCGTTTTCTTCCGCTTCTCGGAGAAGGTCGCGTAATCGCTCGATGTCTATCGAGTGGCTCCGGAATGCGTCGCGCAGATTCTTCTCAATGAGATCTTCTTTGCTGGCAGCACTGACCTTTACGTCTTTGTTCCCGGTTGCGCCCCGCAGTACACCCTTGATTTGATCCGCCGTGCAGTGCTCTTTGATCAGCGTAAGCAGTTCGTCGAACTCAGCCACAGACTGCTCCATCCCGTTTTGAAACGTCGTCAAAGTTTATACGTAACCGCAATTTACGTCCCCTTCGCAGCGAGCGGGTTGCTGGAATGGTCTCGGGGGCCCCCGAGCAGAGCAAGTTTCCGCAAAATTCGGAAAAGCGTATACTGCTGATGACTTCCGGCGGGCTCCACCCCACCGGAAGGTTGCTACATCTGCCTTACCTCATGAGGTAGAGCAGAGCTGCAATCCACCGCAAGGGCAAATGGATTGCAAGGTTGAAGCTCATGCTGACTCGTAGCATTGCTTCTTCCTCCTTTCAACGAGAATGACGGCCCTGTTGACGCAGGGCCGTGTTGCTTTTGGCAACCTCGGTTTTGCCCCTGCTCGAACCAAAAGCGCATTGTGAAGCCCCGTTGAGAGAACGTCTAAGTTTAGTGCGTAGCCGCACGTCTAGAGACATGGCTTGCGCACGCGACTGCGAGCGATCTTTCTTCTTGAATTCTAAGTAGATAGCGCACTAGAATTGGTGCATCACAGTTGGTCTACCCGTTCTTGCCCCGTAGAGCGATCTACAGCAAGGCAAGATTCGAGTACAGGGTTTCCGTCATCGCTGCAGTCTGATCCTCGGTGCTTTGAGCAATGCATCGCTCCTGGTTCCCGCAGGCCAAGACTCCAGAGAAATGAATCCCTTAACTCGCAACGTGCTGGTGGTCGGAAAGTCCGGTCACCACGTAGATCATCCGCTACTGCCGTCAAGGATGTATCGGGTTTGCCGGTAAACAAAAGTATGCGGGTGGAGGGGCAGACGATGGATCGAATTTCGCGCTTGCGTTTTCGCTCTGATTGTGGTACTATCAGTATAATGGAGTGGGTGCGAAAATGCGCCCTGCTTTTGACGCTGATCGTGACGTCAGGGATTCAGATTGGAAATAGTTGGTCTACCCGTTCTTGCCCCGTAGAGCGATCTACAGCAAGGCAAGATTCGAGTAGAGGGTTTCCGTCATCGCTGCAGTCTGATCCTCGGTGCTTTGAGCAATGCATCGCTCCTGGTTCCCGCAGGCCAAGACTCTAAGTACAAGGTCGGCGTAGTCCTGTGGCTGATGTAGCTGTAGTGGAACTCGGACGACGGCCTAAGAGGAAGAGAGCGCTCACACAACTGTGTGAGCTTTCCTTTTTGCGCGATGCATGGGACGCGTTGGGAAAGAACCCGTTGTCCTTCGGAATAGACAATGTTTCCATTGACAGCTTTCGCAGCAATCTGACTTCAGAGCTTTCAAAGATCCGTTCTGAACTGCAGACGAAGACTTTCAAGTTTCAGAAGCTCCGCGGTGTGGCAATTCCCAAGCCCGGAACGGACAAGATAAGGCCGATACAGGTTCCTGCTGTTCGAGACCGCGTTGTTGCAAAAGCTCTTGCCCACCTCATAGAACCTGACCTCAGGCAATTTGATCATGATTTCAGTTTCGGCTACCGGAGCGGCCTTAGTAGAAACGATGCGATCGCGGCCATACACGCTGCTGCTGCTGCTGGTTACACGTGGGTTCTAGAAGCTGATATCACGAACTTCTTTGGAGAGGTCAACAACGACCTCCTGTTCGCGAAGTTGTTCAAGGTGATTGGAAGACCATCGATCAGAGATCTTCTGATGTCTGCGGTCGTGAACGAGATTGGCAACCGAGATGACATTACTTTGAAGCACAAGGGAAGCTTTCCTAAAGCTGGTGAAGGCATCCCGCAGGGCGCGATCTTATCTCCTATGCTGGCAAACTTCTACCTGAGCACGTTCGATCTGCACATGCAGAAACGTGGCTTCCGGGTGATTCGTTATGCGGATGATTTCGTCGTGATGTGCAGAGACGAGCCCGAAGCTAAACGAGCTTACGTTGTAGCGAAGGGATATCTGGAAGATGAGCTAAGACTTGCGGTGCACAGTCTCAATTCGCAGAAAACGCGGATCGTCCAATATCAGGGAGGCTTTACCTTCCTCGGCTACGATGTCCGTCATGGGAAACACTTTCCCTCACAGGCGAGCATCAAGAAGCTGCTAGATAAGGTGGACAAAGCCTTCGAACATCCAAAAGGTAAACCGCTGCTCCCGATTGTCGTCAGGATCGCTCTTGTTCTGAGTGGTTGGAAAGAATCGTACAAGGGGTCGGAGATGACCGAGGCGGCCACCCGAATCAACACGCACGTCGCAAACTGCGTGACGTCGTTCCTGCGTACAAACGGGTTCACGCATGATGGTCGAACTGTTAGCGCAAAACAGCTTTGCATCCTGGGCATCCCCACGATCTAGACGTTGGGAAGCCGTTTATAGCACTAACGGCATATGCCGTGGTCAGGGCATTCCCAGACGGGTCAAGGCAGCTGTTGGTATGAATAAATCCTGTCGAAAGAGAACTCACGGTTGATCGTGTCCCACACAACGGAGAAGCCGAAATCTATCGGAGTCAGAGCGCGCATTTCGCCGGTCGGCTGCGTGATAGCTTCCGCATAGACTGTCGCCGAGAACTTCCACTTTTGCATCGTGGACGGATCGCCGGCAGGCCACTTGAGAGGAGCGACGTTGTCCTCACCGACGTACAGCCCGTCCTTACTTCCATCACTGCGCAAAAGCCAGATAGCCTTGCCGATCCCAGAGGGTTCGATCTGGACGGGCTTCTGGATAATGACCGGCTTGAATGCTGGGCCGTCTCGGTACTGCTGGTGTCGGTCGTCAAAACTCTGTGCTGTATGGATGGTGATTCTGTACTTTGCGATCCAGGACAGTCTTTCATTGGAAACAATGATGGCAAGCCCATGGGTTTTCTCCCAATTGTGCTTCTGAATTCGAGCTGAGTAGTGGTCCGGGGAACCCATTCCAAACGTTTCGTCCCCATTGCCTTTTCCGTTCTCGAAAGAAGGCGGTTCAACCATCTGCTCTTTCGTGGAGGCTGACACGCTCAAGGTCTGCTTCGACGGCGGGATAGAAGGGAAGGGCACACCAGAGTGAACCCGCTCGCTCTCGCCGATGGATTTCATGAGGCGGGAACGGAAAGTTGCGCGAGTAGCTGACGCTATGCCGACCACGCCGACGCCAAGCAACCAAAGTGGGACGGAAACAGTTCTGGAAAGCCAGTCGAATCTAAGGGGATGAACTGGATCAGGTGGCCGTACATACGCAAGAACAGCCACTCCGAAAGAAAGGGCTGTGACGACAAGCGAAAACAGAGCTACTCGCTCGGACGTGAAGAGCACCTTCGGTTGTTCGTGACTTTTCATCGCTGGAAGATGCTAACAGTGTTCCGCTTAACGCTGCGGCTCGCGCCGTATGTACAAGGTGTCATCGTAAGGTATACCCCTGTGGAACATCGTATGTGTGACAGAATCACGTCTCACAAGGGTCGCAACTCTGCTATTGTGACACGAGATGGTCAAGGCTAAAGAACCTAAAGTGACAAAAGGGCAGCGCCGGGCAGGTCAGCTCGTCGGCTATCTGCGAGTCAGCTCGCTCGATCAGAAAGAGCTACGGCAGCTCGAAGGCTTCACGCTCGACAAGCGTTTTGTGGACAAGGCTTCTGGCAAGGATCTCCACCGGCCGCAGTTGGAGCAGTTGACTGGCTACGTGCGTGAGGGCGATACGGTGATCTGCCACTCGATGGACCGGCTGGCCCGCAATCTGGACGATCTTCGCAAAGTGGTCCTCGGCTTCACGGATCGCGGCGTTCACGTTCGCTTCGAGAAAGAGAACCTGACCTTTACCGGGGAAGACTCGCCCATGTCGCATCTGCTCCTGAGCGTCATGGGAGCATTCGCCCAGTTTGAGCGTGACCTAATTCGAGAACGCCAGCGGGAGGGCATTGCCCTGGCGAAGCTGAGAGAGGGCGCTTACGTCGGACGAAAGCATTGTCTTAACCCAGCACAGGCGAAGGATCTTCGGCGGCGGGTTGCGGCGGGCGAATCAAAGACTGCGCTTGCGGGCGAGTTGGGGATCAGCCGTCAAACTCTGTATAGGTACGTTGCGGGGGCGGGGAAGTGAAAGCCGGTACTCAACGTGTCATGCATTGTCCGTGCGGTCGGCCAAAGGTGCTGGCCAGGGGGCTTTGTTCGACGTGCTACACGCTCAAGCGTCAGGATGAAGCCTACTTCGGTGGCCATCGCGAGGTGGTGCTGAAGCGAGATGACTACCGTTGCCGCGTTCCCGGATGTACGACTCTCAAGAGAGGGAAACGGTCAGTCGCCGTGCATCACCGCGAACCGGGAAATAGCGATCCGGCCAAGATGCTGACGCTGTGTTTACCGTGCCATGCGAAGGTATCGAGGACGCTCTATGTGCAAGATGATTGGCCGGAGTTCCTGCGGGTGCTCTGGAGAGAGCAGCATCCGGAAGGTCACGAACAAGGCGCATTGAACTTTGCAGCGGTCTCCCCGATAGCGAAGAATGTGCCGTTGTTCGACGATCTAAGGGCGACGGCAATAAAGCGGGGTTGAGCTCACCGGCCGAATGGTCGTCGTCGCCGTCAGCAATCGATTCAGCAGCATTCGCAAACCTCTCCCTTGCTCGTCTCGACAGCTTCTCTCAGGACAATAGGTAGAAGCAGCAATGCTGCGGCGGAGTCTGCCCATGGAAGATGAAAGAAAAGATTGAGCAGTAGCCCTGCCAAGGCGATCCATGACATATAAGCACAGATGTTGCTCTGTGCGGCATCTGCGTTCAAAGCACGACTGCCTGTTTCAGCGGCGAGTCGCTTCTTTGCACGTCCGAGGAGAGGCATGATCGTGGCCGCTGCCACAAGCAAGCAAATCCCAACTTTGCTTGGCTCCGGCTGCAGTCCATGCTTCAGCAGAGCTAACCCTGAGGTGGCAAAGATGTAAGCCGCGAGAGCATAGAGAAGTGCTCCCGAGATGCGTGCTGCCCTGCGTTCCACTGCAGGGCCTACGGCAAAGCGCCGGAGAACCACCACGGCGGAAATCAACTCTATCGCACTGTCCGCCCCAAAAGCCGTGAGGGCAACGCTATGCGCTTGGATTCCCGCATACAGGGCGACGCAAAGCTCGACCGTCATCCACGCAATCGTGATCCTCTGGATCGTGCGAACAGATGCCACAGAGTGAGCCGGGTTGGGAAGGGTTTGTTCCATCAAGTTCGCGAGCGCCGCTTAGAAAAAGAACCTCGCGCCTCCATTGATTACCCGGCCATCTAGTGGTGCCCAGGCGTCCACAGTCCAACGGCCGTCCGACTCGCGAGTCCTAAGCAGGAGTGGGTCCCACCGGGTCTGACGAACATTGGTGAGGTTCTCCAGGTTGAGGAAGAGCTTCACGTGCGCCGCCACCTTATGTTCGCCCATAATGCCGACAAGCACGTATGGCCGGGAGACATCGCGATAGGGGTTATATTCAAGCCGCTGCTGGCCAGTGTAGTAGCACTCCAGACCAACGCGGGATGTGCCTTCCTTCTCCCACATACCGACGACGCCGAAGTTTTGGCGTGGCGTCAGGGGAACCTCAAGGCGGCCAGCCGGTTCCAACTCGCTTGTTCGGACGTAGGTGTAGGTGCTGGTCACAGTGAAAGGTGCCTTTCGATAGGTGGCAAGCAGCTCTACGCCACGGTTCCTCGTAGGCCCGGCGAGATTGAAGATGGAGTACACGTCTCCTCGGTCCACGTACACCGGGTGATCGATGTTGGAGCCAAAGAATGTCGAACTGACAGACACAGGGCCGAAGCTCCGCGAGAGATCAATCGAGGCATTGCGGCCACGTTCCGCATGAAGCGGCGATGCGAGCTGAAGCTTTTCCAGTCCTGCGGCTTCCGTTTCTTCTGTCAGTGGCGTGGGAGCAAAGAAGCCTTGTCCGGCAGAGATGCGGCTTGTCCACCCGGCTTTACGGATAAGCGCCGAGAATCGAGGGCTAAAGAAGGTGCCGTACTCATTATGGAAATCGACTCTTGCGCTGGCCGAAAGGCTAAGCCATGGAGCTATCTCAATGTCGTCCTGCCCGAAAATGCCTGGAACGACGTAGGTGTATGCGAAGCGTGGCACGTTGTGAGGACGGTATCCATCCCTCTGTGTCGCGAAGCCTGCGACCCAAGTATTCTTCGCTGCCGTGCCGCGTAGCGAGAGTTCACCGAAGAGCAAATCGTGACGATCCTTCTCGATGTCTTCCCCGAACTGATGCCGGTGATTCAAATCCGAAGCTGCGAAGCGGGATGAGAAAACGTACTTGCCCCCAAGAAGCCATTGAACATTGCCGCCGAAGTCATAACGGGCAGTCTTCAAAGCCTCTCGGTAGGGCTGCCCCGTAGCTTGAAGCACTGAGCCCGGCGTTGTTCCTCCAGAGCGATTCTCGTAGGTGATGCCGCTTGTAAGAACGGCAGTTCCACCGTTCTTGTTGTCCCAGAAAAGGCGCGGGCGAAGCACTCCGCGACCGTAGCCTGCGACATCTGCCCAGCCGTCACCGTTCACATCCTGGCTTACCTGCCGATCTCCACCGGCAAGGAGTGTTCCACCCCAGTGGGGCCGAAACTGATTGCCAAGGAAGGCGACGCCATCCGTACCCCCCAGCGAAGTTTGATTGAAAAGGAACTCTCGTATCGGCTTTTCTGTGGGGCGGCGCGAGATGAGATTGACGACACCGGCCATGGCAGAACTGCCGTAAAGAGCGGAAGCATTGCCCTTGATGATCTCCAGCTGACCGAGATCCATCGGAGGAATCTGGAGCAAACCGAGGCCAGCCCCTTGCTGCCCAAATAGAGGCAAACCATCGCTTAGGAAAGCCGTATACCTGCCCCGCATACCCTGCACGCGAACGCTGGCCGCACCGAGACCCGGGGAAGTCGTCTGCACCCGCATGCCGCCCATCTCGTTGAGCATCATGCTGATGTCGCCCGGACGCATGGCCAACTCTTCGTTGATCTCATCCTGGCCAACAACCTCGACGTGGAGAGGGGAATCCTGCAGGCGTACGTTGGTTCGGGTCGCGTAAACCGTGACCTCTTCCTCCGCATCCTTTTCCGGCTGCAATTCCACCTCAAGCTCGGCCTGCTCCGATGCTGTAACCGCAACGGATGTGTGCGCCGCGAAGAAACCTTCCTTCGTAATAGCGACCTCGATCTTGCCGGCCGCAACCGGAACAATAGCGATTCCATCCTGTCCAGTTCGAACCGCCTGACCACTGACGGTGACTAAGGCGTCACGCACCGGACCCGCGTCTGTCTTAACCTCCACCCGAATGGAAGTTTGGGACGCCTGGCCGAAGGCCATGGTTGAAAATGTGAGCAGCAAAACCTGCAATGCGCCTTTCATAGGCTTAAGCCTAAAGCCTATAGTGGCTATAGGGTCAACTGTGATGAGTGGAACACTGAGCATTGGAGAACTGGCGAAGGAGACAAGCGTCAAGGTCGTGACGATCCGTTACTACGAGCAGATCGGCTTGCTCGCAGCTCCAGAGCGTACCAACGGAAACTACCGCGCCTACAACCAGGAGCACGCACACCGGCTCCGATTTATTCGGAGATCTCGCGACCTGGGATTTCCCGTCGAGCAGATTCGCGACTTGCTGCGGCTGTCATCCGAGCAGCACGATTCCTGCTCCGAAGTCTGCGTGATCGCACAAAGACACTTGGAATCGGTGGAGGCGAAGCTAGCCGACCTAGAAAGGCTCGCCTCCGAGCTGCGGCGCATCAGCTCCACTTGTAGCGGAGACGGACCGATGGCTGACTGCCGCATCATCGAAGCGCTGAAATAGTGGACAGTCCGCTCATTTAGCTGCCAAGAGCTTCCGCCTTCAGCAGGAGTTCTACCCGCTCTTTGATCTCGTCTCTGATCACACGCACCTCTTCAACAGGCAGACCCTTGGGGTCTTTCAGCGGCCAGTCATCTCGTCGCAGACCAGGAACGTAGGGGCAGTTGTCGCCGCAACCCATGGTGATGAGCAGACTCGCGTCGTTCGCCAGCTCCTGTGTGAGCTTCTGTGGCTTCGCATTGCTGAGGTCGATGCCGACCTCCTGCATGATCGCCTGGACCTCGGGATGCACGCGGGTGCCCGGGTCAGTACCTGCGGACATAGCAACGGCCTTCGTCTGGTCAGCTAACTGATTGAAAAAAGCGGCAGCCATTTGTGAGCGGCCTGCGTTATGGACGCAGGCGAAAATTACCTTGCGCATGGAAATCGTTCTCCTAAACGGCTGGCTTGATGGCGTAGACCTTCACGCTCGCGGCCGCTTCGTTCACGTCGTACTGAGAGAGAAGGGTTGTCAGCTCCTCATGGAGAGAGGGAGTGCTGCTGGGTGCCGGAGTGCAACAAGCCTCTCCAATTACCTGGAGCGGCTTGCCGGTTTCCATGCTGGGTGAGCAGCATCCCGCTTGGTTCTCCACCTTGGCATAGGCGTTCAGGTCGGCTCCGCTGTCCACGATCTCGACATGCTGGAATCCAGCGTCGAGAAGGCCCGCCTTGTAGTCGTCGATCAGGACGGCTCCAGCGATGCAGCCCACATAAGCAGCCATGCTTTGGGCCACAGCTTCCGGCAACTCATGCTTGAGAGCGATGTCACTTAGGGCGACTCGGCCGCCCGGCTTGAGAACGCGGGCAATTTCGCGAAAGACTGCCGGTTTATCGGGAGCGAGGTTGATGACACAGTTCGAGATGATGCAGTCCACAGATGCATCCGGCAGGGGAATATTGTCGATGGTGGACTGATAGAACTCGACGTTGGTGTAGCCGCCTTTCACGGCATTCTCTTTTGCCCGTTCGATCATCGCAGTGGTCATGTCGATGCCAATCGCGCGGCCCTCGGGACCAACCATCTTCGCCGCTAAGAACACGTCCAATCCGCCGCCGGAGCCGAGGTCTACGACCACCTCGCCCGGGCGAAGGTGGGCTGTAGCTGTAGGGTTCCCGCAGGACAGTCCCATGTTGGCTTCTGCCGGGATCGAGGTCAGCTCCTCCGCGCTATAGCCGAACGCTTCCGCAACTGCTTTCACGCCCGCATGGTCGTTGGACAACGTACTCTCCGCGACCGCGCCATACTTCGACTTCACCGAATCCAGTAGCTGCTCTGACATGGTGCCTCCAAACATTTGCTTAGGCGACTATATTGCTTGTGTTTGAATACGTCAAGGCGTATACATAATTCATGGCAGCAAAGAAGGCGTACAACATCGAGAGGTTCTTTCAGGCGCTTGGAGACAATACCCGTCTCCGGTTGCTGAACCTTATGGATGATCAGGAGATCTGCGTCTGTTACTTCGTGGAAATCCTTGGCGGTCCCCAGCCGAAGATTTCTCGACATCTCGCGTATCTCCGCAGCGCGGGTATCGTGGAGGCGCGGCGGGAAGGGAAGTGGATGCACTACCGCATCGTCATGCCGCCCCACATTGGGGCCACACAGGTCCTTCGGCAGACCCTTGCGTGGCTCAAAGATGAGAAGACCATGCAAGCCGATAAGGCGCGGTTGACCAAAGCCTGCTGTTCTCCTTCGAAGTACGCCCTCTTGGAGGGTGCTCCGCTCCCCACGACTGTCAACGAAGCTTCCTGCGAGGTCTGTTAGTGCCCACCGCGCCTGTCACACATGGTCAAACCTGCGCGCCTGCCGCACGCAAGAAGCTCTCGTTCCTTGATCGTTTTCTTACTCTCTGGATCTTCCTGGCGATGGCTATTGGCGTGGCAATAGGCCACTTCGTGCCGTCCTCGGCCGACTTTGTGAACCGCTTTCAGACCGGGACGACGAACATCCCCATCGCCATCGGTTTGATCATCATGATGTTTCCGCCGCTCGCAAAGGTTCGCTACGAGAAGCTGGGCGAGGTCTTTCGCAACAAGCGCGTACTTGGTCTTTCGCTCGTGCAGAACTGGCTGATCGGGCCGGTGCTCATGTTCCTGCTTGCGATCCTCTGCCTGCGAGGAGAACCCGCCTACATGCGCGGCCTGATCCTAATTGGCATCGCTCGCTGCATTGCCATGGTGCTGGTCTGGAATGAGCTGGCCGAAGGAGATACAGATTACGTGGCCGGACTCGTGGCCATCAACAGCGTCTTTCAGGTGCTCTTCTACAGCGTCTACGCCTGGGTCTTCCTCACCGTCCTGCCGAAAATCTTCGGGCTGCAGGGAAGCGTCGTACCCATTGGAATCGGGCAAATCGCGAAGAGTGTTGGCTTGTACCTTGGCGTCCCGTTCGTCGCCGGGTTCCTTACTCGCTTCGTCCTGATCCGCGCGAAAGGTGAAGAGTGGTACCGGACGCGCTTTGTGCCCCGAATCAGCCCGCTGACTCTCGTCGCCCTGCTCTTCACGATTCTCGTCATGTTCTCGCTCAAGGGCGACCTGATCGTGCGATTGCCGCTGGATGTGGTGAAGATCGCCATCCCGCTCGTCATCTATTTCCTCATCATGTTCTTGGTGAGCTTTTGGATGGGTAAGAAGCTGGGGGCGGACTATGCTCAATCGGCCACGCTCTCCTTCACTGCGGCAGGCAACAACTTCGAGCTTGCCATCGCCGTAGCAGTAGCCGTGTTCGGTCTCAATTCTGGAGAAGCTTTCGTTGGTGTCGTCGGACCGCTGATCGAAGTTCCTGCTCTGATCGGACTGGTCAACGTCGCATTCTGGATGAGGCGGCGATACTTCAGCTCTGAGAAGACGGGATTTCAGGTGCGTCCAGTGGAAGACGGCTTCTAAGTGGCGGCTCGGTCCCGTTTGACCATGGTGCCGCAGAAGCCTAGCCTATAAACATGAAGAACGCTAAATGCACGTCCGCTTGTACATGCACCTGCACCGTCTGTGTCCAGGGCGGTTGCTGCGGCTGCTGCTAGACGCAGCCTCTCAATAACGGCTTTCAAATGAATGAAAAAGGCCCGCGATACAGCGGGCTTTTTTGCGACTATACAGAATCAGGCTTATCGGACGTAAATTGTTGATTATAAATGCTTTAAACTTCTAGGATGGTCTGGTAACTTCTTCGCAGCAAACTTGTATGCCCATTTGCGCGTTTTCTCGTCGTTAAGTACTTCCGCCATGAATGCAAGCATTTGAAAAGCTGCTGCGTTCGCGATATGCAATGTCTCGATGCCCAGTCTGTGGCCCTTGTCGCGTGTGCGTATTCCAATTCGCAGCTCGCTCAGTTCGGGGTCCGTAGAGGGTTCAGTTTCACCCTTCTCCATGCTGCGAACAATCGACTCGAAGGAGCTATGCAGGTATGCCGCACTCTTTTTATAGCTTGCATAGAACATGGTCACGGCTGCAGCGGTCGCTCTCGGCCGCCGCGCTTTCAGTAGTTCGTCTACTATCTCTGCTCGTTTGGAAAGACTCAGGTCAGTCCAGTCGTGCCCGCGACCGAATCGCTTTCTGACAGTGCCATCAGGGAGGGTTCGGAACTGGACCACATTGTGAGCGGCCTCAAGCTCCCTGACAACTGCCTCGGTATAACGGGGTGCCAGGTCCGGACGCGCCTTCAGTGTTTCGTCGTAGTTGCGCCATGTGCTGAACGCTTGGAATCTCACAAAATCCAGCGCGGGTTCCATCCCAACTAGCAGAATGTACTCGGCAGTGATGATCTTCTCGACCATGACCCGGATCAGAGCCATAGCGTCATCAGAAAGGTCGAGACTGACAAGTGACCGAATCGAAGCTAATGACCTTTCGGCACGGAGAAAGAGAACGTAGGAAACAGCGAACTCAAAACCGAATGAGCCATGGTCTATCGTTTTGGACCATAGCAGCCGCTGAAGCGCTCTTCCTAGCTCCACGCTTTCTTGCATTACTGCCTTATATCGAGCTTTCTTGACGTTCGACATCCTCTTCCTTTGCGTATTCAGTCCCGGGCCGAGCCGGGCAGATGCCCGTTTACCCTGAAATCCAGATGCCTAGCCCGGTCATGGTTCGCTCTGATGACAGGCTCTACGCAGTCGGCGCAGGTCTGTCTACCTCCTTGTCCAGATGAGGACTCAACCTTTGGACACGCTGCAACGGTCTGCCAGGGCATCCACCTCGTCTTTGGTCCATGGGAAGGTCATCACGTCCTGAAACAGCGCTGTGGAAATGCCGGAGCCCTGCAAAGCGTGGAACGGTGATGCTGTCCCACCCTTCGCAACGCTCCTTGGAAGAGGCCGGTACAGCCGGCCTCTTCCACATTCCCCCAGCTCTCGACGACGATGATTATAGAAATAAAGCTAAATGCCTAGCTGAAAAGGTGGAAGACTAAATCTGAAGATTACTGAACGTCAGAGACCTTGTTGTCCACGAACACCACCTTCATATCCTTGTACACATACATCTGCTTCGTCCCCAAATCCACGATCTTCTCTGGATTTCCAAGGGACTGCTTCACCTCATCCGGGCTCATGCCCAACTTGATGGTCTTGCTCTCGACGGCTGAGGCAGTGGCCGGGTCTGTGAGTACGGTGTCGATGGTCTTCTTCATATCCTCAGGAGTCATGTTCTCCAAACCTGGGAGCTTGACGTTCAATTCGGATCTGTAGCGAGTTCCTCGGCCATCTCCCAAGGTTGCGACATCCACCGTGAGCAACTCCAACATGGCTGCATCCCGCTTCACCGTGATCTGCGTGACATAGACCTTCTCGTTCGGGGCAAGCGTGCGCGAATGGCTTGTGTTGCCGCCGAAAGCGGCGGCAAAGCCGGTCGCCTGGGTGATCTGCCCGTTTGTGTAATTTGTTTCGATGATGGCGTTCTTGGTATTTGCAACGTCGGCATAAATGCCGGGAAGCCGAACGGCGAATATGGGTCCTGGCTCGGTGACTCGCGTGTAGTCGAAACCGGCTAACCCGTTCATTCCTACCCTGGTAAGTGGGTAGAGGGCAACAAGCTGGTCACGGATGGCCCGATTGTTGGGAGCGCAAAAGGCCGGGGCAGGAGCCAAAGAACAGACTATGGAGGCGGTGATAAGGGCGCGGGCGGGAGATAGGAAACGCATGGTTGAATCCTTTACGGGTTAGCGCCCACGGCTGTGGCGATGCTGGATGACTGTAGCTTGTTCCGACGCGATGGCGTTGGAATGAGCTTCGCTTTGCTGCTGAGCTGGAGGAGCGATGGTGGGCTTGAGCTGGTCCGGGAGTGCAACGGTCGGAGCTACCGCCTTCGCCGGGGCCGATCCATCCGAGGTAAAGACACTCACCTCACGGCCTGTGCGGGAGAGGGAAGCAATTTCGGCGGTACCGTGGACTGGCCCATCCTGACTAATAAGAACCCTGTTCGGAGCACCCGTCTTGAGGCTGTCAACCGCATAACCGTGCTCGATGTGCTTGGACTGTTCTTTGTTCAGTTGCACGTTCCCGCCCTTGTCGAGACGCACATCTAGGGTATCTCCAATGGCAATTACGGTGCCGAAGTCGCCTTTTTGGAGGCCGTGGGAGGAGCTGGGCTTTGTCATCCGGATTCGATCGCCCTGAGCGAATTCTTGATGTTCCTCGCGGTAGACCTTGCTTTGAGCCGTCATGGTCTTCGTGAGGTGAGGACTGTAGATCACCTCGTCCCCGTTAGAGGTCTTGATGGTGAGCTGGTTGGTCCTGGTGTTGGTGGCAACGACCACGGCGGCGCTATCGTTTGGAATTCCCTCAATGCCTGGGCTCCCTTGCCGGTACTGGATGATGTCTCCGGGAGTGTACTGCGCGGCCAGTTTGGGGTTCGGCAATACTTTATGGATGTGGACTGGAAGGGCCTTGCTATCCGGGGCAACCGTCCCCGCCGCCTGCAGGTCGGCTCGGATGAGCTGATTCAGCTCCCGGCGCTCCCCTGCATCTTTGGCGATAACGACGGTGTTGGACGGCTGCTCGGCGTAGGCTAGTGCCACCGCTGCAATGCGATGGTTGGGGTCTGCATACTCACGCACCTGGGCGGCGGTGTTCTTCTGCTGTACTGGCTCCGGTGCCACGGTGTTCTTCTCTGGAACTGAGTCGGACGACTTGCGGAAGTTCACGGCTGAGGTCTTGCTGACATCTGTTGCCAGCCGCGCTCCGAGCCCTTCAGCGTCGTTGGTGTAGATCCTCGCGTCGTATTCTGCACGCGAGACAGCGACGTAGGCGAGCCGGGTATTGATAAGAGAACGGGCTGAATCCGTGTCGATGTTGGCGATAACGCGGCCCTCGGTGAGCCCTTGCGAAACGTGCGACGTAACGGCATACCCGTGGTCGAAATGCCTCATCTTGGCCGGGTCGAACTGGATGACGCGCTCCTTCTTTCCGTCCAGATGGACGGTAACCTGCCCGGCTTCGAGCTTGGTGATGGTGCCGAGATCGCGATTATTGACGCCGAGCTTTTTGTCCTTCGAGGTGAACTGAATCCGATCGCCGGTTGCGAAATCCTTCTGGGTCTCGCGGTAGGCGTTCACACCTTTGAGGCGCTTCGGGTCATAGGTGATGGCCTTGCCGCCGTCCTGCTGGACGGTGATGGTGTTGTTCCTGGCGTCTGCGGAAAGTACAACGGCAGTGCTGTCCTTGGAGATGCCGTGAGCCTTGCTGCCCTTCTCGTATTTGAGGATGTCGCCGGGCTTGTACCGTGCGGACCATTCTCGATCCGCGCCGGTCATGTCGGAACGGTGGGCGAGTACGGAGAACACTTGTTGCTCCGTTCCCAGCCTCCCGGCCTCCTGCAATTCCACTCGCACAGCCTGATTGATCTGCTGGCGGCTTCGATTGTCGGGAGAGACAATAATGGTCCTCTCGGGGTTGGCTGCGTAGTCCTTTGCGATAGCCGCGATGCGCTCATTCGGGTCTGCAACCTGGGTGACACGGCCCTGCTGGGCAAGCATTTCGATGCCCTTGGCCGTCTCCCCTTTGGCGAGATGCTGGACCGCTTTTAGCAGCTCCGGGTTCTTTCTTTGGCGCACGATCTGGTCAAGCTGTGAGGTCCGCATCCCGGCGTCCTGCATCTGTTGGAACGGTCGGCCCGCATCCACTCCCTGATGCTGGGCAGTGTCTCCAATCACCAACACCCGATCTTCGGGCTTGATCTTTTCTAGGAAGGCCCGCATCTGCTTGGTGCTCGCAAGACTGGATTCATCCAGCATGTAGAGATGTGGGCTGGTAGTCGTCGCGCTTGGATGGTTCTGGCCTCGTGCTAGAAAGCTTTGCAGGGTTGTGGCTTCGATTCCTTCCTCTCGAAGCTGACCGGCTGCGCGTGACGTGGGGGCAAACCCTTCGACCTTGTAGCCGTTCGCTTCTGCCCCTTCCCGGATGCTGGCGAGCACTGTCGTTTTGCCGGTTCCGGCGAGGCCCTGCACACCGTGGATGCGGTCGGGGGACGTGAGGACATCGGTGATGACGCCCCTCTGAGCTTCATTTAGAAACTTGCGTGTTCCGGCCTGAGCTGCGGCCTGCTCCTGGTTCATGATTGGCGCGACGGTGTTCTGTCCTGCCATCACATGACGCACGTTCGCCCGCTCGTTGGCGATGGTCTCCGGTGTTGTGAAGCTGCGGCCTGTGGCGTGTTTCTCACTCTTGAGCTGCCGGAAATCTCCCTCTCTGTGGCGGCTGTTGAACTCGGCTCTGACGTGGGCGAAGGTGGTTTCCCCCATGCCCCGGCGAAGCGCATCCCGCATCAAGATCCGCTCGTCGATCACGGCTTCGCGTTCGAAGTTGCTGCTTCGTGCGTAGGTGACGGCCTCCTTCGCCCTGGTCTCCTGCTCGGGCGCCCGGTCTTGGGTCTGGGCTCGCTGTCGAGCCTGGGCCACGATTGTTTCCGGCTGGTTGCCGAACGATACGGCCATAGTCCGATGGGCCTCTAAAACCTGCTCGGGGGAGAGAATGACTTTCTTGTCGCGGGTTGCGTGGGCGGCAATCTGGGACGCCTCCGCGCCGGTGTGGCCCGTCTTTGCCAAATGCTCTTTGATCTGCTGAGACCGGGGACTAGAGGCGTCTAGATACTCCTGGGAGTACCCTTTGATCTCTGGCGCTCCGCTCTTGCCCGGCTCAATCTCATACCCGAGGTCGCGGAGCTTATATGTGAGTGCCGACTGATACACGGCTGTCGCATAGTTCTGGGTGTCATACAAGCTTTTCGGCTGCAGGGCGCGGGTCGTTCCATCCTCCCGCTCGGTCACGTTCATGATGAAGACGTGCGTATGGAGTTGAGGGGCCGCGTAGCCTTCGACCGGGCGGGCGGTGTCGTGCTCGAATTTGGCCGCTATGAATTTGCCGGTCGTCTCAGCTGCATTGTTGCCGCCTATCCTGGCTTGGGTGTATCGCTCCAGCTCGGCGACGGCGACCGTAACGGCTTCATTGTGGGCCTGCCGCACCCGCTCGTCACCACCCACGAGAGCGGTGAGAGAAACGGATTTAGGTGCTGAAAAGGTGCCGTCCCACCCGGCGCGATGCTCCACTGCTTTCGTGGTCGTTCCGTCTGGATTCTCATACTCATGAGCCGTCCGGTGCTTCACCATCTGCTCGGCGGTCTGAGGGTGTTGGCCGTCTGTCAGACGTGCGAATTGCTCTGGGCTGACAGACCCGGAGAGGCCCATCTTAGAGGCGAGCTGGCCTTGCCATTCTCCCGTTACCACGCCGTCCTGCTTGTAGTAGCTCTGGGTGCTGGAAGTGAACTCCATCTGATGATAGGTCTGCGCCTGCCCCGAGTTCAGGGGCTTAGAAATACTGAGCATGGAATTCTCCTTCCTGGTCTATAGATCGCTGCTGGGATGTGTAAGCCAGGGCATGGTTTCCGGTCCAAAGACCGGCACATCTGCCGGTGGCACTGTCTGAATCACGGTGAGTTTTTGGGGCGAAGCTAAAGTTGCTACTGGGACCACTTCGGGAGCCTGTTCCTTTACGGCTGGAGCGGGTGCAACGGACACTTGCGCTGCGACCGCTACGGGCGTTAGAGGCTTCGGGGCGGGCTTCGCAGGGGCGAGAGGATTCAGCCACATATCGCCCTCTGGGATATCGCGTGGAACGAACGGCGGGGCGATAAGTGGCCTATCCATGTGGGGGAAGCTGAATCGGGTGACGTTGTTCCCTAGCTTCATGAATGAGTGGAGGTCTTCAAGTCCCTGGATCTCTGAACTCATCACCAGCGGCTCAATCTGCCGGTCCATGGTGAAGCTCTTCCCTGCCCGTTTACCGTCAGCTACGGTCTCCCGCACGCGCTCAATCTCGATCTCTCCGATTAGCTCCGAAGCCCACTTCGCCGCTTTCGGCTCCGCTGTTTTGAGGATGAACTTGGTCGCCGGCTGTGACAGCATCACCTCTGCAAGATGGCCGTAGATCACCTCTAGCTGAGCTTTGCCCTGGTAGCCGAAAATGATGGGATTGTCGCTCTTACGGCCCTTGGTCAATGCGCTGTGGAACTGAGGTAGGCGTTGCAATGTGGCCAGCTCGTCAAGGACGAACCATGCCCGTTTCTGCCCCGGCTTCGGGAGTGTGAGCAAACGAAGGATGAGAAGGTCGATCCAAAGCGAATGGAGAGGGCGAAGCGCCTCCTGCTCGGCCTCGGTGCCGGTGAGGAATATCCATCCCTCGCGTTTCTCGGCCCATGCCGTTGCACTCCATTCTCTGTTTCCGGTCTGAGCTTTGGTCGGCAGGAGCCGGAAACTATCGGCAATCAGTCCTAACGATCCCAAGACGCCGTTCCGCTGGTCTGGGGAGTCTTTGCCTATAAACTGCTCAAGCTCCGTGCCCTCTACGCGGCGATCAATCTCATCGGGGTTCGACATCCACTCAATCAAATCCTGGACCGAGGGGCGGTACTTCATGAGGTGGGCGAAGATCTTCTGCGGGGTCTCCGTAAAGAACTCGCCGGGTTTTCCGTCGGCGGGCTGGTACAGGGATGCAGCGATGGTGCGGGCCTCGGCTGGGTTCCGCAGCTCGGCGGCTGGGGACCAATAACAGGAGCGTGCGTCCAGAGGATTCAAGATCACATCGCCACGTTCCTCACGGTAGAAACGCTGGATGAACTCACCGGCTGGGTCGTAGACAATGGCCGATTCTTTGCGGTCTTCGATCTGGCTAAGCATCTGTCGCAGGAGCGTCGATTTGCCCACGCCAGTGTCGCCCATCACCTGAACGTGTTTCGCTTCTGCGTGCAAGGGAAGGCGAATGATGACACCCTTCTCATTGGTCGGGATGCCCAGCCCTTCACCCTTCAGGATCTCGTTGAACTGCTTCGGTGCCGACATCACCGGCCCACGCAGCAGCCGCCCGTACTTCATCTTCTTGCCCCGTTTGAAGTCCAATGGCACGGCGAAACAGAGAAGAAAGATCACGACGATTGCTGCCTCGGCCAACGCTGGACCGTAGGCGCTCAGAACGTCGTCACCTCCGAAGATCGCCGTCTGAAACCATCCATACAAGGCATCGTCCGCGATCTTGCGTTCCGGGGCACGAACGAAAGTCGTGTACCCCTGGGCAAGCGCTTCGGGCGACAATTGGACGCTAAGCTCCTTTCCGTTTGGAAGGATCGTCGTGCCTGGAACAAAGTCCTGATGCTGGGCTACGCGGGGCGCACGCTTCCCTCCTTGGAGGAAGATCAGCCGGAAGGAGTTGTGCATTTTGAACTGCGCCCCGGCTGCACTTCTCAGATAGTCGCCGGTGTACTCGCGGGCCAGGAACGGCTTCATAAAAAACATTCCCAGAAGTAGAGTCATGACGATTGGAACGGCGAGAATCATTGTCCCGATGGTGTATACCGGCACTTGTGGAGGCCAGATAACTGTCTCCTTACGTCCCCATTGGCTTGCCATTTCTCAACGCTCCTTCGGTTCGGCGGCTGCGTATTGTTCCATCACATCCGTGGCTGCTTTATGTTTGCCGGTTCGCACGCTCGCAAGCACACCGCTGAACTCCTCGGCGGTCATTACCTGACCGCATGCAAGCGGTTTGAGCACGAAATTCAAGAGCATTCGTGTGGCAACAATCTCTGTGAAAAGTGCGTCTGCGCGAGGTGTTCTGGCCTCTCGCAATAAAACCTCTCTCGCCCATTCGCCGAAGAGTTTCCCGTCCACGGCCGCAGCTGTGTCGAACTCTTTCAACTCGTCCGTTGTAACCCTCACACTTGCGAGCTTGTCTCTCACCGGGCGTCCTTTAGGCCGGTCCAGTCGCTCAAAGCTGAGGCTCGTTTCTTCGCTAACAGATTCCATATCGCCTCTTTGGGAGCCGTTTACATACGTCTACGGCGCGTAGACGTATGTAAACCGGGTGCTCGTAAGTCGTTGCTGGATATAGCGTTGACGTATGTCTACGTTTTCGCCGAAACTCAACCCTGGAAGGGGTGGAGTGTCATCCTTCTCCATGTGCGAAGCACATTTCGGTTGCTGTTGCCGTTGCTATTGCTGTTGTTGCTGCTGTTGTTGTTCCGTGACGCCGTGCGTCATTCCATGCGAAGGGCGCAAGCCCTCCGCATGGAAGCACTCAATCCGCTGCGAGCTGGCTGGCAGGCTTCGGCCCTCGTCGCGCTCCTGTGGGTACCGAGGCGGGCCGCTTGATGCGAAGCTGATGGGCAACCTTGGGCTCCGTGGAACGGAACTTCTGGAAGTCAGAATCCTTGCCAAAGGTGTATTCGAGTGCCTTGTTAACCACCTCATCTGGAAGGCATTTGACGAAGGCTGCATACTGGTCAACCTGGATTGCGGTTGACTCTTCAAGTGAGCAGGTGATGGTGACTTTGCGGACTTGCTTGATGTCGAGCAGGGGCATTCTGTGTTCCTCCGGGCTTCTGGTTATGCTGCGTGGGTGGGGTTCGTGGTCGCTTCGGTGGCGTCGTCAGCGCGGTAAAGGTCTTCTGTTTCGAAGCTCTGGGTGGCAAAGTCGTAGCCGGTGACGGCGATAAGCTCCCGCACCCGTCGCCTGCCACTCGGGAGGCGTTCGCAGTACAGAACGAAGTCAATTGCATCGGCAGTTTCCGAGCGAATAAAGCTGTGATTGATATTCGGGCGTGCGCTTAGGGCAAGGTTCGACAACCTGCTCAATGCATCCCACGCGGATTTCGCGTGAAGAGTGGTGAGCGTGCCGCCGTGTCCTGTGTTCATTGCCTGCAACAGATCATTGGCGCACTCGTCGCGTATTTCGCCGAAGATGATGCGGTCGGGCCGGTGTCGCAATGCAGCTGCCAGCAATGCACTCGGCAGGATCGCAACCTGACCGGGAATTGCGTCCACGGCTTCCCAGCGGAGCGCATTAGGCTGGAGCACTCTAAGCTCTGCAACCTGCTCAATCACAATCAGCCGGTCAGTCAAAGGAACGTGGTCGAGAATGGCTTTCATCAGCGTTGTTTTGCCTGAGCCCGTACCGCCAGCGATGATGCCGTTCTTCTTCTGCAAAAGGAACTGCACAACCCTGTCCCGCGCCTCCCTGGGGAGACTTCCCATTTCTATGAGTTGGTCGGTCGTAAACCACTGGATGAATTTGCGGATGGTGAGTGATGGACCGCCGATTGCGGAGGGTGCTCCAACCACGGCCACACGTGAGCCATCCGGCATCCGGGTATTGAGGATAGGGTTCTGATTAGTGAGGTCTTGCCCCATCAGTCTCGCTACGCGCCTGATGCCTGCTTCAAGTCGCTCAACGTCGAACGTATCCGTTACCGGAATGTGCTCGATCACACCGCCCCTGTCGACGTAGACTCCAGTCGTCCCGTTCACCATCAAATCGCTGATAGTCGGATCAAGAATCAACGCCTGAAGGTCGTCCGAAAAGAACGGTAGAACCTTCTCCCATCCGCTTTCCACGCTCACCGGCTCACCTCCGGGCGGAACGTGGAGCCTTGGCCTACAAGCGGATCTACGGAGACGCGGTTCTCGTGAAACTCGGTGATGGTCAAACCGAGAGGATTGATCGTCTCGTACTGTGGGTTTGTCTTCGCCTGCTCGCTCACCTGGGCGGGATTCAAATAGTAGGTGAACGAAGCCATCCAGTGCTCCGTCCGCGGCTTGCTGGAGGTCCGCATCGGGTAGATGAGATCGAAGGTCTCAAGGGCAGTTCCACGGGAGAGGATAGTGTTCTCAATCTTCTCCTGGGACATCGAGGTAATCGTCACGTTATTGACCTGAACCTCGCTCTGTTCCGTCTGCCCGCTCGTCACCTGAGTGATGAGGTGGTTCGCATTGTCCTGGCTGATGAGCTGGGCGGCGAGAGCTGAGGAAAGAAAGTAGTAGTTCATGGGGTATTTCTTCGCCATCGTCTCGCGGTTGATCGTGTGCCGATACCCCGTCCAGTCCGTCAAATAGGTACGGATTTCACCTTCGCGTGGGCTGTAATTCAGGTCGCTGTACTGAATCGCCTGCGCCCGGCCAGCCTCATCAATGCGAATGTAGCGGTTGACGACGGGACGGTGTGAAACCGCAACTAACCCGCCGCACAACAAAAGACACATACCTGCGAGTGCGCCAATGGCAATCTTTGCCATGCTGCGCTCGCTGTACTGCGCGGAGTACACCTGATTCCCAATCTTGTCGGCCTCGACGTGCTGCCGCGCCGTGAGCGTGCTACCGGGGATTGCGACGTGTGTGGACATTCGAATTCCTTTCCTGAATTGCGTGAACGGCTTTGTGCACTCGAACAATGGTGGAAACAAAGACGATAAACAGCACGGCCAGCGTCAACATGCGGACTGGCCAGGGGGCGCGTCGGTAGAGCACGATAAGAAACAGCATGGCGACTCCTAAAGACCTAATGCTGCGGCTGTGGCCGCTCTATTAGCCATCTCCCCAGCCCTCCCAGCCAGTCCAGCTCCACCGCCGAAAATCATCTGCGTGACGCTCGGGATAAGGAACATATTGAGGATGAAAGCGACGAAGATCGTAGTGAACGGAATGAGATTCGCGAGCCACATGGCAATGCTGTAATCACCGTGGAAGGTCTGCGTCATAAAGCCCATGAGGAACTGAGACCAGACGTAGATAAATGCAGCGGCAACGGCGCGAATCATTGCGAGAGACAGAAGCACCTCAACGAAGTGCAGGAACTTACCCCGGAACGTCTCAGTCAAGTACAGAGGAACCATCAGCGGGCCGAACAACGCGGCCACGGCATAGAAGATGAATCCACTGCAATTGATGAGGAAGATGATGCCCGAAGCGAGCCCGAGCAGACCTTCGACGTAGTAGTAGCAAATGGTTTCAAGCGGGGCGAGGATTGTGGGCATGGGCGTGTTGTGGCCCGCATCCGCTAGAAGTGCCGTCATCTGGTTCAACTGAGCCTGGTCAAGGATCTGTGAGATAGCAGCGGCAATGTAGGAGAACATGCGATTGAAGCCGAAGCTCGCACCTGGGAGATTGTTGACCCAGTAGTGTTCCACCACGAGGCAGAAAAGGAATCTGAATAGGAAGGTGCGCAGCTCATCCAAACTGACGGTGCGATGCCCTCCGAAATGCACCGACCATGACGACATCCGTACAGCGATGCCAATAAGGATCATGGTTGCTATAAAGGTGAGTAGAATCATCCCGAAGTTCGACAGGGCTCCACCGTTTTGCGTCGTGAGGTTCGTCAAATCCTGGGTGAACTGGGAGAGCCAATCGACCGCTCCGGGTGTGGGGTTCATAGGGTCACTCTCACGCTTGGAATGTGGAACGTGTTGTTTCGGGTTAAAGGCTAGGCGCTGAGAGGTCCAGCGCCAGCCCCAGTACCGCATCAGGCTCAGTAGTAGGTGGTCCAGGTGGTCGATCCATTCCCGAGATACGTGGGATTGCTCGCCTGCTGGGTGTACTTGTAGTTCGCATCGTTGATCGTCATCGAAGCGATGTTGCGCTTCTCCATGTTGGCGACCGCTGCCTGCGCCGCCATGCACGCATGGATCTGCCCTTGCGCGTGCTCTTCTTCCGCACGTTGGGAGTTGGAGACGTTCAACAAATTGAGCTGTTCGACTTCGCTGTTGGTCGCGTCGGTCGTGTCGTAAACCGATGCGTTGAGGGCGGTATTAGCCGCTAGATTGGCCGTCCTGCTGGCTTGGTATGCTCCGCTTGCAGCAAGGCACTGGCTTGATGCAGCATCCATTGCCTCGATGTGGGCTAGGGTAGAAAGCCGCTGGCTTTGTCCGACTATCTCCCCGCTCCAGAAGCTCGACGATGTACCGGAGATCGCGAGATTCATGATCTTCCAGACAAGGCTTGAGTTCTGGGATTGGCCGTTCAATTGAGATTGAAGACCAGCCGTTTCCCCGTACGTATTCTGCACGCTGCTGTGCAATAGAGCGTTCTCTGCCGTATTCCAAATCTGTTTGGAATTGAAGTACTTCAGGTTGTTGACGATAGTGTTGTACGTCGTGACTGACTGCTGATAGATATTCAGCGATGTCTCGGCCATTTTGATGTCCTGGTCGAGCGTCTGAATGAGGGTCAGGTTCTGCTGGGAACCTTGCGAGATTTGCGTAGCCTGAGACGCGAGCCCCTTTTCTTCGTTGACGATCTGCTGAAGTGCGTGAGCCGATTGGGTTGGGTCAAAGGTGATGCCGCCGAACTGCGCGCGAGCTGGGACCGCCATTGCGAACGCGGCGATTCCGCTAACGAGAGTCAGACTGCGGGCTGCGGTGAGCTTCTTCATGAATGGAAACTCCTAAAGCGTCGGGTTGACGCGATGATCTGCGTAGGAGGGGATGAGGATGTCTTTGCCGATGTAGACCCGCGCTCTCGAACCTTCCTTGAGCGTGATGATCGGCAGCCGATTGAGGAAGTGATTGAGTACCTGTTCGCCCTCCTGGCTGGTTTGCGAGGAGATGCCGTTGCGGATCTGGCTATCGGTTGTTAGAACGCTTCCGTTGTTGCCGATCTGCGCGAGTCCTCCCAGGCCCCCGATCGCGGCGGCAGCGGCGAACGCTTGCAGATAGCCGTGGTCTACCTTGGTGGCAAGGCCGGTGGTCCCGATTTGATCGAGGCCCGCGTACTTGTCGATGTCGATGGAGAACCCATCTGGGCAAACGGCGCGGTGGAAGACAACTGCCAGTTTGTGTTGTTGCTGGTTCCCTACTGCCGTGACGGAGCCGATAAGCCGGGTTCCTTGGGGCAGAAGCAGGTTTTGCCGGTCGTGCGAGTAGTAGTCCGTGGTGAGCATGAGCAGGACCGGACCTGCCATGCCGCCGTCCACGTGGTTGGTGACGACACCCTCAAGGACAGTGCCCTCGAAGACGCGGTAGAGCTTGCCGCCGTACTCATCGAAGTTGTACGCCGCCATCGCGTTCGTCTCCTTCTTTTCGCTCGGCCTGGAACCTTCCGGCGCAGCCGGCGACTCGCCGCCCCCCACGATCTGATTGGCTACAACGGTGGGCGCGGTGGAACTCGGTATCTGGCTCGTCGGTATTTGGCCTGCCGGTGTCGCCTCGTGGGTCTGGAAGTCAACGGCTACGGTGTCGCTGTTGAGGGCATCCACTCGGTGCTTCTCACGGTCTGCCGCCTTCTGTTTCGCCTGGGCGTGCGCTTCTGACTGGCCAGATGTCTGCCTGGGAGCATTTGCGCTTGTGCCGTAGATCGCGGCGCTCTGGGCTGGGGTCATGGGCGCGGTGCCGTCCGCTTCAGGCGGTGGGATAGGTTGTCCCATAGCCTGTTCTTGCGCCCGCATTCCCTGTTCCTGCGCGTTCATTGCTGCCATTGCCTGTTGGAGCTGGGCGTGCTCGGCGTCACTCTTCTGGAGCAATGCCTGCTGCTTCTGGAAGTTGCTTACCTGCTGCGTGTCGGCGGTGGACGGGCGGGCGGGCAGAGTGCTCTTAGCAGCTTCCTGCTTGTGGCCGCTGCCGGTGATTACGTTGTATGCGGTCGAAACCCCAATCAGGGCGACTGCTCCGGTCAAGGCAAGAACGATGGGCAGGGTCTTGCCGATAGGCGGCTTTGTGGATGGTGCTACCGGGACGGTTCCCATTAGTTGTTCTCCTGGCGGTGAAACTCGACCTTGGATTTGCCGATGGCGACGTATCCGTTCTGCAGGAGCTTGGGGACGGTGTAAAGGCCGTTCGCAAACTCGAAATTGATAAGCGAGCCCTTCTTGTCCTTCAGCTCGTAGACCACCGGGGGCTCTTCGAACTTGCCCTGGATGTAGGTGAACTTGCCGTCATCCCAGATTTGCCGCACACCCAATGCCTTTGCTTTCGACTGGTCCCAGCTGTAATCGAAATGCAGATTGCTGGGGTAGGTGCTCTGGTACTTCTCCTGGGCTGTCTCGGCCGTCTTTTTGTCGGCTGCTGCTGCGGCCTTCGCCTGGGCGACTTCCCTTTCCAGCCGGTCTTCCTTCTCCTTCACCTCTGCCGCTGGGAGGAATACCGGAGCATCGGCCATCTTCTTTTGTGCGTCCTGGTCGGTCTGCACTAGGAACACGGTGGCATCGAAGCCTCCGGCTTGATCTGCCGACACCTCTTTCAGCTCAAGGGTGTAGTCGTTGCCGTGGTCGGAGATGATGTGGACGTTGGTGCTGCTCTTGGCTGCCGCTGCCTTGGGCTTCACGCTCACGAAGCGGCTGGCGACGTGACCGGCATTGAAAATCCAGTCGTCGGTATTTCCGCCGAAGATCGTGGCCACCTTCTCCTCCGCTGGAAGCTCAAGGAGCGTCGATTCATTGAGAAGGGTCCGAATCACCGGGGGCGCAGTCGTGGCGCTCACCTGGACGGTTCTGGGGGCCTTCTGCTGGGCATGGAGGCTGGATGCACCGTAGACACAGACTGCAAAGAACGTGCTCGCGGCGAAGAGTGGATGCGTTTTCATTGGGGCGGTCTCCATGGCTGGTTTGTGGTGGAGTTGCGGGTAATTAGGCGTCTTCGCCTGCGACGAAACGGGTGATGCCGTCCTCCAGTCCCCATCTCTCGATCAAGCGGGCTCGACGGGCTCTGTCCTTGGGCTTGGTCGAAAAGATCGCGTAGCTGCGGGGGTCTAGGTTCAAAGTCACAACCTTGGTAACTCCATCGCGGCGCATCAACAGGCCCTCACGCGGTCCAAGGCTCTCGAAGAGGTTCAACTGCTGCTCGGTCATCTTGAACAGCTCGCCGTAGTACTCCCGGTTGAACGTGGCGTCTGGGAGCAACAGGAAAGACGAACAGGAGTTCACAATCGAATCCGCGTTCTCTCCAAGGTCATTGGCTGACTGGCCGATGAGAGTGACGCCACCGAGGTTCTTACGAACCTGCTTGATACTGGCAAGTGCGCCCTCCAGCAGTTGTTTGTTCTTCATGTTCGAGAAGATCTCCTCGATCACGACATGCTTGGGAACGCCAAGGTTCTTGGGGTCGTACACCACGTCGTCAATCCGGCGTAGCAGCCAGATCATCAGCGGTTCGATCAGGTCCGGGTAGTCCTTCGCCACACCCGCAAAATCCCAGCACTGGATTCGCGAGAGGCTAAGCGAGTCCTCTACGTTGTCGAAGATCGCGTTATATACGCCTTTTTCAACCCATTTCGCGAGGTAACGCTTCAGGTGCAGAGGGAGAAGCAGATTGGAAAGCCGCCGAATCTTCCGGTCGATGAGGTACATACCCTGCACCTCCTTGAACACCGCATCCTCGTCCTCGGGGCTGAGCGTAGCTCCACCATTGGTGAGGAGCATCTTGACGAAGTTGTAGAGAAACTTGATGTTCTTCTCGGTCGGCTCCAAGGCGAACGGGTTCACGCGCGGGCCGTCCAGACCGATCTTGTCCACCTTGCCGCCGTACAGCTCCACCATGCTTTCGTAGCTGTTGCCGATGTCGAAAATGAACGTGAAACCGTGGTACTTCCGCTCCAACGCAAGCATCTGGTTGGTCTGCACGGATTTTCCGGTCCCCGGTGGCCCGATGGTGAGCTGCACCCGTACGCCGGACACGTAGGCGTCATGAAAGAACGGGGTTCCCTGCCGGGTCTCGAAGACGTTCAGGTATTCGCTGTCGAGGTCTTCCGATTTGGGATGGCCGATGGTTGGGGCGAAGACTGGCGAGAGGCGGGCGTGATGATCTTCTCCAAGCCAAAGGGAAAACACGTTGTACCGCTGATTGAAGGGAAACATCGCATAGAAAGCCGAGAGGTTGCCGATGGTCTCTTCGATCACGGTGGCCTGCGCGTCTACGAAGGTCCGGTGAACGAGCGGCGTGTTCTCCCTGAGTTCTTCCGCGCTCTCAGCCGAGAGGAGAAGCGTCACGGTGTACTTGCCCTGGGCCTTTTTGCCCAACTCCTTCACAACCAAGCCAAGATCGTCCACACCCTCCGAAGCAGCCTTTGCACCTGCGCCCTGATCGAGCTGGGCGAAGTTCTTTCCGGCCATCACACGCTGGAAGATCCCGACCTTGAAAAAATCAATCCACTTCTCCTGGGCGCTGATCTCCTTACGCACGGTGGAGCTGGACTGCGGCCTCCATGTAGTGCAAAGCACACTGTCACAGGTCAGATTGGTAATGCTGTTGTAGAGGCAGGGCTGTGAGGCGGCGGGCGTGCTCGATGCGGAGAACATCTGCACATGGCGTTTCCCTACGCGCAGATGATCGTTGTGCCAGGAGACCGCGCTTGTGGCAATTTGCTGGTCTACGCCCTGGTCGGAAACAAGCGGAATATGACCGGCCCATTCTTCAAGGTTGAACAACTCCGCGAAGAACTTGAAGGCTTTCTCCTTGCCGACAACCCTCAAGCCGATAACGCTGCCCAGATGCGTTTCGAGGATGGTCGCCGCCTTCTGGAGCTGGGAGATGAGCCGGTCGTTCTCGTCGGCCTGATCCTTCGGCCTGGCCGCGAATGGAGACGCCAACTTGGGCTCCAGGGTGAGGCACCAATGAAGGTCGATCCGACGGAAATTTGCAGTCTTCGCAAGGAAGTCCAGCCGATGATCCACAAAGGTTTGGGTGATGGGATCGGCGTATTTCTTCTGTCGCGGGATCGTAAAGCCAGAGGTCACGCGCATGTATTGATAAAGCGCGAAGTCTTCTGTAAGGCCGCGCACCCCGCCTTCGACGCCTCGCATTTTGGAGGCAATCTCCGCGTCGGTGAGCCCTTCTTCATCCGCCCCATCAACTTCAAAAAGCAAGCCATAGCCGCGTGTTTTGCTCGCGAACACGGTAGGGGTGACGAAGCGAACGATGGGCATGATGCTGTTCGCGGCCCCGGCGTCGGTGAACCATGGATTAGCGTTTGCGCGGGTCATAGTAGCTCTTCTGGGTCCAGCTCAGGCCCCACAGTTGGAACATCTTGGGGTGTTTGCGCACGATCATCCAGCAGATAGCGGTGACCGCAATGAACATGACAATCGACAGAAGAAAGAACCGAAGCAGGAGAGCCATCAGCGAGGCAATCACAATGCCCATCCAGATAGGCAAACTCAAACCGAGTTTCTGCCGAGATTTGTTAAGGGCTTGATTGATCGCCAGTGGCTCTCCACGCTTGGTTATCTGCATGGCTAGAGGCTCTGTCCGGTGAGGGATCCGACCCACTGCGGGGCGAAGCCGATGACGATACCGGCGAACAGACCGCCACCGATTGCCAAAAAGCCACCGGAGATGTTGCGGCCCATGAACTGGAACACGCCGAACACGATTCCAATGACGACGGCGAGTGCGCCGCCGAGCAAGCAGCTCGTCTCGATGGTCTTCATCGCGGCAGTGACACCGCTGACGTCCACAGTCCCCTGGGCGTGCGCGGCGAGCGGGGAGATTGCGAGGGTAAGCAGAACCGGCCCAAGCGTGCGAGCGGCGTCCTTTGCCCGCTGTTTGGTGAAGGTTCTGGAGGCCATGGCTGTGAGGCGGGAGTTCATCGTTGCGGTCAAGGGATACTCCTGAAAGCTGCTCGTTTAGGTTTGGGTCAAGACACAGAGCCGCGCTCGCGGCTTGTGCGCGTTTTCGGTGCGACTGGGTTAGGGAGTTTGGGTTGTTGCCGAATCCTTGCGGCAATCCGTTCAGAGACGAAAGATTCTCACTTCAAAAGCTGCGGAACTCGCTTTCTGTAAAGACTCAAACGCTTAGCTAAGCCTCCTCCTTTCTGTTGTCCAGCAGAACGAATACACAAAACAATGCGGTGTAGTTTTGTGTACCCTCCACACCGTATTTATAGCGCAACGCCATGCACTTGTAAACACGTTTCTGTATGGGGGACTTTTGTGCATTTATACACATCCCGGTATGGGCGCGGGTTGTGAACGCACGAACCTGTATGAATTTCGGAATGCCAGGGCTGTTCAGTTGCTAAGATTTGGGGAGAGACCGACAATGCGAGGCATTTATCTGCGCCTCTGAGCAGCGAGTAGAGAGGCCCGCCAACATCCCATGCTGCGATACGACTATGAACAATTTCGGGTTGCGCTGGGACAACGGATAAAGCAGCTCCGGAAGGAGCGCAAGCTGACGCATCGCGCTCTAGTGAGCGAGCACGGCTTTCACATGACACAAGTCGCCCGGATCGAGCGGGGAGAAGCGTTCTCTGTTCCAACACTGCTACGTTTGGCAGAAACGTTTCAGGTCCCGGTCGGTCAATTAATTGAAGGCATTGGCGAAGTGTCTGACGAAGAGGCCAACGCGCAAGCTGAACCGTCTCCGAAGAAGAAGAAACCGCAGTCCTGATGCGCTGACGACGGCTCAAACGCTGAAAGTTGGTCTGTGTGTTGTGCATCTACCTACTACACGTGTTGAGCGTTCCGTTTCTGGACACCATCCAAAACTGAATTTGTTGAGAAGAGTGCTGAATGGGCTGGACGCAATTACATCTCGTGGACGGTGAAGGCAGAGAGGTATTGCCCTCCATCAAAGCAGGCGTCGAATCTGCGTTCGGCTGGGTAGTGAGCACGTACCCGAATCTCGATCCCGCTGTCTTGGCAGAGTGGGCCGAGGAGATCGGAAGCGCGATGCAAAAGAACAAGAACACCCACGCGACACCGCGCCGTTATGCGTACGCCGCGATGCATGGAAGAGTGCGCGATTATCTGAAGACGCGCGCCTCAAAAGAGACGCCTGAAGGTAGCAGTTTCGAGCTCGAAAAATGGGCCGGAGTGGACGCTGACGCACAGGCCCGGATTGATCGCAATATCTTCTTTCAAGAGGTGGGAACAAAGCTGGATCAGCGCGACCAGGAGATTCTTGCCCTCCTGCTTCAGGACATCACAAGCGCGGCAAGTGTTGGTAAGGCCCTCGGGATCAGCGAGTCGGCTGCCGCTAAAGCCATTCAACGACTCAAATTACGTATTGCATCTTTTGTGAGTTCTAGCAAAATGAAGAGTGGCGACGCGGGCCATGGTTTCCAAAATCTATGCGAGACGAAGGGTTAGGCAGTCTACTTGGACCTGATAAGGGATTACTTCCTGGATGCTCACCCAAACCCTGAACGAATCGGGTGTCCAGATGAGAAGACACTGAAGGACCTCGCGGAGGATCGCTTGCCTCTGGAACATCCTGCACGTCTGCATTTAGCTTCATGCTCCGAGTGCGTGGCGGAATACCTTGGGTACCGGGGAGAGTGGAAGCAGGCTCACGGTGAGCCTGCCAGCCTGGGTAAGGCTGCCAGCCAGCCAGCTCCAACACCCTTGCGACCACGCCAGAGCCTAAAGCTTGGCAAGTGGGCTTACGCGCTTGCCGCCTCAGTGTTGTTGATTGTCGGCGGGACCGCAATTTATGAGCTGAACTCCAAGCCCCATCATGGCTCTATGGAAGTGGCGTCCAGCAACCCTCGGAACGCGGCGGTAGACCTGTTTGAAGCGACCACCGCACGCGGAGTAGGCAATGATGACGATGCTGCTCCGCTTCAACAAGTCACACTGCCTGCTGCTGTGGTTCGTCTCTCCGTTACGCTTCCGCGTTTCAGTCAAATCGGGGAGTACAGGATCATGGTCTCTACCGATCGTGCGGGTAGCCAAGTGGTTGCAACAGGCGTTGGCGTTGCTCAGGAGACTGCGGGCAAGGTCATGGTGAACGTTACTCTGGACCTCCGCTATGCGAAACCCGGGGCGTACTTCTTGGCTACGGTGCGGGGCTCTGATAACGGGACGTACTACTATCCTCTGCAAGTTGACCGCTAAGCCACTTTCCTTACTTATTAGCGAGGTAATAATAAAGCTTTCCAGCTATGTAATTATGGCCTAACCGCAGGATTCCGGAGGCGGGTCGTTCGCCCGGTTGTTGTTGCCTGTTCCTGGACGGCGTAGCCGCCACTGAAGGGTCCGAAGGACGATGGCCGGGGTGTTGCGGGGTATCCCCGCAGTGGGGGTGCCGGAAGAGGTGGGCCGGGTCTTCTCGCCGGCGCACCTCTGGAGGCAGGGGGAGACTTCCCCCTTTAGCTTGTGCGTGTGTTTGCAGTAGAGACTTGCTTCAGCGCGGCGTCGAGCTGGTTGTCTCGTCCTGCCGTAGCGTCCGAGAAGGACCACGGAACTTCGACATCGGGCGTGATTCCCTTGCCTTCGATCTGGGTTCCCTTTGCGCTCACGTAAGCCGCGACCGGAATCACGAGACGGTAGCCGAACCCGAGCTTGCTAGCTTTTCGGGAAACCAATCTGCCGGGTGTTCTGCTGCCAACTATGGTGGCCAACCGGTTCTCTTGGGCGAACTGTGCAACCATCTCGGCTGCTCCGGTCGTGTGTTCGTTCACAAGAATGACCGTGCTTCCCTGATAAGCCTGATTTCCCAAGCCTTCCGTGTAGAGGTAAACGGAGGTCTTGCCCATAAACTTCAGGGCGAGACCCGGGATGGCAAGTCTGGAACGGGGAACCTTGCTGAATCTCGGGAAGGTTGACGGATCAATCCGTTTCTCAGCCATCTCGCGGTTCTTGCTATAACCGACCGGAAGCCTATTAGGTGTGAGATAGCTCATCAACGCGAGCCCTCCGATACCTCCTCCAGGATTGCCCCTAAGGTCAATGATGAGATTCTTCGATGCTGCGAACGATCCGCGGAACAGCCGGTCCAGCTCGTTCGCAAAGTCTATGCCCACCTTCCCCTGGAAAAGGCTGACGCGTAGGTACGCCACACCGTTGATGTCGCGACTCGTTACAGCGGTGAGATCGGAATATGGGTTGTCTTTGTATTTTGGATTACCCGTATTGAGAGAAAGCGTGACGACTTCGGAAGGCTGGCCGCGAGACACTGTGACTGGAATCGTGTGGCCCATCTCGAACGGCGGTTCAAGCGCTTTGTCGGATGAAGGAAGCATCTCCTTTCCGGCCGCAGTGAGGAGAACATCTCCGGTTTGCACCCCAGCTTTCACGGCGACACCGCCCGGAAGGACATCCTGGAAGACCCACCGGAGGCCACCTTCGATGGACTGTACCGAAAAGCTCGCGTTAATCGCGTTTCGGGGGTTGATCTTGGTCCTCTCTGAGAGAAGGCCAAGAGTCCGGGGCGAAAGATCGCTAAGCATCTCTGTGACGGCCTTCTCGAAGATCGCGGCGTCAGAGGCATCAACGACTGCAGAACGGTGCCGCTGGATAATCCTGTCCCAGGCGCTCTTATCGAAGGTTGGATCGAAGTATTTCTCGGAAACCTGGGCTTGAATCTTTCCTAGGAGTGTTTCTCGTTGCTCTTTGTTGAGATCCATTTAGTTCCTTTACAGAGTGCCGTTGGGGTCGCCAACGATTTGGAAGCTGGCCCAGAAGTACGGCGCAAGCCCCTTATTGAGCATTTCGAGTTGAGCCGTACGCAAGGCGTCAACCTTCCGCTTGTGAGCAGCAAGTTCCGTATAGAAGGCTTCCATCACATGCGGTGCGGCGTGGTCGTCCACCTCCCAAAGGGTGGATACCACCGAGTCCGCTCCCGCTTCGATAAAAGCGTTCACAAGGTTCGTCACGCCTGTTTCGCCAACGGGACCAACTCCCGTGTTGCAAGCGGATAAAGTAACGAGCCTTGCGTTCAGATGCAGCCCGCGAATCTCGCGAACCTGGAGCAAACCATCATCCTCGCCCCCTGCACTATCAGGCGCGAAGACGAGTGATGACCGGTCTGGGTAATCCAGATCGACATAGCCATGTAGAGCGAGATGAACAACCTCTGTGCTCGCGAGATCAAGGTGTTTGAAGTGGGTCTCAGTTGCGTCAGATCCCAGCAGAATGGTGCTTGGATTAGGGAGGTCTTTCGCTATCGTCTCCACTTCGGCCTGGCTCTCCGGTAGGGGAACCAGTTCACTTCTCTGTGGTCCTGTGATCGCACGGACAACGGAATTCCGGTTGTCCGTGTGCTGGGTCCAGGCTGCCACACCCACGTATGGAAGTGAATCTAGCGATTGCCCCTCCACGCGCTTATGAAGCAGATCGAAGACGGTTGCCGAAGGCGTCACATCGACGGTGTGTGTAGAAAGGACGTAGGAAGATCCGTCTCTCAGAGCAGCGAACGGCAGCAAATGCAGGGCTCCATCCGGCACGATGATGAGGTCGTTCTTCGCGCTGTATTGCTTGACCGGTTGGAGCAGTTCCCCAAAGAGTTTCCCGGCTAGTGCGGTGTCCTGCTTCTTGGTTGCGATCTCCCGCCGGTAGCGGTTTGCGTCTGCCTCAATGATGGCTTTGGATGGCAGGCTGTAGGGGGTTACTGAGTCGTGTGTGATCGCAAAAGCATAAGAAGAAGGTTCGGCAAGAACGTACTCGATGAGGACAGAGCTGGGGGAAAGCGCCTTTTGTAGAGTCGCGAGACGCACCGGATGGGTAATCGTCTGTTGGGCGAGAGCGCTCGGGCTGATTTGCAGTTCAGTGTTGTAGATCGCGTTTAGGAGACGAGTTCTTTCCTTCGGGTCCTCCGCTTGGATCAAAGCCACGTTCAGAGCGTTCAAGTTCCGCTCAGCAGGTGTTGTCGGATGGACGGGTTCGGTCTCGTGATGCTCGATCGCATCGGTTTCGATTCGGCCTCTGACCTTTTCCAAGGTTTGCAGTGCTTCATCGTATCGTCGCTGTCCAGCTAGGGAGGCAAAGTAACCGGAATATACGTCGCTCATCTCGGCCAAGAGCTGACGCTGGTTGCCAGCCGTGGCCGCGTGCTGAAGCATGTTGTCAACAAGCGCCATACTTTTCCGGTACAGCACATCAGACTGTTTAGCGTCTCCCATCTTCAATGCAATTTCGGCCTTGATTGCGAGGTTTCGCGGGACGATATACAGCTCGTCGGGAATCTCGGTGTTGGCCTGAATTGCGTCGTTGATCGAGGCCAGTGCGCCGGGAAGATTGCCCTCGTGTTCGTAAGCCTGGGCGAGCAGTCCCGCTGCATCGGCGACTCCTCGCGGGTTGGTGATGCGGCGAGAGATCTTTATGGCTTCGGAGTAGTCGGCTACCGAAGCGTTCCAGTTCCTAAGGTCGCTATAGATTGAACCTCTGGAGATGTAAACCTGCGTCTTGTGGCCATCGTAGGCCGTTCCCTGGAGGTTAGTCATGGACTCATTTGCAAGTCTGAGAGCCGCGTCGTATTGATGCAAACCCTCTAGTGCGTCGATTTTGCCGTAGGTGGCGATGGTAGGCGATGCAATCTCAGGATGTAGAGCGGCAAGTCTGATGGCCTCATTGAGAGGTGTCAGAGCTTCTTTGTACCGATGAACCTGAACCAATCCAACACCAAAGACGCTGGCATATCGCACTGTGGCCGCAGGGTCGCGCTCCACTTTGGACAGGCCCCATGCTTTCGTGACCTGATCTTTCGCGGTTTCCGTATCCCCGAGAATGAAGGCTGCAATTCCCTGATCGCCCACCGCGCGAGTCGCCTGCGCTAAATGCCCCTGTTTCAAAGCTAAACGCTCTACTTCTTGCCAGGTGGACCGTGCCTCAGCAGCGTCATAGTCGATCTCGAAGCCACCCAGAATTGTCAGAAGGCGGAGTTTCGTTTCGGGGTCTTGGGCTGCGGGAAGCTGCAGTGCTTCCCGCACCCGAAGGATGTTGCTCCGCAGGCTCACGCTTTCATCGGGCGGTAGCTGGCTGATAGCGGCATAAAGGGCTTTGGACGGCTGGCGCTGATTTTCGAAGAGATTCTGAGCCTTGGCGTAAACCGGTTGGGCATCTGCCCATCGGCTGTTCCATGCCAAAGCGTCGGCACGGTCGAGCAAGCCTTGGGCTGACTCCGGGGGAGCAGAGCTGCAATGCGGCGAAAAGGCGTAAAAATACGCTCCAGCCGCCAGCGCGAACGTAATTCCCAGAGTTGCGGCAGCTTTTTTGGCCCGACTGCGTTTCGACATCTCTCAATTTTATGGTTTTTCTTCGCTCTCCCCCATGCTCTATAGCCGCCACAAGGGTTTGGGAGGATGCTAGGGCACACCTATGCCCTCCGGGGCGCATCCTGGTGCTTTTCTGCTCGATCTACCACTGTTCTAATCTCAAGCCTCGACACTCCGAACCCCCCTCACCTTATTCAGGAAAGTTTTTGTTCTTGTTTTTGGTGTTGTCGTTGTTGCTGCTGTTGTTTTATGTTTTCCACCATTTCCGCTGATTCACAGGGCCTACTCCTGTTTCTCTTGTTCTCATGACTCATGCATCTCTTGCTTCCTTATAGGGAGGACAGGGAGGTCCACCATTTCGTACGGGAGGTCCACTGTGGGGTTCTGGGAGGTCCACCTTTTTGGTACCGGGAGGTCCAATAGTGCGTTCTGGGAGGTCCACCGCGTTTTTGCCGTTATTCGTGATCTTCACAGACGCGGTATACCGGGAAGTCCACCGTGCTGAATGAGCGGGCATACCGGGAGGTCCACCCTATTCGTATCTCGACACGCAACAATACCGGGAGGTCCACTTGATGGGCTTACTGGCAAGGGCAGGCAGGTTCACTTTCTACCGGGAAGTCCACCTAAAGCGACCTTTTCGGTCAGGGCTTCTTTCGAACACAACAATGGGAGGCCCGAAGTGGACCTCCCGGTATGACGGCATAGTGGTGGACCTCCGTGTATGAGCAGGCACGGGTGGACCAGCGTGTATGGACACGGTGATGGTGGACCAGCGCGTATGAACGCGCTTAGTGGACCTCCCGGTATAAATGCGGAGAGGGTGGACCTCCGCGTATGACGGGTCACTGTTGCTACTTAACTCCGCGCTGGAAGCCTCCTAATGCGCCCCTTTGCGAAGTCGTCTTCTAGCAATCCTTCCTTCGCACGATCAACCTTGATTCCTTGCGGAACCTCCTCAATCTGCACTCCTGGCCAAAGGGCTTTCAATGTACGGATAGCTTTCCGCGTGTGTAGCCTGTTCCGGTGGGGGTTGCTGTCCTGGGGAAACTGTTCTGTAAGTGCTTTCCAAGGAATGATCGTCTCGCTCGCTGCTGAGTAGCACCGAAAGATAAGCCAGAACACAAGGTCTTGAACCTGAGTAGGGCCTTTGATTTCAGCCCAAAGTCGCCGTGGAAGCACGATGTGGTGCTTCCGAATGTCATTGAACAAGCTGAGGTTCATAGCGAAGCCGTACCGATCCGCCAGCTCCGGCAGACTTTGCTGCATATCGTTGTCGAGCTTCTTGCCGGTGATTGAGGAAGGGAGGTAAGACCGCTCGATGAGCGGGTAGGTGAGGTCGCGCTTCCCTTCCCCTGCCTCTCTCTGGATGTTTATAACGAGTCCTGCCACGCGCTCGAAACGTTTGTTTAGATCGCGATTATTCTTGCCGCCTTTAGTGAGGCCCATTTCCTTCTGAAACTCAACAGCCGATGCCCATGGGATGAACGGGCTTTCCGTGCGAATGGCCTTATCGAAGATCCATGCGAGTACCTTGCGGTCGGCACCGAAAGGCATGCCCACGTTCGGGTGAGCTGCAGAGAAGGTCACATAGAGCGTGGAACCATCGCCTAGCCGAGCCTGCCGAGTGATCTTCGTTTCCTTTGTAGCGCTGTATGGGAGCGTGCAAAGAATCATGGCCTGGGCGAGCTTGATGTACTCGTCACCGAGCTTGCCGTCATGCTTCGCGTCTACGATCTCCATCACGCGCATCGCCTGACGGGTCTGGGCGAGCATCTCTTCTTTCTTTCGGTCTCTAGGACCTTTCTGTGGTGCGCCCTTTGCCGGGAATTTCAGATTCTTCGCTAAACTCGTGCTCAATGGTCCTCCTCCTAACGGTGGACTGTTAGCGGGATCTGAAATGGGTGATTCGGGGCCACTAACCCTGGATCACTCATCCGCTTTTGACCCCGATGTCTATTTACTACACGTGGCGAGGTGGCCGTTTCTGGACACCCACTCGCAGGTTTATTTCTTCTTGCCCTCGTCTGCCTGGCGTTGCGCCACCCATCCGGCTAACAACTCCTCAAGCAGGTCAGACATATCCGGGCCGCCATGCGCCTTTCCCAGCTCATAATTGGCCTCGTTGAGCGTCTTGATCTTCAGGTAGCCGCCCCAGGCCCGATACTCCGGGTCCCGGCTCTTGGCTCCCTGCTTGAGTGGGCGTCCTCGCGTACGGGTCGTCTCAGTCTCCGCTACGGACGTACCTGTCCCAAGACTCTTCAGGCCCTCGAACTGGCTAAGCGCTTTTTTTGACGCGGGCATAGGTCACAATTTCCTTTCCAACTGCTTCGTAGGCTTCCCAAGCTCTGGCTGCTCTCGAATCGTCTGCTTTATCGACTATGCAGCCACTCGCGGATGCCTTCGAGAAAGCTTTCAAGCGCGGCACCATGCTCTTGAACACCGGCACCTTCAGCTCATCCAGTAGGGCTTTGAGTTGCTGCGCCTCTGTCTCAGGTGGTGGTGGAGCCTTGGTGATGAGAACGCGGTACCGGTTCTCATTCATCCGCTGTAACGCTTCGATTGTCTGCCGTAGACCAGCCGTGTCCAGCGCAAGCGGCACGGCTGGGATGATGAGGAGGTCGCAACCTTCAGCGAGTGCCTTCAGATCCTTCTCGGTAGGCTGCTGACCCGTATCGACAACACTGTGCTTGAATTTCCCGGCAAGCTTCATTGCCGATGCCACATCAGCAACGGTGAATGGAAAGCCATCTCCTCGTAAGCTCCATTCGGTTGCGTTGCGTGTTCGATCTCCGTCCAGCAGCAGCGTCGGAGCGATGGTGTTGAGGTACGCCGCGACGTGCACCGCAGTTGTGGTCTTCCCCACGCCTCCCTTGTAACTCGCAACGGCTATATGCATCATTCACCTTTCTTTCAATCTACATTGGAATCTATTCAGTAAGGCATAAAGATGAAAAAGGGAAAGGTGTCACATTCGGCACCTCACCCGCGTCCCTGAGTTCTGTGCAGCGCTCGATGCGCTGCGCGGGACTACGCCGCCAAAGGCAGGGCGGAGGCATCCTCCGCCTCCTTCTGGTCGTCCCTAGCCTCAATCTTCTCGATGATCTGCCGCGCCGTTTTCGCAATTGTTTGCATGGATGCGGTGAGCATCTCTCCGGTGATGCCGTACGACGCTAGATAGAACCGGCTCCCTGACTGGATGTTGTAGTGACAGAGAACGGCATACGCTACGGCCTCTGCCTCCAATTCCCTCTGCTGCTTTCCTTGACTCCGGTCTTCCTTGTGCAGGAGTTCATGGGCAAACTCATGAATCAGAGTTCCACATTTGGCGGCGATTCCCTGCCGCTCATCAATCTCGATGGTTCCGCCTTTGCTGAGTCCCTGAGCGCCGGAAGCGATGACCTTGTAAACCAGAGTGATACCAGCGTTGCGGACTGCCGCCTCCACCTGGGGGAGAAGATTTTCGCCGCCCTCTGTCGCGTCGTGAGCTGGAGCGGTCGGAAGTTCCTCGCCGTCCGTCTGGGCAAGGTCAAACACGGTTGTCGCCCGGAAGCCCCGGAGCCGTCGAACCTCCCCGTCCTCGTCGTCTTTACCTTTGCCGATGATGGGAGCCAGGATGTAAATAGCCTTTTCACCCTTTCGGACCTGACGCTTCATCTCCAACCACCTGCCGTAACCGGCAACGCGGGTCGCGGTCGGACACTGCTTGTTGATGAGGTACTGATTTCCAAACGAGTAGGTGTAGAACCGGCTCATGGTCGTAAGCCATGCGCGGAACGTAGCATCTTGCTTGGCGCTGTCGGTCTCGGCTGCAAGAGCGTTGACGGCATCGGTGATGGTGTTGGACAGAGTTTCAGCTTTGGCGGTGATGCTCATGAGTGGTCTCCTGTGCGGCTTTGAGTTCGGACAGTGTTCCCGCACTATCCTTTGGTTGGGGGCTGTTCATCACCCCCCTCTCTGTTTCTAAGTATACTCCTTTCTAGCTTATTAGCAAGGTAATAATAGAGATAGCTAGATATATTTCTTACTGCCTTATCAGCCTGTGCGGGCCGCTCGCCCGCTGCGCTGCTGCTCGGATCGGCACGCGAAGCATGGCTCGCAACGCGAGACATAACAGGAAGGGTTGGCTTCTTTGTTGCCGACGTTCTTGGGAGGCTTCCACTAGACCCCAATGGAGTCGATGCCTTCTCGTCGCTTCTCTCTCATACATTTCCTTCCTTCCCAGCGTGGTTGCTGTTGCCTGTTCCTGGGCGGCGAAGCCGACCCCTCAAGGGTCCGAAGGACGATGGCCGGGGCGTTGCGGGGTATCCCCGCAGCGGGGGTGCCGGAAGAGGTGGGCCGGGTCTTCTCGCCGGCGCACCTCTGGAGGCCAGGGGGAGACCTCCCCCTTTAGTTATTGGTCTAGGCTGGCTGGATCGCGGGATAAGACGCGGAGGTCCACATAGTGGCCCCCGCGCAGGCTCCAGTCTTGAGCGCCAATCCTGGCACCGGAGTTGACCAGGAAGTGAGCAAGGTTGCTACCGGTGAGGCGTACCGTCGAGATGATGCAGAGAAGCGCTCCCTCGAAGTAACCCTCCCAGATCAAGACTTCCGCATTGGAGGTCTTGCTTCCTGTGCCGCGTTCTGCGGCTCCTACTTGGCTAAAGCAGTCGCTCCACCGGGCGCTCACCGTTGCACCTCGGGCAGCTCGACGGTCTGAGGGGCCGCGTCGCCTAGAACTCGGTGCTTGCGAGAACCGCGTGGCCTTGCCCACGGTCCAGCTCGACGTATGAACTCCCTTACGGCTGAATCGAGTTGCATTCGAGCCTGCAGGAGGTCGTAAAGGCTGTAGCAGGCTGAGCATCCGCCCTTGATTCCGGCGCGGCCATCCTTCTCGGGGTTATAGCGCGGGTGGCGCTCACATTTCGCCGAAACCCGTTCGCGGACTGACAACTTGTAGGAAAGCTTGTACATGGCTGGTCCTTTTTTGGTCGTAGGAGGGCGGGGCCGGGGAAGTCCCCGGCCTCACTGTCGCGGTTGGGTTTAGGCTTTGCGCTTGGTTTGGGTGGGCTGTGCGTTCTTCTTCGGGGACCCTTTCATGAGGGTGAGAGCGGCGAGCTTTGGAGCGAAAGCAGCCTCGGCCTCGGAAAGGTGGTCAATCTCGTTTTCCCGAGGGATGCCGCGATGTCCTGAGAGAGCAAGCCGGATTGCAAAGGTGGTTAGCTCGACATCGCCTAAGCCGTCTATGGCGGTTGTCAAAACCTCTTCTGCCGAACGCCGGTCATCTTGAGCGTCCCCATTCACTTCCACGGCTAGGTCATCAGCGAAGCAATACGGGTCAAGGTTCACAAGGGCTCTGAGGAGTGCCCGTAGCTGGGCAGCGTTGAATACCGGGGGAGCGGCTTTCACGATTCGCTGAAAGCTGGCTTCCCGCTTCGCCTTCTGCTTTTCGATCTGGACGCGGCGCTTCTCCGCTTCGGCCTCTTCCAGCTCATCCGCCGCTCTCTGCTCCTCCTGACGGCGTTCCTCGGCAGCGCGGGCATCCGCTTTGCGCTGTTCGTAGTCGGCCTTTCTTGCGGCGGTCTGTTCTTCCGTCTCGTCCTCGGTGGGCTGGGGCAAGGGGCGCTCCTCGCGTTCCTTGCTTTGTCTTGGATCGTGTACCGGGCAATGGTCGTCTGTGCACACGGTGAGCCACATTCCCCGGTTGCGTCCATGAACGATAAGGGCTGGCCGTGCGGCCTCGCATGGTACTACCGGCTCGGCGTCCAAGTTCTCGGCGGGGGTTTCAATCTCCCGGTACTCGCCACGGCGTACGGCGTCGGCCCGGTGATCGCTCGGGGATCGCCAGCCTTCCTCGATCTGAACAAGGTTGGGCCGTGACGCAATCTCCCGGTCAAAGAAGCTCTCAACCTTGATCTGGTAGCAAGGCGCGTCCAAGCATTGATCCTCCTGCACGTCGCAGAAAAGGGAAGTGTTGAAACCGCTGCGGCGGGGGCAGGTTGTACATGCTCCTGCGGCTGGGTACAGCGACGGGTCTTCACGGCTGAACGGAGCGGAGGCAAGGGGCAGGTAAAGGTTGGCCTGTATCCACGCGGAAACGTTCTTGGCGGGGAGTAGATGCGCCTCGGTGTCTAGATAGTCCTTGCGCCAGCAATGCTCGAAGGCAGAGGCTTGCTGCGCGGCCGGAAGCCGCGCTATGAGGTTGGCATGGCTGGCCGTGATGCGGTTCTCTTGGAAAGCGGTAGCGACTTCGGGAATCAATTGCAGCAACGCGAGTCGCGCATAGATGTGGCTCTGGCTGCGCCCGGTCTTCTGCACCAACGTGTCAACGCTGTAGGCCGGTAGGTCTAGGAGATGCTGGTATGCAGAAGCCTCTTCATATGGGTGTACATCCTGCCGCTGGCTGTTCTCGATGATCTGGACTTCAAGGGTCTCCTCATCTGAGAGCGCAAGGATGCGGACAGGCACCTCGGCCAGCTCCGCGATTTGAGCGGCGCGAAAGCGCCTGGCTCCCGCCACAATCTCGAAGGTATCGCCCCTGGGTCGAACTGTGATCGGCTGGATGAGGCCATGAGTTGCAAGGCTCTGGGCAAGCTCAGTGAGTTTGGCCAGATCAAAGGTGCGGCGTGGGTTGGTGCTGGATTCCTCAAGCATCGTGAGAGGAAGGTTCTTGTATCCTGAATCGACAACTGTAGTGGTGTGCATGATCGCATCTCCTGTGCGGTATGTGCGTCGTTATGGTTGGGGGCAGTGTTCCCGCACTGCCCCACCTAAGACCTTGACTCTGGTTTACTCGTCGTTCTCTGCGTCGGCCTTCGCTGCTACTCGCTCGATCTCTGCGGCAAGGAACTCAGTCTCGCGGAACTTGACGGTTTCACCGCCAATCTTCTTTTCGTAGTTGTTGTTTCGTGCCTCGGCCTCGATGTACACACGGTCTCCCTTCTTCAGCTTGACGGCGTACTTGCGCAGATTCCCAAAGACCACGACGTTGTGCCAATCGGTACGCGTCTGACGATCTCCCGCGTTGTCGTTCCAATGGGAAGATACGGCGATGGCGAACGTGACGGGCTTGTTGTCTCCATCCTGCTTTGCATCGGCTCCAAGGTGGCCCATAAAGACGGAACGATTGAGGTTGTTGATCATTGTGGTTTCTCCTGTGTTTCTGGCTGTGGACAGTGTTCCCGCACTGTCAATGGTTGGGCTGATCGGGGTTGTTTCTCATCCCCTCTCTGTTTCTAAGTATACTCCTTTATAGTTTATTAGCAAGTTAAAAAAGTAAACATTTGAAATGAAAGAAAGCTGACCTTGGGAAAGTCGGCGCCTACTTACTACACGTGTTGTGGAGCCTCTTTCTGGACAAAGGGCGGTGAGCATGGCAGCCTCGTTTTGAAATGGTTTGGCTGTGTCTCTTTTGAGACACGCCTTGGCCCAGGCCCACGCCTGCGGGGGTGGCAAGTGCAAGAGCCGGATTCCTTTCCCGAAGGGCGCCGCAGGCGGTCTGCACAAGCGAAGCGCGGAAGATAAAGGTGGCTCTTGCGCGCGCTAGGGGCGGAGCCCCTTAGGGGGCTGTTGCTGTTGCTTGTTCTTGGGGCGTTGCGGGGTACCCCCGCAGTGGGGGTGATGGAAGAGTGGGCCGGTTTTCCGTCGGCGCACTCTGGAAGCAGGGGGAGACCTCCCCCTACGGATCTAAAGTGGATGGAAGGACTTCATAATGACGCCTGAGTTCATGGAGCTGTACAAGCAGACTTTTGAGACGTGGCGTTTTCAGATCGACTCCTACTGGACGCGCAACACCTATTTCGCTGGTTTCGAGACAGCCGCGCTTGGTGCTGACTGGCTCATCTCAGCCAATCATCATTGGACAGCGGCGTTCGGTGCATTGATCGCCTGCTTATTTGCTATAGTCTGGATTTTCAGTTGTCAAAAGCAACAGGGCTATATCCGGTACTGGTGGAGCAAGTTGATTGAGTTTGATCGAGTGCTTCGCGCCGAAGGGTCGATGCAACAACGGCCTCCAACTATAGAGCTAGCGTCCGATTTTGATACCTGGAGAGAGGCACGTCGGGGCAAACGTGGTCCGCAAATCCAATACGAATATTCGCAACTCGTCTTGATCGTCCCCGCACTGTTCGTAGTGATGTGGGTATATCTTTTCGGCTTCAACTGGAACGCTCTCGCTCGCCTGCACTGGCCTCATTAGCGTAGAAGGAGAAGAAAGATGTGTGGCCGATACGTTCGCCGGAGCGATAAGCAGAAGATCGCGGAACACTTTCGGGCCGCACCAAACCCGGCAGAGTTTCCTTTGCCTGACGCCGACTACAACGTAGCGCCGACGACGCACCAGCCCATCATTCGGCAGAGCAGAGAGACGGGCGATCGTGAGCTGGTGTTGGCGCGATGGGGTCTGGTGCCGTTCTTCACAAAGGATCTGAAAGACGTAAAAGGTCTCTCGACTATCAACGCGAGAGCGGAGACGATCACGAAGGCTCCGACGTGGCGAGAGCCGTTCAAGAAACGCCGCTGCATCGTCCCGGTCAACAGCTTCTACGAGTGGCCGAAGGAAGGGAAGCCACCGAAGCAGCCCTACTCCTTCGAGCTGACCAATGGAAACCTGATGGGCTTTGCGGGCCTCTGGGACGCCTGGAAAGATTCGCAGGGACACTGGCTCCAGTCCTTCGCCATCGTGACCACAGAAGCCAACGAGCTGATGGCGCGGATTCATCCGCGCATGCCCGTCATCCTTCACTCGCGAGACTATGACCGCTGGTTGGATCGGGATGAGACCGAGCGCTTGCCGCTCGATCTGCTACGGCCTTACGAGTCCGAAGAGATGGAAGTCTTTGAGGCAAACCAGAAGGTTGGAAACATTCGGAACAACGGGCCAGAGATGATGCGTGCGGCGGCGAAAGCCGCCGAGGATGGTGAGTTGCCGCTTTAGCCTAGCCTACTCGACCGTCATGCTGTTCGGTGTTTTGAGGGTTGCGGAGCAAACAACTTGTAAACGTCTTTTCTGACGCTAAAGCCGAGCAGCGCTAGGCAGCTTAGGTCCAAGAGAAGAAACGGCCCGACGAACCAGTAGATCAACGGTTCCAAGAACCAGCCCCTCCCAAGGACTTTCCACACTGATGGGTACCGGTGGCGAAGTCTGAAGGCGACCCAGAGATCCGTATTGTGCAATTTCTTCCTCTTGGTGCCAGAGCAGACGTCTCCACAGTGGATAAACGGGCGGGTTTGTAATGGGATCGTGTCGTTGTTCGTGCACGATCTCATGCGATAGCACAACAGCGAGCTGCGGGGGCTGATTTTGAAAGCGGTACGGAATTTCGATCACACCGAAAGGCGTGGTGTCGGCCATCGTGCCTGGAATCCCAGGAATGAACGTGATTGGGTACCCGCGGGACCGAATGTAGCTGACCTCATCGGGTTCAACGGTCTCCAGGATTGAGAGCCCGCGTTCTATGTCGGGGCTGTACTGGCGGAACGGATGCCACGCTGATGTGCCCTGGTGAACCGGGGCACTGTCTTTCCACCAGTTCTGTTGTTTCGGAGCGGCAGAAATCAGCCCTGCGACGAGAATTATAGAAGCGAAGAGTTTCTGGGTGGTGGTCATGGCTCTCGGGATCGTGTCTCCATATTCTCCTAGACACTTTATTATCTATATGGCTAGGCACAATGGCGAAACTGGACAAGTATGCTCTTCTAAAGAATACTTTCGCTTTTCCTTCGCCACTACTGCTATACCTCTGACAGGTGCCGAGTATGAGTTTGGAACTGGTGGAGTGGGCTGCAAATTGGCCAATGGTGTTGCCGTATTTCGACGGGCGGGTGCCAGCGGGCTTCCCGAGTCCCGCAGAAGATTATCTGGAAACACCCCTCGACTTGACGGAATACCTAATCGAGAACAAGGCCGCGACATTCATGATGCGGGTCGACGGAGATTCCATGAAGGACGCCGGAATCTTGGACGGCGATCTGCTGGTGGTGGACCGGGCGGCCAAGCCGGAGAACGGCAGCGTTGTTGTGGTGGCCGTCAACGGCGAGTACACGGTCAAGCGGCTGCGCCGGGGACCGGACTGCATCTGGCTCGATCCGGCCAACCCACGCTATCAGCCGCTCTGCGTTTCCGTGGGGGAAGATCTTCACGTCTTTGGTGTGGTGAAGCACGCAATTCACACTCTGCGGTAGACCATGGGCGAGCTTTTCGGCCTCATCGACTGCAACAACTTCTATGTGAGCTGCGAGCGTGTCTTCCGGCCTGACCTGGAAGGAAAGCCCGTCATTGTGCTGTCGAATAATGACGGCTGTGCTGTCGCTCGGAGTGCCGAAGCAAAATTGCTTGGGATAAAAATGGGAGACCCCGAGTTCAAGATTCGCGACCTGATCCGGCGCGAGAACGTTCGGGTGTTCAGCTCAAATTACGCCCTCTATGGCGACTTGTCGAGACGTGTGGGAGACACGCTGGGCTCGATGGTTCCTACAGTCGAGACCTATTCGATTGACGAGAGTTTTCTGAACTTGGGCGAATTCAACGGCAGGGAAGTCGAGCCGCTGGCGCGTGAGCTGCGCGATCGCGTTCACCGCTGGGTCGGCATCCCCACTTGTGTTGGCATTGCGCCTACGAAGACCCTTGCGAAGGTGGCCAACTTCATCGCCAAGAAACGTCCGCAGTATCGCGGGGTCTGCGATCTGCGTTCCAGCCGGGTGCGGGCGGAGCTGCTGCCCACCGTGCCGGTCGAAGAGGTTTGGGGCATCGGCGGAGCATCGGCCGCCAAGCTCGCGAAGATTGGAATCCTGACGGCGGCGGATCTAGCCGCCCTCAAACCGGATGACGCTCGCGCTCTAATGACCGTGACCGGGAGCCGGACGGTGTACGAGCTGCGCGGGATCTCCTGCATGCCTTTGGAATTGGTGGAGCCGACGCGGAAGGGAATTGCCGTGACCCGGAGCTTCGGAGCGCCCGTCACCTCCTGGACGGCGATGCGGGAAGCTCTCGCAAGCTACGCGACGCGAGCTGCGGAGAAGATGCGCCGCTATAAGGTGGCCGCCGACAACCTTTTTGTTTTCATGCACACCAGCACCTTCAACCAGGACCCGTTCTACTCCAATGGAGCCTCGGCCCGCTTCGTTGCGACAACTAACGACACCGGGGAGGTGGTCGGTCTTGCCGTTCGGCTGGGCGAACGGCTTTGGCGAGACGGCTTCCGCTACTCGAAGTGTGGCGTGATGATAACGGAGCTGCTGCCGGAGGCAGTGCAGCAACCGGCCTTGTGGAGTGAGCTTGACCGTGAGCGAAGAGAATGGGCTTGGAAAGCCGTAGACCAGCTCAATGCGAAGCTTGGACGCGGTACCGTTCGCATCCTGGCTGCCGGTCCTAAGGACTCGGCCTGGAAGCTTCGTGCTGAGCATCTGTCGCAACGATGGACGACCCGGTGGGACGAGTTGCCTCGGGTTCGGTCCAGGTAGAGAGTCGCCTAGTGCGGCAGGTGGAAGTGTGCCAGAAGGAGCGGATGCACTTGTTCGTAAAGTCCATGTATGGCCGTAGTTCCAGACGATAGGGTCTTCAACGCCGCCACGGCATTGCGTACCTTACTCATAATCCGCCCTTCGGCAGGCTTGTTCGCTTGCTCTTCTAGCTCGGATACGGCTCCAAGAGCATCTTCTCGCTGTTCGGTGGTGAGGGTTGGGGCAGCGGTGATTTCCTTTTTGAAATGCTCGAAAGCCGCGAAAAGTTCCTTCGCATTCTCATTCAGCTCCACGTGCTGGCTGCTACCGGTGATCGTTCCGCTCATCTGGCCTGTATTCGCAACGCCTACGTTGGAGAAGTTATTGTTCTCTGCCATATGAATGATCCTGTTCTTTCCTAAGATTGCGTCTAAAGCTGCCATAGCGACAGGCCATTGTTCAAGGGGGACCTGATCCAGCATTTCGTTCTGCAAAGCACGTATTCGGTCGTTGTGACGGTCGATCTGCTCCGCACAATTTCGAATAAGTGACCGGATCTGGGTCGGGGCGAGCATGGTCAGATGCGGGCCATCCGGAGAGGGAAGTAGACCGGCACCAGGGGGTAATTACTGGTAGCAAAAAAGTTCTCCTGCCTATCCGGCAGTTCTGGAGGGACTTCCCGTGGGTCGTCAAAAGAGTCGTTGGCCAGAACGCCGGAAGGTGTAAGAACCGTGTACTGCAGCCGAAGGAGGCCAGCCGCTACTGCGACTTGGAGGGCTTCGGCCAAGTCATACGCGTCCAGAAAGGGGTTATCACGGGCGACGATTCCAGGCACAATCCATCGCCAATCCTGATGACTCTGAACCCACTGGTCGAGGATTGAAAATGTTTTGCTGTGTTCGGGATCAGCGTTTGCTAAACGCTCGAAGCTGACCGGTAACATAGTCGATTCCTTGAGAGTTGTGGTGACGCGAGAACGTCACTTCGTTCTCTGTGCGGGTTCCAATTAGGGTGCTGATATCGGCTTCAATTCCTTGATCAGGCTGTTCCAACCAGAGAAGACGTTGCTGCTTGTGTGTGGCTTGATTATCGAGCAAACCTTTCATCGCCGATTGGGTAGCCGCAGCTGCGAAGAGATCGCCATCAGGGGAGTACGACTCGAACGTCACAACGTTGTGATGAGGATCTTCAAGCTTCGCGTCCCCAAGGCGATAGATGCGTTTGTAGCTCGCTTCGAGATCGAAGAGCGTTTTGGACACTTTGCGGAGATCCCAAGGCCGAAACCGGTCAAACGGGATAGCGGGGCGTAACTGTTGCTCCAGAAACCGTCTCCAGCCGTCCACCCGCTGAATCGAAGAATCACGCGGAACGCGTAGCTCCAGAAGATCGGGAGAGTTCCAGCGCACGAGCAAAACATGCCTATATTCCTTCCGTACGTACACCTTCAGGAGACGGTTTGGTCCATCTGGAATGATCTCGCCCGTAGCTTCTTCCCTGGTTTCATGTCCATAGAACTTCACGACCCAATCGAGAGGCTTCTTGCGGTTCCACGGGCGGATCTCCGCAACTACATACCCCTCTTTCTTGAGCGAATATGTCGGACGGCGAGGGTTCTGTGCACCCAAAAGGGATGAACGAACATGGTCAAGAGTCAATGTCTGTGCAACGTCGCGTGATGGCGTACGCAAATAGTAGATGTGCTGAGGGCCGTTTTCTTCCGCTTCTCGGAGAAGGTCGCGTAATCGCTCGATGTCTATCGAGTGGCTCCGGAATGCGTCGCGCAGATTCTTCTCAATGAGATCTTCTTTGCTGGCAGCACTGACCTTTACGTCTTTGTTCCCGGTTGCGCCCCGCAGTACACCCTTGATTTGATCCGCCGTGCAGTGCTCTTTGATCAGCGTAAGCAGTTCGTCGAACTCAGCCACAGACTGCTCCATCCCGTTTTGAAACGTCGTCAAAGTTTATACGTAACCGCAATTTACGTCCCCTTCGCAGCGAGCGGGTTGCTGGAATGGTCTCGGGGGCCCCCGAGCAGAGCAAGTTTCCGCAAAATTCGGAAAAGCGTATACTGCTGATGACTTCCGGCGGGCTCCACCCCACCGGAAGGTTGCTACATCTGCCTTACCTCATGAGGTAGAGCAGAGCTGCAATC
>CAHJWN010000017.1 GCA_903642265.1 Acidobacteriaceae bacterium | reverse complement strand
CCTGCATGTGTTGCAACATCCGCATGCCGATGAGTAGACACGATGCTGAAAATGAAATGCAGATTGGGAGTAAGAAGCTCGTCAGCTTACCTGCGCGGGCAGGCTGTCCAGCAGGCGACGCGTCATGCAGACCATCAGCCTTGGGTCGCATGGGACTGCGGCGTCGGCGTAGCCCGGCACGATTAAATTGGTTTCCCACATACCTTTTACCTGGATGAGGCAGGAGTCTGGCCAGACATTGCGAACCCACCTGGCGGCGAAATGGCGCTGATCGCCTTCGAGAGAGTGGCACAGGAAGACAAGATCGAAGGCAGCGGACCTTGGCACGCTTTCAAGCTCCTTCAGATGGGTCTCGACGATGTCTGCATCGGTCGTCGACAGCACCATTGCTCGCGTGGCAAGTAACGGAAGAACAGTTCCGATTACGAGAATCGATGGCATGATCTTGTCCCCCACGAAAGGGACGACCAAGGGTCATCTGCGAGTCGCTTACGATGAACCGTACTACCGGAAAGAAGCTGGGGCTGTTCGATGAGCGACTCAGGCTGAATAATATTTGGTAGCGTCACCGGGGCTCGAACCCGGACTCTCCGCCTTGAGAGGGCGGCGTGTTAACCAGTTACACCATGACGCCAGCGTCGCTCGCGATGAACCAAGTGTATCAGGGAAAGCGCTTTGAATGAAGGTTTGAGAAAGGGCCGAGGACGAATGCGGGGTTTCTTTGCTGTGCCCAGGAGGACGGCATGCGATAGGCCTTCCCAGCAAACGGATAAATCGTCCGGAGCAGAAGGATGACCTATGATCAGAGTTTGTAGCGGTGCTGAGATTACTAAATTCCCAGCTTCTTCACTTCATCGTTGTAATACTTGCGGTAGAGGATGTCCCATTCCTGCGAGCCTTCGACGATGATCTTTCGCTGCGAAGCGATCTTCAAACGCGCTGCCGCGTCAAGCTTGGTTTCATCCATCAGGAGCTTTTCCAGCGCCTTACGCGCCTCCTGCCGGATGGTGTTGCGATCTTCGAGGAAGTCGCACTCAGGGATCTCGGCGAGCGTATCGGCAACGGTGTGGGCGAGTTTGTTCAGCTTGTCGCGAGAGATCCTCATAGCACCGCCTTGTACTTGCGGGCGAGTTCGTTCTTGACCTTCTTGAACATCTCCGGATAGCTCGCGCCGGTCTTCCGCATGTCGTCCTGAAAGGCTTCGAGGATGACGCGGACTTCGTCGTTGATGCGGTCTTCGAGCGAGAGCTCTTCGACCATAGCCACCCCCACCCGCTCGTTCAGGACCAAAGGCTTTTGTGATCCGATCATCTTCTGATCGACCAAATGCTTAACCGTCTGGCGGGCCAGATACCCTACATAATCTTTAGAAAAAATCATCGCTTTTGGTTAGGATACATCATGTGTTGAGCACGCTGGCAGCCGCCCGCATTCCCCAGAACGGGGGAGCATTCCCTATGCGCGACCCGGGCTAGTCTGCGACAATAGCGACTTGATGCAACCTGACAATCTCATATCGCTCAAAGATGACATGATCGCCTATATTGCCGGCCACGGCATGCGGCGCCTGAATGGCTACGTTACAGAAGAAGTGCCTACTGTCCTGTTCGAAGAGGACGATATCGACGCGTGGAAGACGTTCGTGGAACACGCGAAGGCTGCCAGTTCCCCCTTCGTTACGATGAGCGAGGTTGTGCTTGAGAAGTCCGATATCGCCATCCTGCTTGAACAGCTTCGCGACCAAAACTACCCGGAGGACGATGGCCAGGAGTTTGACGACGCGCAGTCGCTGGTGAAGCACGTTGGAAAGCTTGGATATCTCCAGCTCGGCTTTGCTCACCAGGGTGTGATGTTTCTCTTTGAGACCTCCACCGAGTGGTACGAGAGGTTCCAGGAGCTGCTTGAAACCGTGACCGAGCTTGGCGGCATCGTGGTTGATGATCACGAAGGCGACGACTAACCGGCGTGGCTCAATCGAGTGTGGAAGTAACCGCAACTCCACCGAAACGACAGTGGACCTCCCGTCCGGCGGACTCCGACCTGGCGTCATCGCTTGCAGAAGACCTCGGCTGTCCGCTGCCGATTGCCCAGCTCCTTGTCTCCCGCAAGATTGGGACTACCGCAGCCGCCAACACCTTCTTCAATCCAACGCTCGACGACCTGCACGACCCGATGCTGCTGCGGGGGATGAAGGAAGCAGTTGCCCGGATTCAGCAAGCGGTGGCCGCGTCGGAGCCCATCCTGATCTACGGCGACTATGACGTCGACGGCACCACTGCGACCGTGCTGCTGAAGACTGCAATTGAGCGCATCGCGTCGAAAGAAGTGCCTGCACAAGTCAGGTATCACGTTCCGCATCGCATTCGCGAAGGCTACGGCATGCAGACTGCTGTGCTGGGCGATGCCGCGCTTGCAGGCATTCGGCTCGTGATCAGCGTCGATACGGGCATTCGTGCCTTCGCCGCCGCAGATGAAGCGATGGCGCTCGGGCTCGATCTTATTGTCACCGATCATCACCTCCCAGACGAGATTGCCGGCATCCCCGAAGCGCTTGCCGTAATCAACCCCGCGCAGGAGGGTTGCCCGTATCCCTTCAAGTCACTTTGCGGAGCGGCTGTCGCATTCAAGCTTGCGCATGCCCTGCTTGCTGCCGCTGCGGTCACGGAAGCGGAACGCACCCGGCTGAAGTCGTTGATCGTGCCATCGTTTCTCAAGCTGGTTGCCATCGCCACGATTGCCGATTCCGTACCGCTCGTGGGCGAGAACCGCGTCATCGCGTCGCTTGGACTTCGCGAACTTCGTAACCCGGTTCAGCCTGGACTGCGAGCACTGATGCAGGTGGCGCAGATACCGCTTGACAGAGCACCTTCGGCAACCGAGATCGGGTTCCGTCTGGCACCGCGTATCAACGCCGCTGGTCGCATGGACATTGCAAGCGATGTGGTCGAGCTGTTCTTGACGCGCGACCCGCAAGTCGCGCAGGAGCTTGCAACCAAGCTCGACACCCTTAACAACGATCGCCGTGCGACAGAGGCACAGGCGCTTGAAGCGATCGAGACACAACTTGCCGCCCTGAAGGCGACTACGGGCGCGTACCCTGCCGAGGTTATGATCCTCGACGATCCGGCCTGGCATCGCGGAATAATCGGGATCCTAGCGTCACGGGTCATTGACCGAACCGCGCGCCCTGCGCTGGTTCTTACGCATGAGGTCCTTCCGTCAGGAGTGAGCCAGGCGCACGGATCGGGTCGATCGATTGAAGGCTTCCATCTGCTTGACGCGCTGACTGCCGTTCATGGCGGGCATTCTTCCGATCCCGTCTTCACGCGCTTTGGGGGGCATGCACACGCCGTTGGCTTCTCACTGCCCTCTGACCAGTTAGAGCGCCTTCGCGAACGGATGCAGGCCTACTCCGCCGGCTTTCTTACGGCACCGCTCCTGACGCCGCGCCTGGACTGCGACCTCGAGCTGCCGATCGCCGAGGTTACGGATAGCCTCTACGAGTGGCTGGAACGGTGCGCTCCATTTGGCAACGGGCACACCGACCCGATCTTTATCAGCCGCGACGTTCTGCTTTGCTCCGCCCCGCGCGTTATCAAGGAAAAACACATTTGTCTCCAGCTCGATCGGTCCGGCGCGACTTCGATCAGCGCGCTTGGCTGGACACGCACGATCGACTGGCGTGTGCGGTGCGAAGACCTGTCGCTTGACCAGGGATCCCGCATTGACCTTGCCTATAAAGTCCGCAAGAACAGCAGCGCCCAGTATGGCGGCGTTGAGCTTGAACTCTGCGATCTTCAGCTCCCGGCACAAGCTCTCGTGAAGTAGAAGCCGCGGCGCGCAACCAGCGCCAGCAAAAAACCTGCTTCGTTGAGCACACCTGAGCGTCTTATATACTGAGTTTTCCTGACGATGCCGCCAACAGAACGATCCCGACGCAATCCGTACGTCCTTTGGGCAATATTTGCTGTTGCGGTCGTAGCCGTCATCTTGGTGGTCCGTTCGGTTACACGCGAGCGCGTTGTTATTCGCACCGCAAACGCCAGCTATCAGAACCTCGACAGTTCAACTTCGACAAACGGCAAGGTTGAACCAGTGCACGAGTACCAGGCGCACGCCGCTTTTCCAGGAGTCGTGCAGAAGCTATACGTTGGCGTGGGCCAGAAGGTTACCGAAGGGCAGCTGCTCATACAGATGGACGATTCGGAGATCAGGGCGCGGCTAGCGAGCTCAAAGCTTTCGATCAGTACAGCCAAGGTGGGACTTTCGTCGACCGAGCAAAACGGCTCGCAGGAAGAACGCCTCGCCATGAACAACGATATGGCGCACGCCAAAGTCCAGCAGCAGCAGGCTGCGAGCGATCTGGAAGCATTGAAGCAGCTGCATCTGAAGGGTGCAGCCTCGGCGGGTGAGGTCGCTGCTGCGCAGCAACGGCTTGATGCTGCGAACAGTACGCTTGAAGGTATGACCGCACGCAGCAAAGGCCGCTTCAGTCCGGCTGAAGTGGACCGTGCAAAGCAGCAGCTTGCCAATGCGCAGGCAGACCAGGCGGCTGCACAACGCAGCTACGCCGGCGCAAACATACGGTCTCCGATAGCGGGCACTGTTTACTCCGTTCCTGTTGCCGAATACGATTATGTCCCGTCCGGCGAAGACCTTATGGACATCGCTGATCTGAACCAGATCCAGATTCGCGCGTACTTTGACGAACCGGAGATCGGCAAACTTGCGGTAGGGCAACCAGTCAAGATTGTCTGGGACGCAAAGCCGTTGAAGACGTGGCACGGTCATATCGAGCAGGTGCCAACGACCGTCATCACCTACGGCACTCGAAACGTTGGCGAATGCCTTATTACGGTGGATGACGCGCGAGGCGACCTGCTGCCGAATACGAACGTTACGGTGACGGTGATCACGTCACAGCACAACAATGTGTTAAGCGTTCCACGTGAAGCCCTGCACACGAACGGGCCGCAGAATTATGTGTATCGGGTCATCAACAACAAGCTGGTTCGCACCGCCGTACAGGTTGACGCCATTAACCTGACTCGCGTTGAGATAATCTCTGGGCTGAGCGATAAGGATGTCGTTGCGCTCAGCGCGACCAGCAATCGTGACCTCACAAACGGCATGTTGGTCAAATTAGCGGAATGAGTCTGATCGGCAATTTGCGGGCGCTTCTGATCCTGACGGCTTTGCTTGTTTTTGACTCTGCAGCCATGGCCAGCCGGGGTGCGAGTGTCCCGAAGCCTGCGCAGCATACTCCACAAGACCAAATTCAGACCCATGGCCAGGCGCTCTCTGCTTTGAACCAGGGCCGCATTGATGATGCCACCGCCATCCTGCGCGCTCGGCTCGCCGCGGAGCCCCATGACGCCGTGGCGCACCAGCTCCTTTGCCGTGCCTTCTACTCAATCGAGCTGGCCGATTCGGCTATCCCGGAGTGTGAAGCAGCGGTTGCTGACGCCCCTGCCGACAGCAATAACTCGCTCTGGCTTGGCCGCGCCTACGGCCTAAGAGCGTCACGTGCGAATCCGATCAACGCCTTCCGAACCGCCAGAAAGGTCGTCGCCGCATTCGAGCACGCAGTGGCCATCAACCCTGCAAATGCGCCCGCATTAAGCGATCTTGGCGAGTTTTACGTCAGTGCACCAGCCATCGTTGGCGGCGGTCTTGATAAAGCCCAGGAACTTTCTGCGCGCATCATGGCGGTCTCTCCGACACGCGCCCACCGGCTGCTTGCCTTCATTGCCGAAAAAAAAGGCGATGCAGGTACGGCAGAAGCCGAGTTTATGAAGGCAGTGGAGGCACAACCTTCTCCCGATTCCTACAACGATCTCGCGGCCTTTTACCAGCGCCAGAAGAAAAACGCCCAGTGCGCCGCGGCCATCCAGGCGGCGATCCGCCTCGATCGGGCCAAAGATGGCGCTGTCGTGGATTCTGCAAGCATCCTCACCGACGCAACGATACTGCCGCAGCTCGCCCAACAGCTGCTTATTTCCTACCTTGCGTCGGGAGTAAAATCCGACAGCGCCCCTGCAGCAAAGGTGCATGTCCAGCTTGGAAGGCTCTTGTTAGCGTCTGCCAACCCCACTGCGGCGCGCCAGGAATTCAGGGACGCGCTGTCAATCGCGTCAGCGTACGTGCCGGCGCAGGAAGCGCTGCATACCCTTGAACCCGCACCGGCACGATAGGTCAAAGGCGATACCATGATCTTTAAACGGTCATCACGAGATCTCGAAGGTCCAATGCCTCGCTTCTGCTTTATCCTGCCGGCGCTCGCCGGGTTCTGTTTCGCTGCCCTATGCGTTGGTACGCCTGCCTGCGCCCAGCTCTCCTTCACGTCTGCGGTCGATCTTGCCATCCGAAACAGTCCGCGCGTGCGAATGGCCGAGGCGGAGGTGGAGCGAGCGCGTGCCGGCCTGGCCGATGCGCATGACGTCTATATTCCAAGCCTGCTGGCGTCTTCGGGACTTGGCTACTCGTACGGGTATCCAATCGATACGCCTACCATCTTCAGCTTCCAGGCGCAGTCCCTTGTCTTTAGCTTTTCGCAATTTGATTACATACGGGCCGCGCGCGCCGGTCTCCAGGCAACAAATTATTCTTTGCAGGACGTGCGTCAGCAGGTGGCCGAGGATGCTGCCATTACCTACCTTGCGCTCGATTGTGCGCAGCAGCGTAAGGCCACCATGTCCGATCAACTGCACTACGCGTTGAAGCTCGTGAGCATCGTTCAAGACCGTCTGGATGCAGGGCAGGATACGGACATGGAGTTGACGCGGGCGCGCCGTACCGTGATCCAGCTTCGCCTGCAGCAATTACAGATGGATGACGAGGTCGGCACGCGCATGGACCATCTGCTGCGATTGATCGGGATGTACGGCTTTACTGTGGAAACGGTGCCCGGCAGTGTGCCGGAGATCCCACTCTTCAGCACGCCGACGAACCCGTTGCCAGACAGCCCTGCCGTGCTTGCGGCCGATGCCACTGCCAAGTCGAGGCTTGAGCAGGCATTCGGCGATAGCCGCTACGTCTTGCGCCCGCAGATCGGCTTTGCGGCAAAATACAGCCGATTCAGCACATTCAACAACTACCAGCTCTACTATCCCGCGATTAAGAACAACTACAACGCGATCGGTGCTGGGATCCAGATCTCGCTGCCGCTGTTCGACGCCGGCCACAAGGCGCGCGCGCGGGAGTCTGCCGCTGCTGCAATCAGCAGCCAGCAGGACGCTGTATACGCCCGCCAGCAGGAGGCGGAAGGCCGGCTGAAGCAGCAGCATGGACGAGACGAACTGCTGCTGCAAGTCCAACTGGCCACCTTGGACAATCAGCTTGCAAAGCAACAACTGGACGCCATGCTGGTCCAGTTGAATGTCGGCAACGGCAACAGCAGCGGTCCCCAGATGAGTCCGAAAGACGAGCAGAGTGCGCGCATCCAAGAGCGCCAGAGATATCTGGACCTTCTTGATGCCCAGTTTCAGCTTCACCAAATTGAGATCAGCCTGCTGAGACAGACGGGCCAGTTGGAGCCATGGCTCAAGTCCATTGCAGATGTGCCGGAAGCCTCTACGCAGATAACCCCAGCCAAGCCCTGACGCGCCTCGCGGCGGTGTCAGAGTGGTAAACTAAAGGTAATAATGACGCCTCTAAAAACACTGTTCCTGAATCCGCCTTCGTTTGAAAAGTTTGATGGTGGAGCCAGCTCCCGCTGGCCCGCAACCCGTGAAATCGAGTCGTACTGGTACCCGGTCTGGCTTACCTATCCTGCCGGCATGCTTGAAGGATCACGCCTGGTGGACGCACCACCGCACCACATTAAGTGGCAAGAAGTTGTCGAAATCCTGAAGGATTACGAGTTTCTCGTGCTTTTCACCAGCACCATGGGCTGGGAAGGCGACCAGAAGATGGCCGAAGTGATTAAGCAGACCTATCCTGCGATTAAGATTGCGTTTGTTGGACCGCCGGTGACCACCTCGCCCGATAAGGCCCTGAACGAGTGCGCTGCAATCGACTTTATCTGCCGCCGGGAGTTCGACTTTACCGTGGTCGAGTTCGCACAAGGCAAGCCGCTCGCAGAGATCTCAGGCATCAGCTACAAGCTCAACGGCACGATCGTGCATAATCCGGACCGCCCGCAGGTGACACCTGAGCAGCTCGACGAGATGCCCTGGGCGACCGAGATCTATCACCGCGACCTGGACGTCACCAAGTACTCAGTTCCCTTCCTGCTCCATCCCTACGTTTCACTGTATTCGACCCGTGGCTGCCCAGCACAATGCACGTTCTGCCTGTGGCCGCAGACCCTGTCCGGCCATGCCTGGCGTAAGCGGTCGACTGACGATGTCGCTGCCGAGATGAAGCAGGCGAAGGAACTATTCCCCCACGTGAAAGAATTTTTCTTCGATGACGACACCTTCAATATCCAGCGAGCCCGCACGGTCGAGCTTTGTGCGAAGTTGAAGCCGCTGGGCCTGACGTGGTCCTGCACGTCGCGCGTCACCACCGACTTCGAGACGCTGAAGGCGATGAAAGAAGCGGGGTGCCGGCTGCTCATCGTTGGTTACGAATCTGGCGACGAGCAGATCCTAAAAAACATCAAGAAAGGTGCCACGGTTCAGCGTGCACTCGACTTCACCCGCGACTGCCATAAACTCGGGCTGGTCGTGCATGGCGACTTCATTCTGGGCCTTCCCGGCGAGACGCGCGAGTCGATTCGCAACACGATCGAGTTTGCGAAACAGCTCGACTGCGAGACCATCCAGGTCTCGATTGCGCATGCCTTCCCCGGCACGGAGTTCTACGACTACGCCAAGGTGAACGGCTTCATCACCAACGAAGCAATGTCCGACGATGGTGGACACCAGATGGCGCACATCGAGTACCCCGGCCTGCCCGTCGAGTACGTGATGGAGATGGTGCATAAGTTCTACGATGAGTACTACTTCCGGCCCAAGGCGGCGTTCCGCGTGGTCTGGCAGGCGGTTGTCAATCGGGACGTGCCGCGCCTCTACACCGAAGCGGTCAGCTTCATGAAGCTTCGTTCGCAGCGCAACAAGGCTGCCCGCGCCGCCAAGGAAGCCAACGCGATCAAGGCGCAGGAATCTGTGAGCATGAACGCGTAACCGATTCCGAAGGAATCGAGGCGGTCAGCGAATCTGCTGGCTGCCTTTTCTGCGTCCGGATGCTGCTTTTCTAGCTGATGCTTTTCTAGCTGCTGCTTTACTAGGAGCGGCTATCTTGCGAGGAGGATGACGCCGACAGTGACGAACGCAGCCGAGATCCAACGGCGGCAATCTACATTCTCGTGCAGGAAGAACCTGGCAGCGAAGGCGTTGCCGATGTAGGTGATCGCTGCACTGGCGGGGGCGGCGAGTGAAACATCGACCACTGAAAGCGTAAAGAGCAGTGCGAAGAAGCTGACAGCCATCGAGCAGACGCCCAGGAGGAACATTGGGCTGGCGACTACGGCTTTGATTGCGCCGAGGAGTCCGGACCTGGCGCGGATGAGGTCGAGATCGCCGATGCGGCGCATGGCTCCTGCGGTGAGGATGTCGCCGGCGATGGCCGTGATGGCGACGGTGGAGATGGTGGCCCAGGTCTCGAGGTTGCCAGCTTGCTTCAGGATCAAGGCGGTCATGCTTCTTCCACCTCTGCCGGGTGCTCGGTGAGCGATGGACCGTTCGCGACGAAGCCGACACCGCAGACTATGAGCAGAATTCCGAGCCAGCGGAAGAGCGAGATGGTCTCATGCTGCCAGAACTTTGCCAGGAGCGCGACAACAACGTAACCGAAGGCGGTGGAGGGAAGGACGAAGGTGAGGTCGGCCCAACTGAGCGCGGTGAGATAGCTCGCGAAGAAGCCGATGAGCAGCGTGATTCCGGCGATGACCCAGGGGTTCTTCATGGCGATGAGGAGCAGGCCAAGATGATGCACAGAGACCGGGCCCACCTGGGACATGCCGTGAGAGAGCAGGGTGTCTCCGACCGATGCTGTGAGCATGACGGCGAGTAAGACCAGGTAGCGATTGAAGGTGAGGGTGTGTTTCATGCGGTGTGGATGGGTGAGAGTCCCCCCTCCCCTCAGACTTTGGAGTTAAGTCGTGAGCATTGATGAGGTTGGAGACTATCGACGGCGGTAACTATACCAGTCGATTGAGATTACGGCTAAAGTGTTCATTCTAAAAGGTTGGCGTTTGGGTTGTGGGTTCCACTCTTCTTTAAAGGATAGCAGGTTGAGGGGATCGTCTGGGCAAATAAGAAGTTATTAAAAGCTTTTTGGAATGAGGGAGTTAGGAGGGGGTTGAAGTGGATGGGGGTCGACAGGAGGATTGGGTGGGAGGGGTGACATGTTTGTGGTGGGATGGGTGATCATCTAAGGAGATGAGGAGGGGAGGGGGAATGCGGTTCGTGCGGGGACGAAGACCCACCTTGGCGACGGTGATGCATTCGCGAAGATGGGGCACCCGGCTTTGTGGGATGGGATCCGATGTGTGGTGGGATGTGGGTCTAGTGTGGTGGGATGTGGGTCGACTTTTGGGGAGAGTGGGTCAGCGGATGAGTAGGGGCATCAGGCCGGTTGGCGGTAGTTCCAGGGCGAGGAACTGGCGTGCATTTCCTACGACTGCGCCTGCGGCAAGGCGACCGCTGCGGACTGCCCCTTCCATGGTGGAAGGCCAGTCGGTGCGTGTCCAATCCCCTGCCAGGAAGAGGCCTGGCCATTGGGTACTCTGGGATGGCCGGTAGCGATCAAGGCCGGGAGTGACGGAGAAGGTTGCACGCGCCTCCTTAAGCACTCCTGACTTAACCAGCTTTGCCGACTTTACGGCGGGAAAGAACATTGCCACTTCCTCAAGCGCGGCTCGAAGGATTGACTCGCGAGACATCTTCAATTCAGGCCAGGAAGCGCTGATTACCAACTCGAGGTATGTTCCCCGATAGGTTGACCATTTCCGAATCCGGGATTTTGCAAACATCCACTGGATACGGGTGTCGAGCAGCACCGCATGATCGACATCGACCACCTCGCGGTCGTACCAGAGATGAACTGTGGTGATCGGAGCAGGCACAAAGTGATCGAAATCGGCTGCTGCCGCACTCCCATCGGGAAGACCTTGAAGTAAGGCCTGAGTCTGTTTGAAGTCAACTGCGAGGATGACGCTGTCCGCTTCGAAGGCCGCACCCTCCGTGCCCACCAACCAGCGACCGCCTGGCAGCTGTTCCAGAGCTGTCATGCCTGACTTCATGCGCACCTCAACTCCGCGTGACCGAGCGAGATCGGTAAGAGGAACGAGCCACTCGCTCAAGGGAAGTGCCGGAATGCCCAGTCTTCCAGCTTGTGGCGAGCGCAGAAAGGATTCGTGAAAGACCTTGCCGGCGTACCTGGTCGAGCAGTTATCGAAGCCGTCGTTCAGGGCACCGATCACGACGGGCTCCCAGAAGTGGCGTATTGCGCGGTCGGTCTGCCTGGTGCGCTGCAGCCAGGTCCGAAAGCTCTCCGCATCGCTCGCCGGATATCCACGGAGGAACTCCATCAGGCCGCGCGCAATGCCCAGCTTGTCGCCCAGGCCAAGCATCGGGGCGCGGAGGAAGCTCAGGGCCTGGTGGGAAGGGGCGGGGAGCGCGCCGGGCTTAAGACGACTGCGATTGCCATTGGGTTCGAGAAAGAAGAGCTCGTCGTACCAGCGAATGCTGTCAGCGGCACCTGCCTGCTCGATCAAGTAAACCAGGTTTGTGCAGCAGCCGAGAACGACGTGCTGGGAGTCGATGGTCTCTTCGAGCGCCGGGTGTTCATAGGAGTACGCCCGGCCGCCGAGGGTGGGCCTGCGATCAAGGACTGTGATGCTGTTGCCGCTTGTTCCTGCACCGTTGTCCGACAAGGCCAGTGCGGCAGCGGTTCCAGCGAGGCCGCCGCCGACGATGACGACATTACGTTGTAGGGTGCTGTTCATCGAAGGGATCAACCAAGTACGCGGTTGCCAAAGGCCTTTACCGCTCCCTGCGCCAGGATGAGAAATTTGGTGTTTCTGGGAACGAAGGCACGGTGAGTGAACACGTCGTAATCTGCATCGACGATGCGCTGCAGGACGCCGCGATAGATTGTGACCAGCACCCAGAGGGCGGCGCGGCTGTCCTTATCGATGAGCGGCAGGAGACTGTCGGCAGAGCCGTAATAGGCCTCGGCCTTCTCACCCAGCGAGCGCAGCATCTCGCGATCGGCAGAGATGAGCGGCGCGCCTTCAGAAAGGGCATGTATTCGCTGGACGGTGAGGCCGTACCCCGCCATAAGGTCCATCGGTAGATAGATCCGATTGCGGGTCGCATCCTCTTTTACATCGCGAAGAATGTTGGTGAGTTGAAAGGCGATCCCCGTCTCTTCAGCGAGTGTTTCCGCGCGCGGATCGGAATAGCCGAAGATGCGAATACAGACCAGGCCGACTACCGACGCTACGAGGTAGCAGTACCGGTAGAGGGCATCGAAGTCTGCATAGAGAGGCCCGCTGCCATCCCAGTCTGTATCTGGGTAGAGGTCCATCGTGGTTCCCTGCACCAGTTGCTCGAGCAGGTCATCGGAGATGTTGAAGCGCTTCTGGGTGTCGCGGACCGCAACGAAGACGGGGTCGATGTCGTGTATTGTGGAGCCACGCCAGGCGGCCAGCCATTCCGCCATCATTTCGCGGCGTTCTTCGAGGAAGAGCGCTTCATTGTCGGCGATGTCGTCTGCTCGGCGCATGAAGGCGTAGATGGCGCACATGGCGTCACGTTTGTGCCTGGGAAGGACGCGAAACGCATAGTAGAAGTTTTTCGCTTCGCGGCGGGCGATCTCTCCGCACGCGGTGTAGGCAGCCTCGACCGAGGGTCCGCGTTCGCGATCTGTTGCAGAAGTGCTCAAGCGCGCGCTCCCAGTACTTTGCCCCACACTGCTCCCGCCAGCAGCTTTGCCTTGCGGGTCTTCGATACCTGAGGCCGCTGCTTCAGCGTGTCGTATCCCTGCGCAGCAATCGCATCGAGGATAGACTCGCCGCCCTTGCGAAAGAGGTCGAGGGTGGTCGAAAGCTCGCGATCCACCATGCTGCTGATCGCGCCGCCTTCACGCAGCATGGTGCGTGTGTAGGCCACCAGATGCGCCATAAGAGCCCGGAATTCCGGAGTGAAGCGCCGCGCAGCCAGATCTTTGTGAGTCACATTGAATTGATGCAGCAGGTCGGCCGGAAGATACTGTCTTCCACGTTGCCAGTCTTCGACCACATCCTGCCAAAAGTTTGCCAGCTGCAGCGCTGTGCAGATTTTGTCTGATAAGAGGGCGATGTGCTCATCGCGGTAGCCAGAGACCAGCAGTACAAGGCGACCGACGGGATTTGCGGAATTGTGTGAATACGCTTCGAGGTCCGCGAGCGATTCGAACCGCGTCTTCGTCTGATCCAACTTGAACGCTGCCAGCAGATCATGGAACAGGTGCCGCGGAAGATCACAACCCGCTATGGTTTCGTGGAGGGCGACGAAGACCGGATGGCGCGAGTGCTGCGGGGCGTCGTAGCATTCGTCGAGCATTGCGCCCCATTCCTCGAGCAGTCTCAACGCGGTCTCCGGATCGGCAACTTCATCGCCCAGGTCATCCGAGACGCGGCAGTAGGCGTATACGCTCTCGAAGTGCGGCCTGACGCGCTTTGGCAGGAACCACGTGGCGACGTGGAAGTTCTCGTAGTGGGTGGTCGCAAGATGCCGGCACCAGGCCTTTGCTTTTTCCAAGGATGGCCGGGTTTCAGGGAGTGCGTACTCGGCTGGGGCACCTAGCAGCGCGGCTGTCGGAAGAACTACCGCAGCCACGAGGGGAGTCATCGCGCCGCCCCGGCGAATGCGGGCTCTTCATCTGCGATCTCTGAATCGATGCTTTCGCCTGGGAAGACCGCGGTCTTGATCTCCAACTTTGGCAGATGCCGGGAACGCGTCAGCATGTTCTGGAAGAGCGCGGGTACCTCGGACAACTTCGCGCGACCGGTGATTGTTGCAGCGGCTTTGAAGCGTCCACTTGTTACTAACTCGAACGCGGTGCGGCAGGCGGCGGGCGTGTGATGGAAGCTGGCCTTCAAGGTGATGTCGCCATAGTGGAGGCGATTGGTGTCGAGCGTGACGCGGGTGCCGGAAGGCGGGCCGCCGAAGAAGTTGACTGTGCCTCCCTTGCGTACCATGTCGACCGCCCAGCCCCAGGTTAGAGGGGTAGCGACGGCTTCTATCACTGAATCGGCACCACGGCCGCCCGGGGTCATGGCGCGTGCTGTTGCAACAATGTCTCGCACATCACCGACGCGAACGACCTGCTTTGCGCCGAACAGCCGTGCTGACGCAACCTGATCCTCACGCTTCACAACGGCGATCACATCGATCCCGGCAAGCTGCGCCACATGCATAAACATCAAGCCTATGGGTCCTGCTCCGAGCACGATCATGGTGTCGCCTGGCTGGGCGGCAGTTTCTTCAAGGCCGCGCACGACGCAGGCCAAGGGTTCGGTGAGGGCTGCGTGCTCAAAGGCGACGTGGTCCGGAATGCGCAACGTGTTCTTAGCGACGATGCGCTCAGGGATCAAAATGTAATCAGCATAGGCGCCGTTGTTGAACTGCAGGTCTTCGCAGAGATTCTGCTGCCCGTGGGTGCAGAAGAAGCAGGCGTCGCACGGGGCCGAATTGAGTGCCACGACGCGGTCTCCAATTTCGAAGTTGCTGACACCAGCGCCAAGTGCAGCGACCGTGCCTGCCAGTTCGTGTCCGAACGGGATAGGCGGCTGCAGCATCATGGCGTGATAGCCGCGGCGATAGACTTTGAGGTCCGTACCGCACGTGAGCGCGGCGGCAACGCGAACCAGGACCTCGCCGAAAGCGGGTACGGGCACGGGCACCTGTTCAATCCGCAGATCTTCTTTGCCATGTAAAACCGCTGCCAGCATAAGAGAAGGGTAAGCCATCCACTCTATTTTCTCACCTGCGGACACCGATGCGTGTCCCCGTCCCGTCTCTCCTTCGATACCGGCAAAATGCCTGCGTTCCGCAAGCTCGTGCTGCATCTGATAAAGTGAGCCAAATATGCCTTTCGTCTCTCCAGAAGTTTTCGTGAAAGAGCGCGTCCAGGCGATCCAGGATTACTCGATCCTGACCGGGCGGTCGGTCGCGAACATCTTTACCGGCCCACACTACTGGGACGACGTTTTCACACAGATGGATTCGATCGGCGTTGGTTCCATGCCGATTGTCATTCTCACGGGGTTCTTTACCGGCTGCGTGCTCGCGCTGCAGTCCGCGAGTTCACTTGAGGCGTTTGGCGCGATCAGTATGACGGGCAACCTGGTTGCGCTCTCCATGGTGAAGGAACTCGGCCCGGTGCTGACAGGCCTGATGATCTCCGGCCGCAATGCTTCGGGCATGGCCTCCGAGCTGGGCTCGATGAAGGTGTCGGAACAGATCGACGCGATGCGTGCGCTTGGCACCGATCCTACACGCAAGCTGGTCACACCTCGTCTGATCGCCACCGTGTTCATGCTTTTCTTTCTCACCATTGTTTCCGACGCCGTAGGGATCGCGGGTGGAGCGCTTGTCAGCGTGACGCTTCTCGGGCTGAATTTTTCGGCTTATTTCCACAGCTCCTATCGTTCGCTTACTTACGCCGGCCTTACACAGGGCCTGGTCAAGCCGCTATTTTCAGGATTCATTATTGCGTCTGTTGGCTGCTACTTCGGCATGAACACCAAGGGCGGCACGCAAGGGGTCGGCCGGGCCACGACCCAGGCCGTGGTGGTCTCCTCCGTGTTCATTATTGTTGTGGACTTCCTGGTAAGCCGCGCCATGATTGGCATCTTCGGGACGCAATAGATGGCCAGCCTTACAAGTCGCGAGAAGCCAGCACTCGACAAGCCGCAAACCGACCCGTCGCTCGAAGGACCAGGGATCCCGGTGGTAGCGTTCGAGGGCGTTTCGATCAAGTTCGACGTCAAACCGGTGCTTGAGGACATCTCGTTTACCGTGATGCCGGCGGAGACGCGCGTCATTCTTGGGCCGGCTGGCTGCGGGAAGTCTGTTCTGATGAAGCTGGCCAATGGCCTGCTCCGGCCGGATGCCGGCACGATCAGGGTGTTTGGCCACGATATTACGAAGATGCGGGAGACTGATCTGTACAAGCTGCGCGCGCGGATTGGCATGGTCTTTCAGGAGTCCGCTTTATTTGATTCGCTGTCGGTAGAAGACAATGTTGCGTACAGGCTGCACGAAGAGGCGGTTCCTTCCGAAGAAGCCCACACGCGGGTGGTGGAGTCGCTGAAGTTTGTGGAACTCGAACAAGCTATCGCCAAGTTCCCGTCTGAACTTTCGGGAGGCATGCGTCGCCGGGTCTCGATCGCTCGCGCCATTATCACCAAGCCAGACCTGATTCTCTACGACTCGCCGACAGGCGGTCTCGATCCGATCACCTCGACCACCATTGTTGAGCTTGTGGTCAAGCAGCGCGATGTCTCCCATACAACATCGCTGCTGATTACCCACCGGTTGCAGGACGCCTTCACGCTGGCCATGAACCACTTCGATCCGGAGGCGGGACATATGAGGCCGATCCCGGATGGCGGCATTGACCCGAGCACGAAGTTTCTTGTGCTTAACGAGGGTAAGGTGCTCTTTGACGGTTCAACCGAGGAACTTGTGCACTCTGATGACCCGTGGCTAAAGGCTTATCTGTCGTAGCAGGGTGGCCTGCTACTTCCGCCTGCCTTTTTCCCACTCCGCCAGCGGAATGCGTTGGACGTGCAAGAAGGCGTCGCGCGTCCTGACGTAGGCTCCCTGCCCATTCATTCGGCCGATTGCATGCAGCTCCTCTGAGAGCACGTAAGGGCCTGCGGGGTCGATGAACTTGTCTTCGACATACATCGCGACGACTTTCCCAAGGATAATTCGCGAGTTGCCAATCTCGGTGCTCGTGAACTCAACACACTCGAGCGCAGCATGCGCCTGCTTGATCCGCGGCACTTTTACGAACTGCGAAGGTGCTGTGTCCAGGCCTGCCATCTCGATCTCGCTCACGTCGGACGGGAAATCTGTGGCGCAGACGTTCATTGCGGCGAGCAGGTCTTCGGTCACGACGTTGACGACAAACTCACGCGTCCGACGGATGTTCCTAGCGGTATCTTTAGGAACGAAGTCGCCGCCGGGCTTGTTGGTGACGCCGAGCGCGACGATTGGCGGGTCAGTGCAGAGGTAGTTGTAAGCGCTATACGGTGCGGCGTTCAGCGTTCCTTTCTCGTCCAGACTTGTGACCAGGGCAACCGGCCGCGGGGCCACGAGGCCAATCAGCAGGTTGTAAATATTATGCGGCTTCATTGTCTCTACTTCGAAATGCATACACTCTCCGGGTTTGCCTACAGTTCCGCTGATCTTGTTAGGGAACGCGCGGGTCGTGGGCAAGTGGCGCCAGGTGGAAAGGGCTTTGCAAGTTCTTTCGCCGCGGCCCACTTGAGCATAGATGCAGATCCAGGCTCTGCGTCGCGCGGCGTCCTGTGTCGCACAGCATTCTGTGCCGCGCGGCATCTGCGCCGGGGTGGAGGAATGGTCAGGACGCGTCCACGCTCTCAGGGGCGCCTCATCGTGAAAGAATAGGAATTGGTAGTTCGTTAAAGCTTCGCTCTGCTTCAACTCGTCTCTTGATGAAAGGCTTTAGAGGTACAACTCCATAGTGATCTCACCTGTCCCGCGTCACCTGCTCTCCGTTGCTGCTGTTGCAGCGCTCATTATCTTTACCGGGCCGCTTCACTCGCAGCTTCGGGCCGAAAAGGCCACATTGCCTGAGGAGCCCAGGACACAGCTGCAGGTTGGCGGGACTGCGAGCGAAGGCCTGGCTGCAGAGATAGCTTCTTCATCTGCTGCAGAGGCACACGATCAGATGCAGGCGACACAGCCCCAGACGCAAACACAGGCACAGCCCCAAACGCAGGCAGCGCCTGAGCACCCGCTGACGCCTGAGGAAGAGAAGAAAGAATCCGAAGAGCAGCTCCAGCGCCAGCTCCACCAGCGGATGGCTGGAGTTGTACCAAACTTCAACGCTGTACTTGGGGGCACTGCCCTTCCGCTGAGTCCAAGCCAGAAGATGCATGCGGCTTTCCGCAGCGCGATTGATCCCTATCAATTTGGGCTGGCGCTGCTGACATCCGGGTATGGGCAGGCCACTGACTCGCACAGTTCCATTGATCCGGACGGAACCCACCATGGCTACGCGCAAGGTTGGGGCGGGTTTGGCTGCCGGTATGGTGCGAACTATGTTGACCAGTTCAACGGCACCATTATCGGAAACGGCATTCTTCCCGTGATCCTGCACCAGGACCCGCGCTATTACCGGATGGGCGAAAGCCATCCATTCAAACAGCGCTTCATCTACTCCCTTGAGACGACCGTCATTGCTCGTGGCGACAATGGCAAGAGGCAGCCGAACTACTCGAATGTGCTCGGCAACCTGGTGTCTGGCGGCATCTCAAATTTCTACTACCCCAAGGCCGAGCGCGGAGTCGGACTCACCATCGAACAAGGTCTCGAGGTCACCGCCGAGGGTTCTTTCGGCGCGCTGCTGATCGAGTTCTATCCCGACATTCGGCGGCACTTCAGCAAGCACCACGGGCAGTGACCTGCAGGAGCTGCCGTGATTTGAACAAAGTAAAGAGCACCCCTCACCAGGTGCTCTTTGACTTTATGACGGACACTACTTCCGGGTGGGCGTGTCCGGCAGCGTATAGATCACTTCACCCGTGCGGGTGTAATGCAGTTCCTCACGCGCCTGATGTTCGATCGCGTCGGGATCACTCTGCAGCCGCGTCACGTGTCCTTGCAGCCGCTCGTTTTCGAGCTGGAGTGACTTGAGCTCGCCATCGAGAGTCTGGGTGTCCATCCGTTTCTGCTGATACGCGATGAGGCCATTACGCCCAAAGACGACGTGGTAGCCGACGGCAAGCGCCAGCACAGCAGCGGCTACGGTCGCGACCTTAGGACGCGAGATCCGAGCTTTCACGTGGAGATTTCCGAATAGACCCGTAGATTTTGTTTCTTTCAATGCCCCAACCATGCTTCAAAGATACGGCTGCTTGCGTAGGCCTGAGAGTAACAACCATCATGCCCGAACCAGAGGTATAAACCCGGCTGGTCGAACCGGCATGAATCACCCAAAGTATGTAGCCGCTTCTCCAAACGGGGCAGCGGATTTGAGAATATTGTTCTGCTCGCGGCGCGCCCTTGGTATGCTTGACAGTGACGATGCGTCTTCTCTTCGCCATCACGGTCGGCTGCTTTTGTGTATTGCTCTGGATAGCTCTTGCCCTGGCGCGACGCATCCGGCTGGGTCAGCTTCTGCAGGCACGTCCTGCGCGCCCGGTATCTCTGCCGCGGGAGTTCTTTGAAGCGGGCGAGTTTCGCACTCCGCGACCGATGCATCTGGAGCAGGAGATTCTGCAGCAAAAACCGCGCCGACCGCTTTCCGAGATCACCTTTTCTGCTGAGCGTTCTGCCGTTGCTACGACTGCGCCAGACGTAACGAAGCCTGACGTTGTAAGTCCGCAACCCACCCCGATTCGGCAGCCTTCTGCAACCTATGCTTCGCTGTTCGGCGCATCCGTCGCAATCGCCCAGATCGATTCGCATGCGGCGTTGGCCGTATTTGAACCTGCCGCGAACTCCGACGATGACGCCATTGCAGATGCCGCTCCTGTGCTCGCTCCTGTGCCCTCTCCGGTGCCTTTCCCCCTGCACCGCAAGCAGCAACAGGTTCCGCGCCAATCCGGGCTACGGCGCCGGCTGGATTTTTCGCAGTACAACAACAAAGACATGGGCGACTTGACAGACCCCTACACGCAGCAACTGCGCGGCTCCGGGACGCAAGGTCCGGCCCCTACCAATCACGCCGGCCGCTGACGAGCGCCATCGCGCCAGGATCCATCGCGGTCGGGACAGCATAATCTGTAACCCTGTGAAGTCGAGAAAGGATTTCCCTATGCAATTTTCGTTTTCACCCAACTTCGGGGCCGCTCCTGCGGACGTACCATTTTTCGAGACACTGCGGAGAAGCGTTTACGGCCGCATCCTGCTTGCTGTGACTGCGACAGCGTTTGTGGCCGCCTGCGCACACATCTCCGTGCCACTGCCTTACACGCCCGTGCCTATCGTGTTGTCGGATTTCGCCGTCATCCTGGTCGGGATGGTCCTTGGCCCGGTTGCGGGATTCTGGGCAATGGTGCTGTACCTCTTTGAAGGCGCTGTCGGCATGCCTGTGTTCAGCCCGCATGGTCTTGGCGGAGCGGCCCAGCTCGTGGGTCCGACCGGCGGCTATCTCATTGCTTATCCTGTAGCCGCTGCGATCTCCGGCCTGGCCGATACGCTTGCACGCTGGTACAAGGTGGCCTTCACCTCGGCCGTCCTTACCGGGAGTGTCGCGGTGGCCGTAATACTTGCCTCCGGTGCCGCATGGTTGAACCATAAGGGCTTCAGCAACGCATCCACCTTCCACATCGCCGTGGCCCCGTTCCTCTTCGGCTCGTTGGCCAAGATTGTCGCTGCGGCACTCATCTTCAGCTCCACCCGCCGCTGGCTGTCCCCGCAGGCACGTTAATCACCCTGCGACATGCATTCAGGAGAATGATTCAGCGCATCGACACGCCCAGTCTCAATCGCAAGAAAACCGAAGATCAGCCATCCGACATTGCATCGAATCGGTAGAGGAACAAGGGAATGACCGCTACAAGCACCATGATTCAAGAGATCAGCATCGCGCACAGCCCCGACTCAGATGACGCTTTCATGTTTTACGGCCTCGCGACCAACAAGGTCCGGGTCCCGAACTTCAAGTTCACCCATAAGCTGCAGGACATCGAGACGCTGAACCACCTCGCAATCAACGAGGCGTTCTACGACGTGACCGCGATATCATTCGCCGCCTATCCGTACATGCAGGAGAAGTACACCCTGATGTCTTGCGGCGGGAGCGTAGGCGATGGGTATGGGCCGATGATTGTCTCCTCCCGCAAGTTCTCGCTTGACGAGATCAAGAAGGTAAAGCTGGCGGTGCCCGGAACGCTTACGACAGCTTTCCTGACGCTCAAGCTCTTCGCCCCCGAGATTGAGACAGTCACGGTTCCCTTCGACAAGATCATCCCGGCTGTTCTTTCGGGCGAGTTTGATGCGGGCCTGATCATCCATGAGGGCCAGTTGACCTATGCGGCGGAAGGGCTGCAGAAGGTGCTCGATCTTGGCCAGTGGTGGCGCGAGCAGACGGGATTGCCGCTGCCGCTTGGAGGCAACGCGATTCGCCGCTCGCTTGGCGCGGAGACGATGTTGACTACTACGAACGCTCTACGCGACAGCATTCAGCATGCGCTTGACCACCGCGATGAAGCACTAGAATACGCGATGCAGTTCGCTCGCGATCTCGACACAAGTCTTGCGAACCGCTTTGTTGGCATGTACGTGAACGATCGCACGCTGGACTACGGCGCGGACGGCAAAGATGCCATTCGTAAGCTCCTGGCGCTTGGGCATGAGCGTGGCATCATTCCTATGAAGACCGAAGTCGACTTCATCGGGTAAGACGTACTGACATGGGGTGGATGGGCCAGGAGCTCTTCTGCCAGTGTGTTATTCTCGTAGAGATGGTTCGGCATACGAGCCCTGTTTCTCTCAGCCTGGTGAAAGACTCAGATGGCCTTTGCCGCAAGTCCTTGCATGTTCCTGAGGACCTCCTCCAAAGTGGACGCGTAGCTCAGTTGGTAGAGCATTCGACTCTTAATCGACTGGTCGTAGGTTCGATCCCTACCGCGTCCACCACTTCAAAGCCTCACAAATCAGCGACTCAAGGCCGACGATGAACCTGCTCAACGGATCCATCCCAAGCGGTCTGCGCCGCCATGGTCTTTTGTCATTCTTCGCAATTCTTCTGCTGACCTTTTTCTCAATACACGCTACTGCCCAGCAGTCGGAGCAGCTTCGCGGCCATGTTGTTGACATTGCAGGCTACCCGGTCGTCCATGCGGCTATTTCCGTTGACGGAGTGACAGAGACGCACACCGATGGTGCCGGCGACTTTGCAATGCCTTGGACCAGCTCAAATGTGACCGTCACGGCCAGCTACAACGGGCTGCAGGCGACACTCAAGGTCACAGTTTCACGGCAGGTTGTACTTGTTCTACGCCCTGCGGCAATCCAGGAGACCGCATCAGTCACGGCGACCCGGTCCACAGGTGGCCCGGGGATCACGACCAGCACTGTCTCGACGATCGACCAAGCCGGACTGACGCAGTACCCTGCCCTGGCGCTCGATGAGCGCCTGCGCCAGCATGCCGGGTTCGAACTTTTTAGGCGCTCCAGCAGCTGGGTAGCGAACCCCACGAGCGAGGGCATCTCGCTGCGAGGGCTGGGCTCGACGGCGGCGAGCCGAACACTGGTCCTGTCTGATCTTGTGCCCCTCAACGATGGCTTTGGCGGCTGGATACACTGGAACGAAATTCCACCGCCTGCGATTGAGGCGGTCACGCTGGCCAGCGGAGGCGGCTCTGACCTCTATGGCTCAAGTGCGCTGGGTGGCGTGATCGATGTTGTTCCTGTACATCCGGGACCACTGCTTGGCGATGCGGACTTAGCTGCTGCGTCCGAGGACACGACGAGCTACGATGCGCGCGTCGATGTGCGCCAGTCACGGTGGAGCGAGCTGCTCGCCACGCAGCTATTTCGCACTGCCGGGTACACGATCGTGGCTCCTGCGGTGCGCGGGCCCGTAGATATCCCGGCGAATGTGCACTACCAGACCGGGCGCACGGAGATCGACCGCACGTTCCGAGGAGACAACCGGGCCTGGGTGACGGGGAATGTCCTGAACGAAGCGCATAACAACGGCACTCCGATTCAGACCAATGGCACTCGCTTATGGCGTTACTTCGCGGGCGACGACTGGACAGCAAGCTCCCGAGTGAGTGGCAGGGCCCGTGGATTCGGCAGCGACGAGGCCTATCGGCAGACATTTTCATCGATTAACGCGACGCGCTCAGTCGAAAATCTGACGCGGCTGCAGAAGGTCGGAACGCAGGAGTTCGGCGGTTCTACAGATGCGTCGATCCACTTCGAACGTGTGGCGTTCGTCTCCGGGGCTGACCTGCGCGATCTACGTGCAACCGATCTTGAAACTCCTTACACTGGTGGACTGCCGTCCGGCCTTCAGAACACGACCGCCCGCCAGCGTTTCTACGGCGGCTTCGGCGAGATGCTTGGAGAGCGGAACGGCTGGTCGGGTACAGCCTCGCTGCGGGCAGACGAGGCCCAGAACCTGGCCACCGATACGATCATGCAGAGCGCGACTGCTGCTCCGTCCGACACTCCAACTCCAGACCGCCACGAGCTTGTCTTCAACCCGCGGGTCGGTATCGCCAAGCAGCTTGCCACCAATGTTTCGCTGCACGCGTCGGCGTTTCGTGCCTTTCGCACGCCCACAATGAACGAGCTCTATCGCACCGGGCAGGTCGGTTCGCTCGTAACCAGGCCCAATTCCGGGCTGCTGTCTGAACGCGCTACGGGCGCCGAGGCAGGCGCTGACTGGGCAACACCAAACAAGTTTCTGGATGTGCAGGCGACCTACTTCTGGACCGAGATCAACAGGCCAGTCTCGGCTGTTCTGTTAAGCGGCACGACGTACAAGCGGGAGAACCTTGGCCAGATTCAGAGCCAGGGTGTTGCCTTGAATGCGCAGCTTCAACCGGCGCACAATCTGTCGCTTGCCTTCGGTTACCAGTACGCGCATGCCGTGGTCACCGCATTTTCTTCTCAGCCTCAATTTGTGGGTCTGTGGATCCCCGAGGTCCCACGCAACTCTGCGACCGCACAGCTGCGGTACCAACGAGGCCGGGGGGCCTACACGCTGGCGGCACGGGAGATCGGACGCGCCTTTGACGACAGCGCGAACACCTACGAGCTGCACAGCTTCTTTGTGCTCGATGCCTATGGCGAGACCAGAGTTCATTCGCATGTGAGTCTCTATGTGTCGCTGCAGAATCTTCTAAACCGCAGTATCGAGACAGCGCGAACTCCCAACCTGACGCTGGGGACACCGTTTGTCACGCAAGGCGGCGTGCGGCTGAACTGGAAACGCGAGTAGCTTGCTGCTGCCGGGTCGCCGATTCTCAACCGAAAACATGCGGCCGTGACCTATTTGACGGTACCTTTTTGTCGAGAGTTACGCTCGGCGAGGTAACCTGTTTACATGTTGAAATCGATTGTCCTCACCGCACTTCTTGCCGTCTCCATGCTTTCGGTCAGCGGATGCAAATCCAATCCGCCAACTCCCGCGCCTGCGCCGGCCCAGAATGCAGCGCAAAACACACCGGCCGCGCCAGGTGGCACGGTAAACTCCGACGGAACTGTTACGCCAGTTGCCCAGCCGCAGCAGGCTCAATCGCAGTCGCAGTCGGCGCCGCAGCAGCAGGCACCCGTGACGCAGGCCGGTCCTATCGAACCACCGCCGCCGCCCGCGCCTGTTTCGATCACAGCCCCATCGGGAACCCGGGTGCAGATCCGCACGACAGAGCAGCTCAGCGCAAGCCGCAACGAGCCGGGCGATAGCTTCTCGGGCTCGTTGGAAACGCCTATCGTGGCTGGTGGGAGAACTCTTTTCGCCCGTGGCACCCGGGTAACCGGCACGGTGATTGCTGCCAAGGGACGCGGACGGTTCAAGGGCGCCGGCGCACTCGGCATTGAGCTGAACACGGTTGCCGGACTCCGTATACAGACGAACGAATATGAGCGCCAGGTCAAGGGCAAGGGCAAGCGCACCGGAGGCTTCATCGGCGGCGGAGCAGGCCTGGGCGCACTCATTGGCGGTCTTGCGGGCGGCGGCAAAGGCGCAGTGATCGGTGGCCTTGCAGGTGCGGGCGCAGGAACCGCCGGAGCAGCCTACACGGGCAACAAGGATGTGGTGCTTCCATCCGAGTCGCTCGTCACCTTCCACCTTGCTGCACCGCTCACCGTAACGAAGTAATCAGTAGATGAACACAAGGCAGGAGCTACTGGTCTCAATCGGCGGCTCCTGCCTTTTCACGTTGCGCTTAGCGGTTGAAGCGGGCTGAAGTAGACGATGCCCTACCACTTTTGAACAGCGCATGGAGCGGCGCGCCTTGAAGTTGGCATTTCACGAGCGATGCTGCTGCGCTTGCGGGTAACAACGGCAACAGACATGCGCGTCGTTCCCATCAGTTTTAGGGGGATGTGGGTTTTGGGTGATTATGGAGGCGCGGGTCGGGATCGAACCGACGCATAAAGGTTTTGCAGACCTCTCCCTTACCGCTTGGGTACCGCGCCTCACTCAGGCTTCGCATGTCCAGATTGCCTCTGAACTGCCAACCTGACTGCTGCAAAAGTGTAGCGCAGAAAGGCGCTGTTTGGAGCGGGAGACCGGGGTCGAACCGGCGACATCTTCCTTGGCAAGGAAGCACTCTACCACTGAGCTACTCCCGCTCGTACTGAAGTAAGTATAGCGGCTGACCTCTCCATGGTCAACGCAGACAGCCTGCTAAAGGTCTTTGGATTCAGAGCCGGTGGCCAATCCCGTTGAATGCATCTGTGACTGACGACGAGGTTCATTTACAAATCGCGGCGACAGAATCTGCAGAAGGGTACGGCCTAGCCAATCCGTACGATGCAAATCACGTTCTGCCTCAAGCCATAAACCGAATCTTGCGCCACATCACATACTTGCACTCAAAACGGCGACCCGTTTTCTGCGAATTGGCATCTCACAAAACCAGTGAAGGTTGCAACCAGCGAAAGGGGTTAGAGGATTGACGGTTCCATCCACTCTCGGCAGTGCTGCCAAGTTCGATCTGCACCAAGGTCGCGAGCAGGACCAGCAGTGGCAAGCCTTGCTTGATTCCGCGGGCGAGGGTATCTGGGGCGTCGATTTAGAAGGCAACTGCACCTTTGTAAACAGGATGGCCTCTCGCATCTTCGGGTTCAGCAGCGCCGAGATGATCGGGCAGAATATGCACGCCTTGGTCCATCACCATCGAGCGGATGGCAGCGAGTATCCAGACGAAGACTGCCCGGTCTACGGTGTGTTCCGCAACGGCGAACCCATCCGCCAGAAGACCGACACAATGTTTAAGAAAGATGGCACGTCTTTTCTTGCAGAGATGTCGGCCCAGCCTGTGATCTTTGACAGCAAGGTTACGGGAGTGGTCATCACGTTCCGCGACGTTAGCGAGATGCATGTTCAGCAACAGGCACTGCAACGTCTCTATGAGGTAGCCGGGCAGCGGACAGCCGAGCTTGATGCAGTCATCGAGAGCTTGCCGCATGGCGTGTTTATTGCGACGCGCGATGGCAAAGTCCGGTCGAATGGACTGGCGCGTGAGATGACCGGCGAGAACTTTCCGGCGCAGCTTCATACGCTGGAGCGAGCTTTAGCAGGCGAAGCATCGACTGAAACGATGCGCTCCCCGGCCAGCACGACGACCGGTGCCCCACGTGACACATGGATTCGCAGCGTGGCCGCGCCAATCGTCCTGGACGGGCAGATCCTCGGGGGGGTCGCGGTTAACACGGACATCACGCAAATCCGCCTGCAGGACGAGATGCTGCGCAAGTCCGAGAAACTTGCAGCGGTGGGCCAACTGGCGTCGTCGATTGCTCATGAGATCAACAATCCCCTGGAGTCGATCACGAACCTGCTCTACCTCGTGAGGAATTCCAGCAGCATGGATGAGGTCCAGGAATACACCCGGATCGCTGAACAGGAACTTGCCCGCGTCAGCGAGATTACGCTACAGACACTGCGCTTCCATCGGCAGCAGAATAAACCATTGCCGGTTGATCTTGCGGAGTTGCTCGGCAACATCGTCTCGCTTTACACCGGCCGTTTTCTGGTTCGCGGGGTCGAGCTAAATACGCGCATCGTCCAGGCGCCGGCTGTCCTGTGCCTGGAAGGCGAGATGCGGCAGGTGTTGAACAACCTGATTCGGAATGCGGTTGATGCGATGGGAAATGGCGGGCGGCTCTTTGTACGCGCCAGACCCGGCTGCAACCTGCATGGAAAGACAGGCGTACGGATCACGATTGCTGATACCGGCGAGGGGATCTGCGACCACATACTTGAGCACCTGTTTGAGCCGTTTTATACGACGAAAGAACTTACAGGGACCGGACTCGGCTTATGGGTCAGCAAAGGAATTATCGATAAGCATGGCGGATCGATCAAAGTCCGTACAAGTCGGGCAAGGGTCCATGGAACAGCTTTCAGCGTCTGGCTTCCGCTGGACGGAGCACAGATCCTGTCAGCGATGGAAGTCGAGGCGCCGGGCGAGAACACTCTGAGGAGCTGACTAATCGCTGGCGGCTCCACTGGCTGGGAGTGACAGCGGAATGCGCGGCCCCGCAGTGTCGTTGGGTCGCTTACGTACAAGGTGCGGCGTTAGGACCATGAGTAATTGCGAAGCGTCGGTAGTCCGCTCGACCTCTGGGGCACTTTGAAAACCCGGAAGCTCGCTTAGTCCGGGTACGCCAGTTACGGCCGCTGATTGATTCTTCGACATATTGCTGACAAGGAAAGCTGTCTGGCCATCGCCGACGGTAATGTCCGAGATGTAGGCAGTGTTGTTCAGAATCGGGATATTATCGACCGTACCTCCAGCGAGCGACTCAATCTTCAGGTCGAGATGAAGACTGATCATGCCTGACTTCTGCACGGTCGGCGTGGCCTTCAGCGTCACGCCAAGATCTTCATATTGCACCTGGGGAACCGTGGCCGTGGTGGCCGCATTCAGCAGGCTGGCGACGCTCACGCCGTTGATTGTGGCTCCCGCAAGGCCGGCGGCAGAGGCCGGCGACGACGTCGAAAATGTGGATTGAGTGATGGGATATTTTGAGCCAGCCCGGAAGGTCGCGCTTTGGCGATCGCCTACTCGCAGTTGAATCTCGTCGAGCGCTCGTGTGTCGCTTGCGTTCAGAGCGAGGTTGAAGGTCGGTGAGACGTTCGAGTCCACTCCGAAGAGCGAGATGCCGCCGCCAAAGCTGCCCACCAGGTTGGTCAACAGGGTGCTTGAGACAAGGCCTGACTCGAGCAGGGCAATCGCGATTTCAACGTTGGAGGCCCCCGCAGAGATCAGGCCTTGCGCAATTGCCTGGTCTACCAGGGACTGGTTGGCCGCGACGAGCGCATTTGCCTGGCTGGCGAAGCTGAAGGCCGAAGCCTGCGCGGGCAGCGTCGCACCCACGTTCACCGTCCGGCTCTTGTCGATGCTATAGAGCTTCACGTCGATCATCACTTCGCTACCCCCGTCGAGCATGTCTGACAAGGTCATGTTCAAGACACGCAGCGTTTCTTCCGGCGCACGAATGACGAGGGTCCCAAAGCTGTTCTCGACGCTGACCTGCTTTACCTCGAAGACGCTCTTGATCATGTTGCCGAGTTCTGCGATCTGCTCGTTGGTCATTCCCGGCGCGTAGATCGTCTCCTGGATCTGGCGAAGATACTTCTGCCGGTTTTCTTCATTGTCCTTGGCCACGATGACGCTCTCTGGCGTAAGCGGCACCGAGAAAATGGGGCCCATCTGCGCGAGCACATGCATGGCCTGCTCGTATGGCACGTCCTCCAGATCAAAGCGAACCTGCTGGTTGCCGACTGAGCTATCGACGGAGGTCTTGATGCCATAGGCGCTTGCAACCTGGCGAACTGCTTCGGGCAACGTGGTGCGGATATGAAAGCTCTTCAGTCCAGGTGCAGGCTTCAACTGGACCGGTCCCGCGAGCCGCGGCCCGTCAACGATCCAGGAGTTCACTTTACCTGCCTGGGGAAGGCTTCCGGGCACGGGATGCTGCAGCAGAATGGGGCTGTTCGGATCAATTGCGCGCGCCTGAGCAAGCAGCGATTCGGCCTCGGCGTCATGGCCCAGCAAGCGCGCTTTTCCTGCGCGATGCACCAGCTCTGTAATGTCGCTGTTGCGCAGTGCAAAAAGCGCCATCGCGTAATCGCGGTTGTCGGGGGCAAGGGTTGTGGCCCGCGTAAACTCCCGCTCGGCACCTCCGCGGTCTTTATGTTCCAGCAGACGCGCACCTGTGATGAAGGCGTCTTCCGCAGACCGGACGTCTTTCGGCTTTACCTTTACAGCCTTCTCAGGCCTGGCGTTGCCGACGATTGCTGCCGCTGCGCCGGGACCGTTTGCCTGCTGGGCCTGGGTTGTAAACGATCCACACAGGATGCATGCACCAAGCAGGCTCGCTTCCCTGCAACGACAAAGCACTCGCTTATACGCGATGCCGGTCTGCAAGCGTTGCTGGAGTCTCTGCGTCATCTAAGTGAAGTTTAGACGCAGTGGACCTCTACCGGGCGTTCGCGATGTTGTGTATACGGCTACCACGTTCATCGACGCGTTCGCTAATGGGCCGCTCGCTTCTCGGAGGACGCCGCAGCCCGTTGCGAATCTGCGCGGTATCCATATCGAGTTCAGCCAGAGTGCGGCTTAGCGTGTTGCGATGCATGCCAAGCTCATCAGCGGCCTTGCACTGGTTACCCTTATGGTGCTGCAGCACCTCAAGAATGTAGCGCTTCTTGAACTGGCGAACCGCCTCGTTATAGGCCATTCCACCACTGTGCATCTGCGTAACAAGGATATCCAGTTCGCGTTTCAAGGTCGTCCCTCACCGCTGCTCCGCTTTTGACGCGGGACAGCAACTCCATTGTGCCTCTACTTCGACTGCTTGATCCAATAGGGTGTGCTGTGCTTCAGCGCGGTCATGCCCTGGCGGATATGTTGTTGAAGGTTGATTGGCACCATGAAGGATACCGCATGCGCACCATCAAGGAAATACCCCGAGAGCCTGGAGGTCTGAATAAACTTTTCCTGCGGCAGAAATGCCGCCGCAGCCATCATCACGGCGACGCCTAACAGACATCCACGCACTGCACCAAAGACTGCGCCCAGCAGCCGGTCGAAGATGCCCAGCCCGATTGTCTTAGCCGTGTTGTGCAGCAGTTTGCCCGCAATGCCGCATAGAACCATAACCGCGATCGCGATCAGAAGAAACGAGACGATCTGTGCTGTCGCCCAGGGAATCCAATATGCCAGGCGATCGCCGAGTAAGGGATAGTTCCAGCTCGCCAGCAGGATGCCTGCCACTAATCCAACTAACGAGAAGACCTCGCGAAAGATGCCGCGCATGAATGCGACGACCGTCGAATACGCGATAACGGCGATGAGGAACCAATCGAACGGATTGAGACTGCTGAGCTCGTCCATTTTGCTTGCACAGGCGCTCCGCGCCACAGCTTGATTCTCCTGCCAGATGGATGATTCGGCCAGTGCTTCCGGTTGCGCGAACCTTGGCCGCCAATGGGACCGGGGCTAGGCCGCAAACGGAACCGGGGTTAGGTCTCCAACGACAGAGGTATCAGGCAGTAAGGTCCGGTTTACCCGTGATCAATCGAAACGCCTCAAGATACTTCTCCCGCGTCTTCGCAATCACCTCGCCGGGGAGCCCGGGGGCGGGTGCCTGCTTGTTCCAGTGGATAGATTCGAGGTAGTCGCGTACATACTGCTTGTCAAAGCTTGGCTGCGCTCCGCCCGGAGCATAGGTTGAAGCCGGCCAATATCGTGAGGAGTCCGGTGTCAGCACTTCGTCGGCCAGAACGATCTGCCCATCAACCAGGCCGAACTCAAACTTTGTGTCCGCGAGGATCAAACCCCTGGTGGCGGCATGCGCGGCGGCCTTTTCGTAGATCGTGAAGGTAAGCCTCCGCAATTCGGCGGCGTACTCTGACCCGATGGTCTCAACCATCATCGCGTAAGAGATGTTTTCGTCATGTCCCCCGGTTACGATCTTTGCCGCAGGAGTAAAGATGGGCTCAGGCAATTTTTCGGACTCTTTCAGACCCAGAGGCAGCGCGATTCCGCACACCGACCCGGTCGCCAGATAGTCCTTCCAACCAGAGCCCGAGAGGTAGCCACGGACCACGCATTCCACCGGGAACATCTTTGCCTGTTTGACCAGCATCGACCGCCCTGCAATCTGGTCGTGGTAAGGCGCAAGCAGTGCAAGTATCTTCGCCGAAGGCTGTGCCAGGAGGTGGTTTGGAACGGTTTCTTTGAGGAAGTCGAACCAGAAGTCCGAGAGCTGGGTAAGGATCTTTCCCTTGTCCGGGATCCCAGAACCAAGCACATGGTCGAAGGCCGAGATGCGGTCGGTCGCGATGAACAGAAGTTCGTCGCCGATGGCATAGAGATCGCGCACCTTGCCTCGAGCCGTGAGGGGGATATCGCCAAGTGAGGAGGTTAGAAGAGCTTCATTCATGGAGGTACCAGTATCGCCCATCCGGTCATCGCTCTGGAAGTGAGATAGACGTGATGCTGATGGCTGTACCCACGGGGTTGATTGCGACCTCTTCCTGCGCCCTGCGTCTTACCCGTGCACCCCGTTTTCCTTTACACTTAGGTTTCAGTAGTAATCCAGCAATTGCGGTAGAACCGTTCAGCTCGGGTTCCGGTTGGACGGGGAGGTTCAATGCGTCGGTTCGTCACAGTAATCGCTTTACTTCTTTTCACAGTTCCTTTTGGCATTTCGATCTCCGGTTGCGGTAGGAAAACAGCAACTGTGACGTATTGCACCGGCGCCAGTGCCGGCGTTGCCGTGGGCCAGATCACCACGATCACCCTGCAGCCCAAGATCTACGGTATTTCGGTGAACCAGGCTGAGATCACCTCCGCGACGGCTCCATCCGCGACCGATTGCAAGGGCGCGATTGTCTCTGCGGGCCGCTTCACCTACGGCACCACAGACATGACGACTGCCGACATCCAGCCCACGACGGGCAGAATATGCGGCGGCACCTGGAACAAGAACTCCGGCGGCGGCGTGGCGGATTACACGCTTTGCGAGTCAACTGGCAAGAGCGGGATAGCCTACATCACCGCAACAGCCAATGGTGTCTCCAGCAATCCACTACCGGTTTATGTGCATCCGGTCGTCACGACGGTCGTGCTCGGCGCACCTTCTATCGATTGCGCGACTGACCCGGCGACCAACTGCAGTCCTGCTGCGACAAACAGCAATCTTCCCGCGAGTTCTGCAGTAGCCTGCGCCGTGGCATTTGCCAACGGCTGCTGCGCTGTTCCCGTTGCGCCATCTGACCCGACCGCCGTGGCTTACGACGCTACCGGATGCCTTTCTCAGCATAAGACTGGCCAGCTTGCGGCCCGCGTGTTGGCCGGCAGCGGAACGAATCAGACCAACGTCAGCTGCCTTGTCGGACACCTCAACTACACCGCCCAATCTGCTGGAATCGTCAGCATCGATCAGAACGGCGTAGCGACGGCACAGCAGCCGGGAGCAACGATCGTGAACGCGGGCGTAGCCCTGACGGGCAGCTCGGCTGGCTTCTTCTCCACCTGCCCGCCGGTCGATATTGCGCTTAGCTACCCGGGAAGCACTGCCGGAACCACCAACATTATCGTCAACCAGAACAATACGCAGCCTATTACCGCGACCGCAGTAGACAAGAACGGCGTCCAAATGACCGGCCTGGCGCTCGAGTACGTTTCGACGACGCCGATTACCATTCCTGCATCGTCAAATGGCACCGTCACACCGGTCTTCCCGGGTGCAGCGTCCATCACTGCGCTCTGCCAGCCGCCCACCTGCAACACCGCGCCCCAAAGTGCGGTCGGAATCTTCGGCAATGGCAAGTCTGTGGCTTCGAAGTCTGTCTCGATCACGACGCCGGGAACGAACAGCACCTTTCTCTATATCGCCAGCACTGACTCTCAGTATCTCGTTCGCGTCGACTTTACCCAGCCTAACCTCGGAGCTCCGGTCCGCATGCCTTACGTACCGACCTCGATGGTCATCTCGAACGACGGCTCAACCTTGTACCTCGGCAGCAGCACAGAACTGATGGTGCTGAACGCCCTTACCTCCGCCATCACCCGGCAGGACATCTCGGTGCGCGGGAACGTTCTTGCCATTTCGCCTGATAACAGCACGGTTGTCATCAGCGATCCCGTTCGCAAGCAAGTCTATCTCTACAGCTCCAGCGGCACGGTCACCACCACCTATGGCGGAGTGGGCACGCATGCCGAGTACAGCCCCGATAGCCAGACTGTCTATATTTCCGCGGGTAACGAGATCCTGGTGCATTCGAACTTCAGCGGCTGGAAACAGATCGGCCCGGCCACGGCTGCGGGTGCTACGGTAAGCGATGTTGCTGTAACGGTCCCGGCAGTCGGCGCATACTTCGCCGGCCCAAGCACTATCGCACGCGGCTACTGCCCTGCGACTACGATCACTGCCGCGCCTGCAGATGGACCGCCCCAGGTCGCCAACCAGTTTTACCCGCTGGCCGATACGGTTGCCAGCAACACTGATCGTATTGCCGCTACGAGCGACGGATTCCATATCATCGGCGCAAGTGCCGCAACCGCAACCCTGAGCGACATCGAGGTGAACCTTGCACCTGTCCTCGCTACGGCGACCGCGCTGAATGGTTCACGCAGCCCTTCAGGCGGCATTGTCTGCCCAATGGACGGCACCGGCCTTACTTTCTCACACGCTACTGCTCCAGTTGCCCTGGCAGGCATTGCACCTTCAGTCATCACTGGCGTCCTGCCCACTTCGGACTCCAGGCTCGCGTTCATCACGTACACCGGCACAGGCGGCGTTCTTCCGGCTTACCAGCCAACGAACCTGTCGCCCGCCGGCAACACCACTGGCGCGGGGATCGCAGGAACACTTACGAACATTCCTCTTTCGGGTGGCGCAATTGCGCCGGTTGGCGGGACGATCAGCGCCGACAATTCCACGGTATACGTTGGAACCTCGGGCGACGATCTTGTCCACATCATCAGCACGGGCACGCTTACGGAGACGAACGCGATTGCTCCTGCGCTGCCAAGCTTTAGCGGAGCCGCTGGAACCAGTGCAGTTCCGGACTTGCTCGTTGAGAAGCCACGCCCGACCACCTAGTCTGCAACACGCGGAAGTTCGCCTCGGGAGCACGATTAGACTTCTATTCACTGGCAGGTACGTTCCAGTATCTGTCAGTAAACTTGACTTTTGAGTTGCGGAGACGCGCCAAAGCTATGTCTTTTGTTATGCGAACCGACCAATCGGTCTCTACCCCTACCCGGGTCCTGATCACAACTGGATTGGAAGTGAGCGTCTGAAGATGGTGGAAGCACAATCAGTATGCTTCCGCTCCGTCCTCAATGATGGCCCGATGTTTTCGAAGCGATCTCGTTCCGCTTCGAAGCATGGACCTGATTCCGAAGTGGTCACCGCGTTACTGGCAACGGACTGACTTGTTTTACCTGTCAGCAGGCTTTGCCAGCCGTTTCTTCAACAGGTCCCTTGCAATCGCATCGAGAACGCCATTTAGAAAATGAATAGACTCCGGTGCGGCGTACCGCTTCGCCACCTCCAGGGATTCGTTGATCACGATGGCCGCGGGCGTGTTCGGGTACTCCAGCATCTCGGCGATGGCGGTCCGCAGCAGATTGCGGTCGACGACGGGCATCCGTTCGATACGCCAGTTCTGCGAATGATCTTCGATGATCTTGTCGATCTCAACCTGGCGCGCGCTTGCCACCCGGTGGAGGTCTTCGGCGAATCCACGGGTCTCTTCATCCACGTCGTCGCGTGACGGCCAGAACAGCTTCCGGACCTCTTCGGGAGTCTGCTTACCGAGGTCCCCTTGAAACAACATCTGCATGGTCAGTTCGCGCGACTTCCTGCGTGTGCCCATTAGATTTGCACCCGCACCGGAGCGTCCGAAGCAACTGCAATCTTCTTTTGAATCGACACCATTTCGATGGCTGCGATGGCCGCTTCAAACCCCTTGTTGCCTGCCTTTACCCCGGCCCGATCCAGTGCCTGCTCGAGCGTCTCGCAGGTCAGCACGCCGAACGCATGGGGCACGCCGGTCTCCTGCTGGGACTGGCCTATGCCTCGCGCTACTTCCGTGTAAATGGCTTCGTAGTGTGCAGTCTCGCCGCGCAGCAGGCAGCCGAGCGTCAGTACCGCGTCAAAGCGTTTTGATTCCGCGAGAGTTCGTGCGGCGGAAGGAATCTCCCACGCCCCTGGCACCCTGACGATCTCAATGTCCTTTGCCAACGCTCCGCTTCGCTTCAGCCCATCAAGCGAGCCTTGAAGGAGCCGGTCGGTAATCACCGCGTTCCATCGCGCCGTTACAATGGCGAATCGCATGCCTGCAGCCGAAAGGTCGCCTTCAATCGCCTGTGGCTTGCCGTGCAGCGGGTTCTCCGACTCCCAAAAGCCGAGCTCCAGCGACTCGTCCAGGTGCACCGTCAACATCCGCGTGTTCCAATGCGTGGCTTCAACATCGGAGAGCGTCAAGCCGCTATCCCCAACCCAGGACTTGATGGCTGCATGCACCGCATCGATCTGCGTCACCTCGATCATTATTCTCGGCACAGCTGGCATACGTCCCGTGACCAACTCAAGATTACCTACAGGAGCGAGAAACGCCGCACCCTTGCCCTGAGCATCCTGCCAGCCCTTGCCGGGCTCAAAACCAATTGCCTGAAAGAGGCTGCTTAGCCGCTCGAACGCCTCTTCGGACGCAATGGCGTTCACCAGTGTTATCCCTTTGATCATCCCTTCATTGTAAGTCCTCCCTCACGTATCCTTGACCACGAGGAAGCCATGCCTTACGAGACATTGACCTACGCTGTCGAACAGCACGTTGCGACCATCACCCTCAACCGGCCAGAGGTACTGAACGCACTGAACGCACTGGTATTCGACGAGCTCGAAGACAACTTCACCGACATCGACCGTAACGAGGCCGTTCGTGTCCTTCTTATCACCGGCGCTGGGCCAAAATCGTTCGCAGCGGGTGCCGACATCAACGAGCTTGCCCGCACAACCGCCGCGACTGGCGAACAGATGTCCTTGCGCGGCCAATCCGTATTCTCGTTGGTTGAGAACTGCGGCAAACCGGTCATTGCGTTGATCAACGGCTTCGCCCTGGGTGGCGGCTGCGAACTTGCACTTGCCTGCACGATGCGTCTCGCGAGCGAGACTGCAAGGCTTGGCCAGCCAGAGATCAAGCTGGGAATACTTCCCGGATATGGTGGTACCCAGCGGCTGCCGCGCCTGATTGGCGCCTCCCGGGCGCTGCGCCTGCTACTGACGGGCGACATGATTTCCGCGGAAGAGGCGCTGCGCATTGGCCTGGTGGACGAGATCCATCCCGCCGCTGAATTGCTTGCCAAGGGCCATGCCCTGGCCAAGCAGATCGCCACAGCCGCGCCGCTTGCGATTTCCGGAACGCTCGAGGCGGTACATCGCGGAGCGCACATACACCTTCATGAAGGCCTTCGCGTTGAAGCCGAGCTGTTTGGCCAACTCTGCGAAACAGAAGACAAAGCCGAAGGCGCCGCAGCCTTCCTGGCCAAGCGCCCGGCGCACTTTATAGGCCGTTGATCGCCCCTGTAGATCGTCAGCAACAGAGTCTCCTACTTGGTATGCTTGAGGAGTGCGTTACCCTAGCCTCTCCCAACTTCTGACCTCCTTTAGCATCCCAACTGCAGCCGCAATCATCATGGCGACGATGCTGGCCTCCGGCTGCAACCGCTCCGCCGTTGTTCCGGGTCCTGAGGGCCCCACGGCCATCGCCCAGGAACGGGCACAGACGGACCTGATTCGGCAGCAGATTGAGCTGATTCCGCCGCCTTCGAAGTCGCGCTACCTGGCGATCCGAACACTTACAAGCTGGGAGAACCCATACCTGACCGTGCAGGGGAATATGCTCACGCTGCACGTAACGGTAGCCGATGCGAACTCGAGTGATCTTGGCGTTGGGGGCATTCTTCGCCCGGTCGGTGCACGCCACCAGGACCTTAACATTCGAACCGCAGACCTGCCTATGGCACTAAACTCGGTCCCGCAGACGGCCTGGCCGTACGGCCGCGTCGTCGCGATTGAAGAGGCCCACGATACCCCTGCTGGTGCGCGCCCACAGGTCCGCCGCAACATGGAGACGGCCATGAACCTGTTGAACGACCTCGGCGTTGTAGTTTACGAGTGGACCGAATCCGGCAATCCCGTCCGATGAAGCCGGCTGCGTTTCTCGTGCTGTGTGTTGCGGCAACGGCGATCGGCTGTCATCGCTATGACTTTCCCGAGACACCAACCGGGTACCACGAGTTCGCCTATGTTTCGAATGGCAAGGCGAACACTGTCTCTGTCCTTGACCTGGTGTATCTGCGACCCGACCGCACCCTCCAGGTAGGGCCTGGACCATCCGGGATGGCGGTGAATCCGGTCAGGGATGAGGTCTACGTGGTCAACACGGGCGACAGCTCCGGCAGCGGTTCCGTGACTGTCATCGACACCAGGAAGAACACTGTCGCCTTTACCATCGGTGTGCATCGCCAGCCTTACTCCATCAGCGTCGATCGCCTTGGCCGCCGCGCATACGTCGCCAACTCCGGCTCGAATACGGTCTCGGTGATCGATCTCGAACGCCGCCGTGAGATCGCGGTTGCGGCCACCGGCGAAGCTCCCGGAATGGCGCTGATTGCACCGGACATGCGATCGCTCGTCGTCACCAATCGCGCGAGCGGCAGCGTGTCCGTTTTTGGTGTGGAAGCGGGAGACGCAATCGGTCCTGATGCCAAGGTCCAGCCGCACCTGAGAGCGACGTTCCCTGGCTGCCCGGGAGCGACAGACGCCGTAATCCTACCTGATTCCTCGAAGGCTTTTGTTGCATGCTCGTCCGGCCACCAGGTGATGGCGATTAACCTGGCGGCTGACCCTGACACCTGGGCAGCCAGGCAGAATCCATCCCTTATCAACGACCATCTTCTTGCGCTGCTTGATGTGGGCGAATCACCGGTTCATCTCGCCATGAAGCCCGATGGCGGCGAACTCTTCGTATCGAACTTCGGTTCCGATTCCATCTCCGAGATATCGACTTACACGAACGAGGTGGGGACAACCTACCCAATCGGGAACAAGCCGGTCCACGGAATTGTGAGCGGGGACAATAGCGCTCTATGGGTATCAAACTTCGGGGCTGATTCGCTGTCGCTCTACAGCATCGACGATGGCAAACTCGTGAGCAGCCTGCGCACCGGCTCCTCGCCTGACGTGCTTGCCTTCTCGGCGGATGAGCGGCTGCTGCTGGCTGCCGATGCTCGGTCCGGTGACGTCAGCGTGATCCGCACGCAGGGGAAGCTAGGCCCGTCACTGCTGACTATTCTGCCTGCGGGAGCTTCGCCCAATGCCATCGTCATCAAGGCGCTTACGGCAAAGAACTAGGCTGGTTCGCTCGGGGTCTATCAGGCAATCGGAGTCAATCAGGCCAAATCGGGCCAAATCAGACCAAAGAGGAGAAGCAGGATGTTTTCTCGCTGCACAACAACGATGGTGCGAGTTTTTCTCTTGGTGGCGTTGGCGATTACGCCTTCGATGGTGGTTGCGCAGGATGGAGTAAAGCAGGTCGCCGAGCTTGGCAGCTGCCCACTTGCTTCAGGCAAGGCGATCGAGGATTGCCGCGTTGGGTATCGCACCTTTGGCAAGCTGAGCGCAGCCAGGGACAATGTGGTGATCATGCCGAGCTGGTTGAACGGTCGAAGCGAAGACCTGATTGGCTTGTTTGGCGTAGCAGCAAGCGGTAAGCGCCTGGTCGACACCTCAAAATTTTTCGGCATCGCATTTGACGCCTTTGGCGATGGCGTCTCCTCATCGCCTTCAAACAGCAGTCAGCAACCCGGTTCCGCGTTCCCGGTTTTCACCATGGAAGACATGGCGCAGGCGCAGCATCGTGTGCTTATTGAGGTGCTTGGCATCAAGCATATTCGTGCAGCCATCGGCCTTTCGATGGGAGCGCACCAGGTGTTTGCGTGGGCAGCACTCTTCCCCGGTTTCCTTGATGAAGCCATCCCGATTGTAGGATCGCCGCAGGTGACGAGCTTCGACATGCTTTCCAAACAGATTGTCATCGATGCAATCGAGGATGACCCGGAGTACCAGGGCGGCCACTACACTACGGAACCGGCTCTGAAGCTGGCAAATGCTATTGGCGCACAGATGGTGTCCGCGCCGCAGTACCGCAACTCGCAGTGGCCGCGTGAGGAGTTTGCCGCGAAGTTGCAGGAGATCGAAGCTCCGCAGCGGCAGGACGCCAACGATCGCGTCTGGCAAGCGAAGGCGATCCTGTTGCATGACGTGCTGCACGGCAAGACGATTGCGGAGGCTGCCAGGGCGTCTTCGGCAGTGAAGTTCCTGATCATCGTCGCAGCCGAAGATCGCATGGTCACACCACAGCCTGCGCTTGCGTGGGCAAAGGCGCTCGGGTCAGAGACGTACATTTCGCCTGGAACCTGCGCTCACCTGATCATGGATTGCGACGCACAGGCGGTATTCGAAAGGGTAACGAGGTTCCTGGCAGCACCTGCTCATTAAGGCGCAGGTGTGAAGGTGATGTAGGTCCGGCCGCTATAGATGCGAAATGCAGCGTCATGCGCAAGCACCTGCAGTGGTGACGGGCGACGCAGGGCCGAGTCGGTCGGCGTTGGGAGTGTGAAGATTGTGTGGCCGCCGATGTCCATTACAAGAAGACCTTCGTTGACGAAACCGATGCCGTACGCTCCGGGTGCGAGTTTCTTCTGGTCGGCGCCTTCCCCAAGCAATAGGGGTGTTTCGGTGACGAGATAGTCCTGGTAGCGCTCTTTGACAGCTGTCGAGTAGCCGCCTGTATCGACCTTGACGGTGAACATCACCAGCCCACCCGGAAAGCGTACTCCGCCCGAGTTACGGACCTGTACCGTTGCCGACTGACCCTGGAAGTAGACCGAGGGTGGGATCAGCTTGTCCAACTCCGCGTTGCGAAGCACACCGAGCGGCTTAGCTTCAGCAGCAGCAGCGGGAGAGTTCTCTTGTGTAAAGGCTTTTAACGGCATGGCAATCGCCACAGCTACCGCCATGATGAGCGCTGCAATTCTATTTCGATTCATTTGTTCGTAGCTCCTGAAAGGCAAGTCGTGCGCTGCACGCGGCAACTCACAGAATATACATCCCGCCCGCTGGCTTGTGATCCACCCTATGGCGCTTTGGGCGCGCCTAGACGTCGCAGATCGTTACTGCTTCAGCGAGCGATGTCAGCGGATCACGCACAGGCACAAACTCATGCGCGACATAGCCGGAGAAGCCGGTATCTGCAATGGCGCGCATCACTGCAGGCCACTGCACCTCCTGGGTGGAGTCGAGCTCATGTCTGCCTGGAACACCGCCAGTGTGGAAGTGCCCGAGCCACTGGTGATCCTGGCGTATGGTCGCGATGAGATCGCCTTCCATAATTTGCATATGGTAGATGTCGTAGAGCAGCTTAATGCGCGGCGAGTTGACCTCCTGCATGACGCGGACACCCCATGCGGTGTGATCGCACATGTAGTCATGATGGTCGCGCTTGCTGTTGAGCAGTTCCATGCAGACCGTCACGCCATTGTCTTCGGCGATGCTCTTGATGCGGTTAAGACCTATTACACAGTTGCGAGCGCCTTCCTCGTCCGACATGCCATTGCGCAGACCGGAGAACGTGATGACGTTTGGCACACCTGCTTTCGCTGCGATGGGTATGTTCTTTCGGAAGGCTGCCTCAATGGCGGCGTGGTCGTCGAGGCGGTTCATGGCCTTGTTGATCTCGCCTCCGCCAGCGTAGCCCATGGTGCACACGAGGCCGTAGCGGGCAGGAACGTCGAACTCGGCAAGTTCAAGAAGATCGATGCCTTTGAGGCCCATGGCGGCGGCGGCGGTGCAGAGCTTGTCGAGCGGGATGTCTTTGTAGCACCAGCGGGAGACGGATTGGTGGATGCGGTTGGCACGGGGGGCTGGTGGTGAAGAAGAAGCGCGCAGGGGCAAGTCGAAGAGAACTGCGGCGGTGGCAGCAATGCCACCGCGGAGGAGACTTCTTCTCTTAAGCAATGTTGAAATGTTGTGCACCAGGTATTCAGGGTAAATCGATCATGCTTGACAGATTCGGCTACAGGAGACCCTCCACCACAGGTGTCGAGATGCAGGGTTCCCAGGGTTCAAGGCTTATACGAAAAGCGGGGCAAGGACGAGCGTGATCGTGGCGAGGAGCTTGATGAGAACGTGGAGGCTGGGGCCGGCGGTGTCCTTGAATGGGTCACCGACCGTATCGCCTACGACCGCCGCTTTGTGCGCATCAGACTTCTTGCCGCCATATTGTCCAGTCTCAATGTACTTCTTGGCGTTGTCCCATGCGCCGCCGCCATTGTTCATGAGCATGGCGAGCAGCACACCGGAGATGGTGCCGACCATCAACAAGCCCGCCACTGCTTCCGCTCCCGAGAGATTTACGGCGACGCCATCGATCATGGGCACCAGTGCTCCGCCGACCGAGTCGAATGCGGAGTTCGCCTGGTAGCTCTGGCTGAAGTGTTTGAAGATAAAGCCGACGGCAACCGGCAGACCGACGGCAAGCAGCCCCGGAACGACCATCTCCTTCAACGCCGCAGAGGTCACTATGTTGACGCAGCGGGCATAGTCAGGCTTCGAGGTCCCGGCCATGATGCCGGGATTCTCGCGGAACTGGTCGCGCACATCCTGGACGACCATCTGCGCTGTGCGGCCGACTGCCTTGATCGCGAGCGAACTGAAGAGATAGGTCAGCATCGCTCCCAGTAGAGCTCCGACAAACACTGGGATCTGCGCGAGGTTGATGTTGTTGAAGTTCCATCCTGCGGGCATTGCGACGACATGGTGCGAAAGCTCGGCGACTCTCAGCTTCTCGATGACGAGCGATTTGATCTCTTCCAGGTATGCGGAGAAAAGCAGAAAGGCAGCCAGCGATGCCGATCCAACCGCGTAGCCCTTAGTGAGGGCCTTGGTGGTGTTGCCAGCGGAGTCGAGTTTGTCGGTGCGGTCGCGGACTGCATCGGGCTGGTTAGACATTTCGATGATGCCGCCGGCGTTGTCCGTGATTGGGCCGAAGGTGTCCATGGCGAGAATGTAAGCCGCGCAGCTCAGCATACCCATGGTGGCGATAGCGGTGCCATAGATTCCCTTGGCGAAGTTGCTCACGCTGTCTACTCCTGCCAGCCCCTGAACGCCGAAGTAGTAGCTGAGCAGCAGTGCGGCGGAGATGACTACCACAGGCATGGCAGGCGTCTCCATGCCTACGGCGAGGCCGCTGATGATGTTGGTGGCGGGGCCGGTGAGCGAGGCTTTTACGATCGACAGCACGGGCCGGTACTTCGCTTCTGTGTAGTACTGCGTGATCCAGACGAAGAGGAACGCGGTGACAAGACCTACGATCCCGCAGCCGAACAGCCAGAGCGGCTGTACTCCCTTGCCATTCAACATGACGTACACGGCGGCGGCGAAGCCTGCGAGCGCCAGCAGCGAGGTGACATAGAAGCCACGGTTCAGGGCGCGCATGGGGTCTTCAGTCTCGTTCGTGCTGACGACAAATACGCCGATAATGCTGGCGACCAGATTAATCGCAAGGATGATCAGCGGGAACAAGATTCCTTTAAGCCCAAAGACGGGATAGAGCGCGGCGCCGAGGATCATCGCGCCAACATTTTCTGCGGCGGTCGACTCGAAGATGTCCGCACCGCGTCCGGCGCAGTCGCCGACGTTGTCGCCGACGAGATCGGCAATGACTGCTGGATTGCGGGGATCATCCTCAGGAATGCCGGCTTCGACTTTGCCGACAAGATCGGCGCCAACGTCTGCTGCTTTGGTGTAGATTCCGCCACCCAGCTGCGCGAAGAGCGCAACCAGCGATGCTCCGAAGCCAAAGCCTACCAGCTGGAACGGGACGCCCCTGGGATCCTGTAAGCCGCCAAACAGCAGAAACAGCGCGGAGACACCAAGCAGCGAGAGGGCGACCACGACCAGGCCGGTGACTGCGCCGCCGCGTAAGGCAAGCTTGAGGGCACGATCAAGGCTGGTGCGGGCTGCCGATGCTGCGCGGATGTTTGCGCGAATCGAACAGTACATGCCGGTGAAGCCTGCGAGGCCGGAGCAAACAGCCCCCACAAGAAAACTTACAACTGTCTTCGCGGCAAAGGGTGCGGTGCGTTCAGAGAGGTGGTACCCGACGAAGACGACAATTGCCAGGACCAGCGCAATGGCTCCGATGGTTTGATACTGCCGCTTCAGAAACGCCTCTGCGCCCTCGCGAATGGCATTGGAGATCGCCTGCATCTCGGCTGTGCCGGAATCGGCCGCGATGACGGCACGCGCCAACATAAAGGCAAGTGCGAGGGCGACGAGCGCAACGCCAATGGCGATCCACAAGTACAAGCGGCCGTCGTTCAAGTCCATTGGAGCGCCTGACATCTTTACTGGACCCTGAACCGCTAAAGCGACGAATTGCACCACATGCATAGACGACTTCCCCTCGGGACGCGCAATGTACAGAGCACGTTTACAAGGCCGCTATTACACCATGCGTATCGGGAGGGGTCAAACTCGCGCTCAACTCTGCTTGCCAGATGAGATTTCCGGGCTGAAGTTACCATTTGCTGTGACCGGCTGAAGTTTCCACTTCCCGGGTGACTGGCTTGCTGTTGTTATCGGGGAGAAGTTTCACTATAAGTGACATACGCCCAAGGGGATCAGGATCTCTACACTATGGCTGCAGAGAAAGTCACTGTAAGTCTCGACGACATCGACCGGTCCGTTCCTGAACCACATGCGCCAGCAACGGAGCTAAAGCGGACCCCGCCCGTGCTCCCCCTGTGGTCGAAGATCGCCTTGTCCTTTCTGGCGTTTGTTCTGCCACTGCTTTGCATTGTGACGGTGATTCTGCGCGTCGCTTTCCGCGCCCAGCCGCCCCGCGATCGCAACGCCATGACGTCATTTCTTTCGACACTGCTGGTTGTCAGCGGCCTTCTAACGACCGTGGTCTTCGCCCTTGTGCTGTCCTTTGTGCCGATCCCGGCGATGGTTAGTACGGGCCTACCGGAGCTCGATGAGCGAACCGACTTCCCTGCCCTGACGACGAACACCATCCTCAGCAGCGCTGCGGTTTCGCAGCAGTTAAAGCCGCTGGTGATCGTTGTGTCGCCAACAGTCACATCGTGGAACCACCAGGAGTCGCGCAGTTCGTCTTTCGGGGCGGGCATGCTGCTTGAGGCTGACAAGGACGGCTATCTTTTCGCGACGGCGAACCATGTGGTTGGCAAGATCTCCCCGGCGGCGGGCGGTTCGCCGCAACACGTCATGGTCACGACGGCGACGGGGATCTGGTCGAACGCGGACGTGATCGCTACCGCTGTGCCGCTCGATATCGCGCTGCTCTGGGTACCACGGCACTCCGGCACAGGCAGCTTTACGCAGCCGATCTCGAAGGCAACGGACGGCGAAGAAATTTTCGTGATCGGGCACCCGGAAGGTCTGAAATACACACTGAGCACGGGCCTGATTTCTGATCTGCGTGACCAGATCATCCAGATCTCGGCGGCGATCAGCCCTGGCAATAGCGGGGGGCCCGTCTATGACAATCATGGGAGCCTGCTCGGAATTGTGAGTTCGAAGTTCGACCGCAACGTCGACGCCAATGGCGAGAATCTTGGGTTTGCGGAGCAGGCGCAGATGTTGCGTGATCCCACGCACTGGGTCTTCTATGGCGACGGCCGTCAAAAGCTCGACACATATAACAAGGCATTGCAGACGTTACCTATGGCCGCGGTACAACCAGGCAACAAGTAATGGTTTCAGCATGAGAGGAAACTGATTCATGGCTTATATCAGCGTCACGGTCTTCGATTCAACGGAGAACAAGCGCGTACCAGCGGAGCTGCCTGACGACGCTCCCTGCAACAAAATTGTCTCGGTGCTGGTGCAGAAGCTGCAGCTGCCGACCAATGGCCCGGATGGCGCTCCGCTGAGCTACAAGTTTCATCACAAGAACAGCGGCCGCCAGATCCAGGATAGCCAGACGCTTGCGGATGCCGGTGTGAAAGAGGGCGACATCCTGCGATTGCAGCCGGAGATCACCGCGGGCTGACTATGGCAGAGACCCTCACAGTGCAGGCCGAGCTCACAGCGGAAGTTGAAGAAGACCGCTTCAGCCGACTGCGTCTTATTCCCTGGTGGGACCAGAACAAGATCCAGGCTGCAAACGTCCTTGTGGTCGGGGCTGGCGCGCTTGGGAATGAGATTCTGAAGAACCTTGCGCTGCTAGGATTCGTGAAGGTCGTCGTGGTCGATCTGGATTACATCGAGACTTCGAACCTGTCGCGTTCCGTGCTTTTCCGCACCGCCGATGTTGGCCTCTCAAAGGCCGCTGCCATTGCGAAGGGATACAACGATCTACTGCCAGAGGCTACGGTCCAGCCACTGGTTGCGAATGTAATGCAGGATTGCGGCCTTGGGCTCTTCGCGTGGGCCGACTTGATCCTGGCTGGTCTCGACAATCGCGAAGCGCGCCTCTGGATCAATCGCTGCGCCTGGAAGGTTGGCAGGCCGTGGATCGATGGTGCCATCGAAGGCATCAATGGCGTGGCCCGTGTCTTTCTTCCCGGCGAGCCGCCGTGCTACGAGTGCACGCTGGGCGAGACCGACTGGGCGATCCTCAATCGCCGCATGTCCTGCAACCTGCTGCTGCACGAGGCGAATCCCCAGGGGCGCACGCCCACCACGCCAACTATTTCCTCGATCATCGGCGGGATCCAGGCACAGGAGGCGGTCAAGACACTGCACGGTTTGCCAACACTTGCCGGGAAGGGATACGTGTTTGAGGGTCTGCATCACACGTCGTACGTCACTCAGTACACAGAAAATCCAGACTGCACGAGCCATGACACGCTTGAGACGATCATCGATCTGCCGCAGCGATCAAGCGAGATGACGCTGGACCAGCTACTCGAACTCGGCAGGCGTGAGCTAGGCACGAGGGAAGTCGTGGTCGAGTTCAGCCGCGACATCATCCATCGCTTAATGTGCCCACGGTGTGGCGCGGTGGAGGATGTGTTCGTGCCGGTAGGGTCGATTGATCGTGCTCGCGGGCAGTGCGTGGCATGCAGCGAATCCACAGCGGAAGCGCAGATGCGCATCGTCCAGACGCTTACTGGCTACAGCGGGCAGGCGGGGTTGGCGGATCGTACTTTGGATGGGCTGGGCTTGCCACTTTTTGATGTTTTCACGGTGCGCTCCGCAGAGGCGGAAGTGAGTTATTGCCTAAGCGGTGATGCTGCCATGGTGCTGGGGCCGCTTGCGGCGAGAAGCGAGGCAACGGCATGAGCAACGCCGACAGCAGGAAAGGTCTCACTGGGCAGGTTCCGCTGGAAGCAAGTGCGTCCGGAGCGGGGACTGTTGCGCTCTCGATGAACGAGCCGACCATCCATGTGGACAGCAACGTGACCCGCCGCATTCGCCAACATGCACGGGCACACTTGAAGACCGAAGTGTGTGGAGTTTTGATTGGAGAGAGCAACGACGGGACCATCGAGATCCGCGCCTCCATCGAAGCCCTGAACGCGGCCCAGGCTGGCACCCATGTCACGTTTACGCAGGACGCGTGGGAGGAGATTTACAAGGTCAAGGACGATCTGTACCCCGACGAGCGCATCGTCGGCTGGTATCACTCGCATCCGGGATTTGGAATCTTTCTCTCTGAGCATGACTTATTCATCCAGGAAAACTTTTTTTCCTCACCCGGCCAGGTGGCCTGGGTGTACGACCCGCACTCCGATGACGAGGGCTGCTTCGGATGGGTCGGAGGCAAAGTCGCAAGGCTGTCCTCGATTTCAACCCTGTACCGGGGCGGCGCTCCGGTGGAGCATGCGAGTAAGGGCCATGAAGTCGATGGTCACGTCCTCAACGACGATGATGATGACGACGAACCTTCGCCGCACTCAGCATCCCGGGCTAATCACGTGCCTCTGTGGGCAGTCATCGCGCGCACGGTGCTGACGCATATCACCGTGCTGCTCGCAGGCTTCGCAATCGCGTTCTTCTTTTTCCCACGCCTGCTGGCGCTTGTTCCGGATCCGACGTCGGGGTCATTCGTGGTCCTCGATTATCACGAACTCCGGGCCTACCTCGATGGAAAGGGTGCCGCCCCAAAACCGCTCGATGTCTTCAATCCGCCCGCACCCATCGCTGGTCGCGCGCTGCATGGAGCTGCCGCTGATCCTGTAACTGATGCTGTTGCCCATCCGGCGACCAAACCTGCGGCCGTACCGCCGGCCGGGCAAACGCCGGCCCAACCTCAAAGCCCGCAACCGGAGAAGCCAGGGAGTCAAAAGTGAGCGACAACAACGAAGTCCTGCGGGTCTCGCTCGATGATCTCTCCGAGGTCGGGGCGCCTACAAACGCCGTTGTGGCCGCGGCGCAGCTTGCGGGGACGAAGAGTTACGGCAACATTCATGAACCCGCCGACCCGCAGATGCTGACGCAGGAGAAGGGCAGCATCTTTCTAAAGGCCTGGGTCTACCTTGGAGTTGCCGGCTTCGTCGGAGCGCTGGCTGGCTGGGCGATCGGCGAGCCCGGCTTTGTCGACGGCGCGGGCAGCCACTGGGGGAACATCCTAATGCTGCCCATCATCGTCACGATGATGTGTGTTGCCTTTGCAATTGCTGAAAGCGTGGTCGAGCGGTCGGTCCGGAAGGGCGCCATCCGCGTTGGTATCTCAATTCCGCTGGGGATCGTGCTCGGCTTTTTCTTCAACTTTGTTGCAAACGTGATCTTCCAGATAGGCCTGGGAATTGCTTCTTCAGCGGGCATGCAGACCAGCCACAATCCTGGCTTCTGGATTATTCGCGGCGTGGCCTGGGCGGCGTTCGGCGTGGCTGGCGGCATCGTCTATGGCATCATAGGCCGCTCCGCAAAGAAGGTCGGCTATGGGGCCCTCGGCGGTGCGCTCGGTGCGGCCCTGGGCGGTATGATCTTCGATCCCATTGCATTTGGCGTCGAGAGGTACCTGCATCATCAGAGCGGAACGCTTAGCCGCGCCGTCGGCTTTACGCTGCTTGGCATGACTACCGGCATTGCGATGGGCCTGGTCGAAAGCGCGCTCAAAGATCGCTGGCTGTATGTCACCGCCGGACCACTCTCCGGCAAGCAGTTCATCCTGTACAAGCCGCGTACTGTCATGGGTAGCGCGCAGACATGCGACATCTACCTCTTCAAAGACCTTGAAATCCTGCCCGCGCACGCCACCCTGTTGCAAAAGGGCGACCGCGTGTATATCGAGGCACAGGGGCCGGTCTACATGGGCGGACAGCGGCTGCAGACCGCCCGTATGCTTGAGACCGGGGCCATCCTCCAGATTGGCCGGTACAGCTTTCGCTACCAGGAAAGGCCTCGCGGATGACGGTCGCCGCAACTGCCTGCCCCTACTGCCGCGCTGGGTTCGAGCCTGACGATGAAGTCACTGTGTGCGAGGCGTGTGCGACTCCGCACCATGCGGACTGCTATGCCGAAAACGGCGGCTGCACGGTCTTTGGCTGCTCGAAGGCACCGGTCGACGAGCCGAAGATCAGCGTCACGGCCTCCGAGACCAGGGGCGCGCTCCAGTCCGTGGCTGCTCCAGCGTTGATTCCACCGACTCCGCCTCCGCCGCGGTATCCGGGCAGTTCCTCGGCAGTTCCTCCGCCTCCGCGACCGTTTGCTTTTCAGGGCTTCACTGCCTATGGGACTAGACCAGCCGCTGCAATCAGCCTTGGCGGCTACAATCCGTCGACCGCTGCAATCTCGCCCTACATCCGGCGCCGCAGCCGACTTACCTTCATCCTGCTCGGCGTACTGCTGGGGCCATTTGGTGGTCACAACTTTTATGCGGGGTATATTCAGCGTGCCGTCGTACAGTTGTTGCTCACGGTGCTGAGTTGTTTCTTTGGCGGCATCATCAGCTGGATCTGGGCAATTTTCGAGGTCTGCATCGTGAAACAGGATGACGATGGTGTTGCCTTCATCTAGATCATCGTTTTGAAAGTTTTGAGTAGTGTGCAATACGTGTATGCAGGACGGGGGCAACATTGAACTATTTCATCATTCGGGAGGGTCAGAACTACGGCCCTTATACTCTCGCTGACCTGCAACGCTACGTAGGGTCCGGCGAGATATCACTCGCCGACATGGCCAGTAGCGAAGGCATGGCGGCTCCTGTTCCGGTCAGCCAGATTATCGGCAACATTGCCGCGCCGCCGCAGTACCAGACACCTGCGCCCGCAGCGCCAGCGGCCTACTATCCCGACGCCCCGAATCTGCATTGGGGGTTGGTCCTGCTGTTCACGGTGCTTACCTGCGGGGCATTTATGATTGTCTGGGACCTGGTCCAGGCGGCCTGGATGAAGAAGGTTCAGCCAATGAGCCAATCGCTTTATTACTACATCGGGGCTGCCGTGATACTCGCTTTGGTCTACTTCACGGCAATTAGTTCAACGGTAGGTCACTCTCCCAACGCCTCTGGCGGCCTGCTTAACTTGATCTATGCCGTGCTGCTGTTGGTTGGCCGCTTCAAACTTCGAACTTCGCTCGAATATCACTACAACACCGTTGAGCCGATGGGCCTGAAGCTGAGCGGCGTCACCACGTTCTTCTTCGGCGGCATCTACTTCCAGTATCACCTCAACGACATCAACAGGCGCAAGCTGTTGGATCGCATGTATGCTTCGAATCGCTAATTGAACTTCTTGGAGTCATGAATGGCATCGCCCCGCACTCGCCGGCTGAAGCTGGACTACGAGACACTGACTCACCGCTTCGCAGACTCATCCGTCATCGCCATCACGGGTACGGCTGGTCTGCCACCGGAGATGTATCGCTTCCAGTTCAGCTTGAAGGGCATTTATGTAACGCCAGCGGGAGAGATCCTTGAGCGCGACACGCACGTGCTCGAAGTCCATCTCTCGCTTGAGTACCCACGGCGCGCGCCGCAGTGCCGGATGCTGACGCCGGTCTTCCATCCGAACTTTGATGAGGCCAGCGTTTGCGTTGGAGACTTCTGGGCTGCCTCTGAAGGATTGGACGACCTCGTCATTCGGATCGGCCGCATGATCGCTTACCAGGAGTACAACACCCGCAGTCCGCTGAACGGGCTGGCTGCGAAATGGGCTGCGGAGCACCAGAACCTTCTACCGATTGACAGCCGCGTCGTCGCTCCGCCGCTGCATGTGCCTGCGTTTTCTGAGTCACAGACGATGCCGCCGCAGGCGCCATCAGTGATTGAACGCCCACCTGATCAAGACCCATGGGCCAGGACGGTGCATGTTCCAGCCGCAGAGACGGTCGCGCCGGGCTACGATCCGGGCGATCGCTAGGTCCGCCGGCGACCTAGCCCATGAGTCCGAGGTAGGGATTCGTTCCAAAGTTTTTGAAGTTTGGGAACACGCTTCGCACCTGGCCGTCTGAGAGCCCGAACCAGCGCGCGAGTGTGCCGGCGTACTGCTCGACGGAGGTCGTCGGGATAAGGCGACCGGCACCCATGTCATTTGCCTGGTTCGATCCAATCACCGGATAGGTCCCGTACATATCTCCACCAGCAACCGCACCGCCCACCACGATGTGGTGGCTGCCCCAGCCATGGTCGGTGCCATCGCTGTTCGCTGTGAGCGTGCGGCCGAAATCCGATGCTGTGAAGGCCGTGACCTGGTCTGAAAGGCCCGCCGTCGTCATAATCGAATCGAAGTACTCGAGCGCTGAACCAAGCTGCGTCAGCAAGTTTGCGTGCTGCGGCGCCTGGTTTGAGTGCATGTCAAAGCCGCCCAGCTGCACATAGAAGATCTGGCGGCTGACTCCAAGGCTTGCGCGGCCGCCAATGATGCGCGCCACCGTTTGCAAAGAAACAGCAAGCGGGTTGTCGACAAGCTTTTTGGTCATCGGATTGAGATATTGAGGAGGGTTCACCACGCCGGTAGCTCCTGCCGGCAACATCGCGCTGGCGAGGCTGGCCTGGGCTGCGATCGAGCGCTGCACGACGACCTCGTACTCCTTCGCGAACAGGTTGGTTTCGTCGGCGCTGAGGACCGCACTCAAGGCCGAGGTCCCCATCTGGCAGTTGAACGGCTGGTTTGTGAGACCGCCGATCGGGATCGGGCCTGCCGCCGTCACGTTCAGCTGGAAAGATGACTCACCTGAAAGGAAGAGGGCCGTACCTGCAGTCGAAATGCAGGTAAATGAGGCATTCTGGTTCTGGCTGGCGATCAGGTCTGCCATTGCTCCGCCCCAGCCTTCGTGAACGGCAGAGCCAAAGTCTGCCGTAACTGCCTGCCACGCTGCCGTCTGGTCGAAGTGCGAGTAGAGCGATGCCGGTAGAGGTGTCGAGTTATTTTGTATCTGCGTCTTGGTGGTAGGGGCGATCAGCGTACCGGTGTTCGTAACGATTGCCGCTCGTCCGGCGTTGAAGAGGTTCTGCACGCCGGTCAGGTTCGGGTTCAACGCAAAGGTGCGGCCGCTCTGCGGCGTCTTCAAGGTAATCGGCAAGAGCGTGCTTGCAGGATAGGCAAGGCCGGGAGCTCCCGACCGCGCCTGGGTGAAGGCGCTGAAGCTCTCGGTATCGGTGGCAATGACTGTACCGTGTCCGTCGTTGCCCCCCTGGAGGAAGATGCAGACGAGGGCTTTGTAATCCGGGACGCCTGACTGCTGCGCCATGGCGGCGACCGAGTTGAGTTCAAGAAGGAATGGGCTGACCGCAAGCCCGGCCATCGAGGCCATCGATGCCGTCCTGAGAAACTGCCGCCGCGACTGCTCGTGCTTGTTCATGTCCGCTCCGTATGAATCTAGTGTTAGTACCGGCCACTGAACGACGGCGCAGCCATGGTGAGATAGATTGCGATCTGTGCGCGATTGGTGAGCGCAGCGTTGATATCTGCAGGACTGCCGTTCGGCACAGCAATGGAGTTCACGGCAGCAAGAATCTGGCTGCGGAGCGTGCCGTCCATCGTGCCCGCCATCATCAGCAGGTTAATGCGATCGAGCAATGCGTCGGCATCTGCCGCGAGCCCAACCTCGGTCGAATAGCTGGAGTAAATGTCCGAACCATTCTTCGCGTCTGCGCCGATCGCGTTCTGCATGTAGTTCAGATAGCCGACCACGGTGGAGACATCGGTCATCTGCATCTCGGGTGCGATGAGACCTGCCGCTGCGATGCTTGTTCCCGGTGGAGTGTAGCCGGGCGCGAACCAGTTGAAGATCGTCGGCGAGCGCGTCGCCATCTCACCCAGGCCGTAGATGCGGTCTTCGGTGCTTCCAATGTTGAAGGAGCCATTGCGTGACTCAGCCGTGAATGCGCGTGCCCACTGCGTGTAGCGCACCAGCGACTCGCTTACCTTGCCATACTGCGGATTGCCGGCGGCGTTTGTCGCGTTGCGCGCTTCATCATCCAGCAGGACCGCCTGGATGATTGCCTTCATGTCGCCGCGAACGCCGCTGCCGTTATCCGCAAAGACCGCCGCAACCCGGCCCACATACGCAGGGCTTGGATTGCTGGTGACGAGGTGCTCGATGAGCTGCCTGGAGATGAAAGGCGCCGTGTTGGGATGATTGAAGAGCGTGTCGAGTGCGATCTTCAGATCGCCATCCGGATCGGAAGCGCCGCTGGCGATCGTCACACCGAGGAAGGTCTTTGTGTCTGTTGAGTGATGACTGGCGTAGCTCTGCATGGGCAGAAGATCTTCGCCAAATCCAGTGCCAACGTAGGCGCAGCAGCTACCCCACGCGTTGTCGCCTTGTCCCGGGATGCTCCAGCTGAAGCCGGTGAACACCTTCGCAAGCCCCATCACGTCGTCGTTCGAATAGGTTGGGATCGGCAGCCCGGTTGCATCGAGCTTCTGGGTCCCATCAGGGTTCAATTGGTAGAGGCCAATCGACAGCAGCTGCATGACTTCGCGCGCGTAGTTCTCATCCGGGTCGCGCGTGGCGTCACCCTTGTCGTTGTTGAGTACGTTGAGGAACTCGCCCATGACCGGGCTGAGCGTCACATCGTTGAGCAGCTGGCGGAAGTTCCCGAAGGCGTCCTGCCCAAGCATGTCGTAGTAGGTTGCGATGCCGCGCGGGAGGCTGTTCACGCCGCCGTTGGTGCTCGAAACCACCATGATCTCGGAGAGTGTGTACTTCATTCGTTGGCGGAGCTGGTCGTCGCCCGTGATCGCCTGCTGCCAGAAAGACTGCTGGACATAATTCTGCGAGTTGCCGCTCGCAAGGAACAAGGCAGCATTGCACTTCGCATCGCCAGCCAAACATGGCGGATTGTTGAGGACGATATTGTTCTCGACCTGAGGCTCGTGAAGCGTCTGCGGCATGGCGAACTGCGCGTTGAACCAGGCCGCGTAACCGATCTTCGAGAGGTTATGTATTTCAGAGTCGGTTGCACCTAAGGTCGCCTGTTCAAGAAAGCGCGAGGCATCGGGCGGAGACACGGCGAGCGGCGGTGTCGAACCGTTCACCGTTGCAATCAGATCGGTAGAAGTTGCAGGTCCGGGATTAGGATTGATGACCTGGAGATCGAGATTGCCAGGATTGATGACGTTGAGGCTTGCTGTGAGCTGGCCACCACTGTTGAAGGTGGTCGGAACCGCAATCCCGTTGACCAGCACCTGTGCTCCTGTGATGAAAGCACTGCCGTTGAGCACCACGGTTGATGGGCCGGGATCGAAGGCCATCGGAGTCGCCGAGTTGAGGATCGGGATGGGGTTGAAGACCTGGATGTTCTGGCTGACCGACACCGCCGGATTATCGACGCTTACAGCTTTCAGCGAAACTACATTGTTAGGAGTTGGAACGACAGTGGGCGCGGTGTACGTCACACTTCCATCGGAGTTGGGAGCGATGGTGCCGATCTGCGCATTGCCCTGGGCGGAGCCATTGAGCGTCCACGTAACAGCAGTGTTGTTCGTTCCATTTACGGTGATGCCAAGATGGAGGGCGTTGTTCACGCGAACGGTTGTGCCGGCATTTGCCTGGATCGTCAAAACGACTTGCCCAGGACCTACCTTTTCCATCAGGTTTGCCGAGTTCGCCGCACCCGGATTCGGATTGGCGACCATGATGGGGTAGGTTCCCGGGGTTGGCGCCGCAATAGCCGCCGCAAGCTGCGTGCTCGAAACATAGGTAGTCGGTACGGCTACGCCATTCCAATACATCTGCGCACCGTAGATAAACTTAGCGCCTTGGATCGTTACCAGTTCAGTCCCTTCGGCGAAGCTGGAAGGCGTGGCCGCGAGCACGATAGGTATCGGGTTCCAGATATTGAGTGTGACCGAGCCTGCAGGGTCTTTGGGATACAGTGTCGCTACGGTCGTGATGGTGACTGAGTCAGGCGCAGGGATAATGGCGGGAGCGGTATAGATACCATTTTTATCGACGGTGCCGACCTCCGCGTTGCCTCCGACAATGCCGTTCACAGAGAAAATGACAGGAGATCCGGTAAGCAAGGTGTTCGTCTGCAGTTGCAAGGTATCGCCCACGCGCACGGCCGATACAGGAGAGAAAACGGCGCCTGGAACATCTGGCCGGAAACCGGCACCTCCACATCCACTCAGCAGCATGGGTCCAGCAAAGCAAAGACTAGCAACGCCAAGAAAAAGTGCGCGAGATAAGAAAGGAAGGGGAGTTCGCTGGGCTTGCTGCGTCATTCTTGGAGTCTTTCTTTGCGGACGGAATGAGTGAGAGCCATCTACAAACGCGCTGGTAAAAAAGCTGTTACGGCGCATAGTGTTCGACTTGGTCGAAGACTATGCAGGGCAACGGTTCGCCGTTATTGCAGATAAGTTGTACGAGGTGGACTTAGGTACTGCGATGGGGTGCTGAAAGGATGCGCAAATCAGGAGCATGCACCCATCCCCGACGCGTTGCAGTTCATCGTATTCAGGGAGTCACAACGATGTGTGGTCGCTACAGGCGGAGTTCAGATAAACAACGGATTGCCGAGGCCTTCCGTATCCGGGATGGCCTTGAGGATCTTGCCTGTGACGAAGGCGATGATCTGAGTCCACAGTCTTTGCAGCCTGTAATCTTCACCAACGATGCTGGCGAGCGCCAGATAGAGCTGATGCGATGGGCGTTCAAGCTGCCGGACCGGTCAAGGCCACTCTTCAACGCGCGCTCGGAGGGGATTGAGCAGGCCGGCTTCTGGAAAGATGCTTTCTCCAGTGGCCGCTGCATCGTTCCCGGCGACGCAGTTTACGAGTGGCAGACACTCGCGAAGAACAGGAAGGTGAAGTACGAGTTCCGGATTGTCGGGCAACAGCCGTTCGGCATGGCTGGTGTCTGGAAGTTATGGAAGAACCATAAGACCGGCGCATGGGAGCCAACCTTTGCCATACTGACTGGAGAGCCGAACGAGCTTATGGCACCGATCCATAACAGGATGACGACCTTCATCGAACCGCGTGACTACGATGAATACCTGGCGCCCGCAGAAAGACCGCCCCTCCATTTGCTCCGTATACTGCCTGCGGCAAAGATGAAAGTTTCGCCTGCAAAACCTACGCCAGTCCTGGATCAACAAGTGGGGCTCTTCGACAGCTTATGAGCAAACGAAAGGTAAGTGCAGGCTTGTTGATGTATCGCGGACGCAAGCATGCGCTGGAAGTCTTCCTTGTCCATCCAGGCGGTCCGATATGGGCGAAGAAGAATCAAGGTTCATGGACCGTGCCGAAGGGCGAGTACGGTGTCGATGAAGAGCCACTAGCCGCCGCTCAGCGAGAGCTCCTGGAAGAGACAGGCTTCGTGGCTGATCCGCCGTTTCTCCCACTTGGCTCGGTTCGCCAGAAGAGCGGCAAAGTTGTGACTGCGTGGGCCTTCGCTGGCGACTGCGATCCCGATGCGCTGGTCAGCAACACATGCGAGATCGAGTGGCCGCCCGGCTCTGGCAAGCGGATAGAGATCCCGGAGATAGACCGCGGCCAGTGGTTCCTGATCGATGCAGCGCGCGAGTACATGCGGGCGGAGCAGGTTCCTCTACTTGAAGCGCTTCAAAGCTTGCTTAGAGACTGAAACGCATTACCTGGAAGCGAGAGCTTTCGCGCGCCACTTCTCTGTAAGCTGCTTATCGGCGAGCGCCTTGATGTAGACTCCGCCGACGACACTGCGGGCCTGGAACCCAATCTGCTTGCCGTCTTTTGTGTCGTACCAATCTGTGAGCGGGACGCGCGTCGGTGTTTCATTGATCCATAGCGCGGTTGCATCCATGATTGCATTGAAGTCTGCTGGGTCCGCTGCAAGGGTCGCCGTCCAGAGAGACCAGTCAAGCTTTGTATAGTCCGCCCGGCTATCAAGTGGCAGACCATACTTGTTGAGTTTGGTTTTGTAATAGGCGAGCTCGCTCTCACGCACCGAGGCCGGGAAAAGGTTATAGCCAAGGATCCTGTCCCACACCAGGTTGTACTTCTGGCTCCAGGTGTTCGGAGAGTCGTAGGCCAGCTTGAAGTGGTCGCCCTCCTTGTCCAGGTCGATCCACTTCAAGGCATAGGCGTGGGCGGATTTACTGTACTCGCGCGCAGCGGCATCCTTATGGAGCAGGCGAGCAAGGTCGGCATACGCTTCGAGAGCATCGATGGCCTTCAGCGCGAGGTTTGCATTGTGCGTCACGTGTCCGGCGAAATCGTCGGTGGTGAGTTGCTTCTCAGGATCAAGACCGTGCGCCTTGAGAAACTCTGCCCATTGGGTGAGCTTTGGCCAGTACTCTTCGGCCAGTGCTGCATTGCCTTCAGCCCGGGCGACGGCGTCGATCATGAGAAGCATGTTGCCCGTCTCCTCGACCGGCATCTGATCCTCTTCCGTCTTTTCGCCGCCGCCGTAGGTCTGTCCATTGGCGAGGGGATAGGTGCCGAGGTCGTGGGGGGCGAATGGGAAGCGCCAACGATTTGGCAGCGCTGTGTATTCCATCAGAGGGCGAAGCTCTGCCTCAAGCAGCACGGGATTGAAGAACAGAAAGAACGGCGATGCGGGGTAGAGCACGTCCACCGTTCCGATGGAGCCGTTCGAAAAGTTCTCTTTGCCGAAGACCAACGGCTTGCCGTCGAGATCAGCCACAAAGCCATGCGCCGCCCAGGCCTGACGATAGGCAAGAATGCAGAGGTTGGCGTAGTTGGCGCCGGCAGTCCGTGTGAGATCGGCAGTGAGCGTGGAGTCGAGCTCGTTGCCGCGTGCCTCAAGCGCGGGCATCTCGCGTTCTGCGGCGTCAAGCATCGCGGCAACCGTCTGCCCATTCCGCTGCCACCACGGCCGCAGATTGCGTTCGAGATACTGGATCGCAAAGCCCTCTGTGTACGAGACAAGTACGTGCCGGGTCGCGGCCTGGGCATCCACATCGTGGAAGAAGAGTTCCGTTGCGAGATGCGCGTCACCGTGACCGACGATCGGCGAAGCATCCATGTCATCCGCCTTCGGCAGCATTCCGGTCGTGGCGAACGCACCATCAGGTGCCACTGAAGTTTCGCGAACAATCGCCGATGCGGACTCCTCGTCCTTCGGAACGGAGAGATGAAAGTATCCCCAATCGATGCGGAGGTCGTCGCCTGCGCGATTTAGAACTCGCTGCTCGCGCGAGCCGACGGAAAGCACGGTCTGCGTTTCGGTTTGATTGCGAGAGTAGGTGACCGCTTCGCCCGGAGCGTTTACGGCGATCACTGGAGCCACATCCACAAGCACGGAGACGTCTTTGTGAGCGGCACCGTCAGTGGATTTCACGGTAAAGCTTATGTAGGTAACAGGGCGCGAGAGCACATCAAGATCAGACAGGATTGTAGGTGTGAAGAACGTCAGATCGAGTGCAATGCCACCGCCGGTGAAGTCGTAGCGAGTGTGCGTCGGTGTGACTGTGCGGCTTGTCTGCTGCATGACGGGGACTTCGCCAGGACTGCCGCCCATGAACCGGAATGGATGACCGTCGATGCGCACGAGACCGGTGATCGGCTGCTGCTTGCCCGTCCAATGCACCGTGTTTGAGGCGGTAAGGTCGTCCGTGTTCGACCAGATGGAGAAGTAAGGGTTATGCGTGATAAGCGGGGTCGAGGGGGGCCGAAACTGCTGCTGCGCCGCGAGGCTTGCTGTAAGCAGAAGTGTCAAGGAAGAAAGTGCGCGCTTCATCATGCAGGAGAGCCTCGTCGAGTGTGAGCAGTTGAACATCGTGAGCTTCGCGATGTTTGGCCCGGCTTCCATAATG
>CAHJWN010000016.1 GCA_903642265.1 Acidobacteriaceae bacterium | reverse complement strand
GTGGTGAAGGCGTGCGATCCGGTGTGGGCGGTGGTGAAGGGTGACTTCAGGCCGCGCGGCGGGATTGCAACGACGGTTGAAGCTCGATATCCAAGGCCGGTAGAAGGCTAGACGCCGAGTTCGTTGAGGCCGATGCGGGCGGCTCGGTGCCCATCGTTAACTTGCGATTGCCTTCTGAAATTGCACGTGAGCGATGGCTAACTCGCGGCGGCTAATCCAGCCGCTGTCGCAGATCCCCGTTGCTCGTTACGTGGACGCAAACCACCTGTATGAGGCGCCGTGCGAGTCATGACAAAGGTGCGCGGCGATGCAGTTGAGATCTTCGCCAACAATAGCGCTTCAAGCGTATTGCTGCTTTCTACATACACTTTTCTGCAGACACATGAAGAGTTGATAACGCATTGCGAGCCGCGCGGGGCTTGCTGCTAGACTTCCGGTGATGGCTGAAACGAAGCAAAGCAAGCTGCCCGTAGTGTCTGTGGTAGGAGCGACAACGGCGCTGGTGCTGCTTACAGCGATGAATTTCGTTAATTTTATCGACCGGTACATCCTGGCGGGTGTGCAGGAGTTGGTGAAGAAGGAATTTGCAGTCAGGGACGAACAGATCGGTGCGCTGACGTTCTGGTTCTTCATCACGTATATGTGCGCGGCTCCCCTGACGGGATGGCTTGGTGACCGGTTTCCACGCAAGCCATTGATAGTGATATCGGCGCTGCTGATGAGCGCGATGAACCTGTTTACTGCGACCGTTCACAGCTATCTTGCGTTGAACCTGCGTCATGCGGCCCTGGGGATTGCCGAAGCCAGTTTCAGTATCTACGCACCGGCGATGCTGGCGGACTTCTTCGAGCCAGATCAAAGAAACCGGGTGTTGACAATCTTCTACACGGCCATCCCAACCGGGGCTGCATTCGGCTTTGCACTTGGTGGAGTTCTCGGTGGAAGTTTCGGGTGGAGGGTGCCGTTTGTTGTGTCGGCAGGGCCGGGCATCCTGATTGCACTGCTGATCTGGTTCTTCATGAAGGAGCCACGGCGAGGTGAGACGGATTCTTGCGATGAAGGTGGAAAGAAAGCAGCAAAGAAATCCTTATCTGGTCTTCTGAAGGGGCTTGCCCGAAATCCGCGGTATCTCTTCGCGACGTTCGGTATGGCCATGGTGGTATTTTCGCTTGGTGGAATTTCGGCATGGGTCCCAACGTTTCTGCAACGAGCGGGCGGATACTCCTCAAGTTCGGCAGGGTTGATTGTGGGTGGGATCACGGTAGTGGGTGGTCTGGGCGGTACAGCGGTCGGCGGATGGATTGCGCAGATATGGCTGAAGACCAACAAGCGCGCGCTGTACCTCATCTCGGCATGGTCGGCGCTATTGACGGTGCCTCCGGCGGTGATGTGTTTTTTCGGGCCAAGATGGGCTATAGTTCCGGGACTCGCTCTGGCGCTGTTCTTTATCTTCCTCGGAAATGGGCCGCTCAACGCGGCGATCGTCAACTCTGTCAACGGAAGCATCCGGGCAACGGCAATTGCGATGGAGCTGTTTCTGATCCACGCGCTGGGTGATGCCCCAAGTCCGACACTGATCGGACTGGTGAGCGATCACAGTACGCTTGGGACGGGCTTAGGCGTGACGCTGATCACGATGGTAATTGCCGCTGCGCTGTTGTTTGTGGGAGCGAAGACTGTGGCCGCTGCTCCGCAGGCAGAGCAAGCAGCATGAGAGCGAACGTTTACGGCGACATCGCAAGATGGGCAATTGTCTGGGGCTGGGTGCTCCGGCTTTTTGTTTTGCAGGCCTGGGTGGTCGCAGTGCTCTGGATTTGGCGCGCGGTCGCGGCTGCAGTTGGCCTTCCGAAGGTGCCCGATCTCTTACATCCCGCCTTCGATGCGTCTCCGATTACCGGACCTTCGCTTACGGTCATTGTGCCGGCGCTTAATGAAGAAGACAAAGTGGCGGCCTGCCTCGAGTCGCTCATTGCGCAAGATTACGAGTCTCTCCAGATAGTAGCGGTGAATGACCGCTCGACTGATCGGACCGGCTCCGTGATGGACGCCCTAGCCCGAAAGCATCCTGGGCGTCTGCAAGTGCTCCACATCACGGAATTGCCGGATGGGTGGTTGGGAAAAACTCATGCAATGGCTCTGGCGGCCCGCCAGTCGACAACAGAGTACTTACTGTTTACGGATGCAGACATATTGTTCCGCAGCGACGCTCTGCGGCGTTCGATGGGCTTTGCGGTTGCCACCGGGGCAGATCACCTGGTCACAATCCCTACCCTGATTCTCAAGCGGTGGGATGAGTCGGCGCTGCTTGGATTCCTCCAGGTGTGCGCACTTTGGGCGGCGCGGCCGTGGAAGGTCGCAGATGCCAAAGCGAAGCGAGATGCTGTTGGCGTGGGAGCATTCAATTTGCTTAGCCGGTCCGGTTACTTTGCCGTCGGTGGCTTTGAAGCGTTGCGCATGGAGATCGTTGAAGACCTGACGATTGCCCGCAAAGTACGACGCGCAGGATTAAAGCAACGGGTCGCCTTTGGAAAAGACCTGGTGAGTCTTCACTGGGCTGCCGGCGCGATAGGCGTCGTAAGGATCACGACCAAAAACATGTTCTCCGCTTTTGGATTTCGTATGTCGATAGCTGTGGCAGCCTGCGGCTGGTTGGTAACGTTCTGCGTGCTGCCGGAGTTTGAGGTCCTGGCAGGCTTATGGTGGCGAAGCCTACTGTTGCCGGGTTCTATTACCTTGTCGGCGCTGTACCTGGTCTACAGGTCAATGCGGAAATACTCAGGCATCTCGGCGTGGTACGTGATAATGGTCCCGTTCGCGGCTGTGCTTGTGATCTATGCAATGATGCGCTCCGTAGTGACGACACTGCGGCAGGGTGGTGTGGTATGGCGGGGGACCTTCTATCCGCTTAAAGAGCTTAAGAGGCATGTGGCTCCGCTCTGGTGACTCAAACCGGTACACACCTTTGTGTTATGGCGCATTTTCGTACAGACGCTGAAAGTAGTCACAGGATCTGACCGTCTGCCCTTACTTGTGCGCCGGTGGTTGAACGGCCGATCTGGAGATGAGGACGAGATGAGCTTCCACCTTAAAGCTGCAGCGCAGATGTTTGAACGACTGCTGCGTGATGAGTCGGGACAGGACTTGATCGAGTATGCCCTCGTAGCAGCGTTGATCGGACTTGGCGCCGTGGTCACAGTTAGGTCTCTGGGTACAAAGATCGCCGGATCCTTCACGACGATAGGTACAACCCTAACGACCAACACCTAGTTGAGTTCGCTGTTCTTTCTATTGAAGGCGATGCGCGCGTCAACGAGTCGCGGAGCCTCTGTTTGCTTCACCCTAGCCTAAGTTCGAGATCGCGTAAACCGGCGACGAAGATCGTCGTAGAAGATCGCAATCACCCAACCCCAGAGTGCATGTCCGAAGAACTCCGAGCCCTGTTCACTGGCGGGGAGATGCAGCGCGGGCGGCGTCAGGCCAATCCAGGGCATGATGAGCTCGTGAGCTCCAATCCAGATCGCTAAACCAAAAACAATTCCTGTTCCAAGTGTGACTATCGGCAGGATCTCAGCTAGAACGCCGTAGGCCGCGCCACACAGAATGCTGAAGCTGAAGTGAATGACCAGCGATGCCCAGCCAGGCGTTGGATGGTGGGTAAAGAGTGAGACGAGGACCTGCGGCTCTGGAATACGACCTGGTGCGCGCGGCGGCCATGGAACCTCCCAGCCGAGCTTTACGAAACCAGAGACCAGGCCTCCGGCGGAGCCTGCGACTAAGCCTGCAGCGTAGCGGCGGGCTGAGCGCGGTGTGAAGGCAAGAGCGGTGATCGGCATGCAGCAGCTTTCTCGAGACCGAAATGAAGCGTAGTGCTCTCTCTTGACGGTACACGAGAGCCGAAGGAAGTGTGTCAGCGGCCTGCGTTGAGGTGAATAGGACGCACGTTGTTGTGTGCGCAAGTCGGAGCGTGCCAATTGCATGTGGCAAAGTCAAATGCTGCCTGGATTGTGGAGGAGGTAGATCTTGCGATGAAAACCAAGACTAGTCAAGTGTCTGAATCACTGCCACTGTGTACCCGGATGGAGGAGAAGGTTGCTGCACTCGCAGGTAGATTGAGTGATGGCGATTCTTCTTGGCTTCGATTCACTTTAGGAGTACCAGACTTATGCACTTTTCTATCTTAATATCTTCTTCATTGTTCTTGTACATAGAAATAAAGAGTTGAAAGGTGCATAGGTTGACAATACGGCAAGTATTAGATACCCGGAAGTTGTGTCGACTCCTCTTGCACTGCTTCTAAATAGAACGTCCTCGAAACCTATATCTCGGTGGCGGGGTGACATTCGCAATCCCATAAATGGGTTAACGCGCAGGAGAATTGTGCAATTTGTGGTAGGGCGTTGTGCATAGAAACTACAAATCACAAGGTACGTGATCACGCAAAAATAACAACCTTACACACTTTGTGTGCATCTTTGAATAAAAGAAACATATGGGTCTTAGCCCTCCACCATTCATCAGCACTTGGGTGTTCAGCATGTCACTCGGAGAACATAAATGCACAAATTAGCTGTAGTCATTCTTCTGTCACTGCCGGGTTTGGCGTATGCGCAACTTTCGCAGTCAAACAATGACTCGCAGGCCTCAATCGTTTCGACATCTGGGGTCGGCTTGGATTCATCTGCAGCCAGCCAGGACGCAAACGGTTCGGCTCAGACAGCACCGCCACCAGCTTCGCGCCGCGATTACTTCGGTCGCGACATGATTTTTGGAACGCGGGCAGTAGGCCCTCACGAGACCCCGGTTGGATCGTTTACTGCTGGATATATCTATACCTTCACGGACAGTCAGACGGGCCACAATCGTAGCCTGATGGGCTGGAGCGCTGTGCCAGAGGTTCGTTTCTACAAAAATCTTGGACTGCAGGCTGATTTTGAGGGCCAGTATGTTCGTAGCGTGTACCCGGCGGAGAACAGGTTTATCACTGCGGCTGGATTTCGGTACACCTTTGCGCCACGCTCTCGCTTCACTCCTTTTGTTTATGGAGAAGGCGGTGAGGTTCGCTTGACGACACAGGCAAACCACAGTTCAGACTGGAATCCGATTGTGAAGGGCGGAATCGGCTTCGAGCACAAGGTTACTCGCGGGATAGCATTTCAGTTGATTCCAGGCGAATACTACGGGCAACAATTAGATGATCACACGTGGCAACACAGCTTCGCTGCTCGCGCTGGCTTTACATTCAATTTGTACCGCTAGACCACTTACAAAAGCTCCCCAACCTGAAAAGTTGAAGCTGCAGGTGAAGCCTACTCCCTCCGAGTAGGCTTCACCTGCGTTGGCGAGGCTCATCTGGACATAGAGTGTCCTGATACACTGGTGCTTGCTTACCAGGCGGGAGTAGCTCAATGGTAGAGTAGCGGCTTCCCAAGCCGTTGGTTGCGGGTTCGATCCCCGTCTCCCGCTCCAATCGCATTTGCGTACTGCCGATGCACACGAACCGTTGTCGAGTAAGGCTTGAATTTCCAGGTCGATCAATGTCGATGCTTAGGGACTGCTTGTTCTGCGCGTTGCTGTTAGTACCCGCGGCATCTCACGCCCAGGGCTGGACGATTGGGCCGTTCAAGCGTCCGGTGACCGCACCGGTCATCAAACCGGATCGAGCCTCTACCTTTCGTGACCCGAAGACGGGGCAGGACGTTCACTGGGAAGCGCTGCATACATTCAATCCCGCTGCCGTAGTTGTTGGTGACAAGATGATGGTGCTTTACCGCGCGGAAGATGAGAGCGGGCAAGCGATCATCGGCGGACATACTTCGCGCCTGGGCCTGGCGTCCAGCACGGATGGCATTCACTTTACAAAGCTGCCTGCGCCCGTCTTCTTCCCCGCGAATGACGACCAGGCGTCGCGCGAGTGGCCCGGGGGCGTTGAAGATCCGCGCATTGTTCAGACCGAAGATGGCACCTTTGTCCTCACCTACACGCAATGGAACCAGAAGAGCTACACCATCGGCGTAGCAACGTCGAGGGACCTGCAGCACTGGACGAAACATGGACCAGCGTTCGCCAATGCAGCGGAAGGAAAGTACAAGGATCTAGCTTACAAATCTGCTGGCATTCTCACGCAGGTAAAGAACGGACGCCTAATAGCGGCGAAGCTCCACGGCATGTACTGGATGTATTGGGGAGAGATCCAGGTGCGGCTTGCGACCTCGACCGATCTTATTCATTGGTCCCCCGTGCAGGATGCAAGTGGACAGCCAAAAGTCCTTCTTGAGGCGCGACCGGGTCTCTTCGATAGTGGCTTCCCTGAGGTAGGGAGCCCGCCTGTACTGGGTCCACAAGGCATCGTGCTCTTTTATAATGGCAAGAATGCCGTTCAGGGCGGAGACCCCGCTATAGGCGGTGGTGCTTACTCTGCCGCGCAGGCACTGTTCTCAAGCGACGATCCCACCATGGTGTTGGACAGACCTGAGCACCCATATCTTAAACCGCAATTACCGTTTGAGAAATCTGGTCAATACACTGCCGGAACAGTTTTTTCAGAAGGCCTGGCATTGTTCCAGAACAAATGGTGGCTCTACTACGGCACTGCAGATTCATTTGTCGGCGTTGCAGTCTCTGACTCGAAGATTTTGCAATAGAAAAGGCTAGAGCCTAAACCCCAGCCTCTCTACCTTCGAAGTGCTCAACCCTAGTGAGTTAATCCTGCGACCTTGGTCGTTGGCTTAGCGCGGTCAGCAAGCGTCTGTGCCTCTGGCAGAAAGGTGATTGCCTTGGCGATTTGCGGGTCCCATTCGGCTGTCACTTTTGCACCCTCAGTAGATCCAAATTGCGACTTGAATAATTCACTCTTGATGGTGGATTTCACCCAATCACTGACGCCGTTCAGATCAGCATCTGTGTACTCGATATCCTGTGCCTTCAGGAATGACTTGAAATCCTGCATCACCGCATCGTCGACAACGAAGTCCTTGCTGACGGCATGGTTGGCTAAATAATGTTTGCTGAAGTCGAAGAAAGCATAGTGTTGGAAAAGCGAGTCCTGAAAGTGATTCGCTTTCAACTGATCAATCTTCTCGTCAGGTGTAATTCCTCCGCCGCCGTACACGGTGCGACCCGAATCCGTCAGCTTCACTTCAAGATTCGACTTGTCCTTCGGAGCCGTACCCTGGTCACGAACGTAATAGTAGTCGTAGAGGGAGACATGGTCGTAGTTACGTTGGATGAGGCGGCCTGACGGCGTGTAGTAATGGTAGGTCGTCAGTGCCAGTCCGGTGTTCTCGGAGATCTGAAATACCGTTTGGACGAGGCCCTTACCAAAGGTAGTCTCACCCGCGATCAACGCGCGGTCATGATCCTGTAAGGCGCCAGAGACGATCTCCGCGGCTGATGCCGTTCCGCGATTTACCAGCACCACGATCGGGTACTTCGGCCCCTGCTCGCCGTGCGTTGCGCGATACACCTGATCCGGGAAAGCCCGTCCGCGCTGCGAGACGACAATCTGCCCTTTTGCCAGAAACTTATCTGACATGTTCACGGCTTCGATCATCAAGCCGCCAGGATTACCACGCAGGTCGACAATCAGGCCTTTCATTGAATCATCTTTGTCCAACATTTCAATCGCTTCGCCTACTTCGCGACTCGTGGTCTCGATAAAGCTGGTCACGCGAATGTAGCCGATGCCCGGGCGAACCATGAATGCGAGATCTACTGAAGGCCGCGTTATGTCGTCACGCACCAGGTCGAATACAAGCGGCTTTGCTGAGCCTTCACGGCCCATCGTCACAGCCACATGTGTTCCCTTGGGCCCTTTCAGCTGCGAAGCAACGGCACTCGAGTCCATTCCGGCAGTCGACTTGCCATCGATGAACATGATGACGTCGCCCGGCCGAATACCTGCCTTATATGAAGGAGAGCCTTCAAATGGAGCCAATACGACAATCTTGGTGCCGCCACTTGTCTTGTCTGGCTGTGGCTGGATCGACATACCCACACCGTAGTACTTGCCATGCTGGTCTTCGCGCATCTGCGCAAATGCCTTTGGGTCGAAGAAATTTGAGTGCGGATCGAGCGTATGCAGCATGCCCGGAATGGCCCCGTCATAAATGGCCTTGTCCGTCTTCTCTGTATCTAGGCGCTCGGCGTAGTTTGCCTCCACAATCGAATAGACATTCGTGAACGAATGCAGCGAGTCGCGCAAGGTGGACTCGTCTGACGCTGACTGCGCGGCAACCTTGCGGCTGATGAAGGATCCCAGTATGGCGCAGGAGGTAAGGAAGAGCGTGACTGAGAAGAGGGCGCGTCGGGTGCGGGGAGCCATGTGCCTAAATGTACCTCGTAGAAGGCGGCGCTATTGGCCAAATCTTGCAAATAAGCGCAGACCTGCGTTGGACGAAGTATAGCACCGGCTGGTAAGCCGGAACTCCCGGATACAGCCGCAGCTACTGCTCCCAGCATCGCCACTGCAGTCCTGATTCGCGTCCTGGATAAACTGCCATTTAGAATGGTAGGCATCCGACACGATCGGCTGCGGTCCTGAGTCCAACCGGGAAGGCGCTGCAGGTGAAGTCGGCGGATGATGGTTGAGGTCTGGCAGCTTGGAGCCAAGGCCGGGAAGAGTTCGCAGGTAAAGATGAATCACAGAAATATGCAAGTGAAGGCAGTGCGGGTTGGCCTTCGTGGAAGGTCTGGAATAAGGGTCAGTTCGGCTGCCGCGTTTTTGCTGCTGACTGCAAACGTTGCATTGGGCCACTATCTGTTCGCACAAACGCCCCGGTTTCAGAATCCTGCTGTAAACGCACCCGCTCCCCAGGTCACGCTTCCCGTTCCTGCTGCAATCACGCCCAATGGCCAGGTCGTCGAGGACGTCATCGTCCAGGTAAATGACCAGATCATCAATCGCAGCGACCTCGAGCGTGCACAGCAACAGCTTGTCCAGGATTCCCAGCAGTCGAACGCCACCCCGGCTGAACTCGCTGACCGGCAAAAGACTTTGCTCCGCGACCTCATCGACCAGCAGCTATTGCTCTCGCGCGGCAAAGAACTCAACATTTCGCCAGACGCCGAAGTAATCCGGCGTCTCGATGAGATTCGGAAGCAGAACAAATTGGATTCGATGGAAGATCTTGAGAAGGCTGCTCGTTCGCAGGGCATCTCCTTCGAGGACTTCAAGGCAAATATCCGCAACGGCATCATCACGCAGCAGGTTGTACGGGACGAAGTAGGTCGGCGTCTTCAACTGAGCCAGGCAGCGGAACAGACCTACTACGACGCACACAAAGCAGATTTCGCTCAACCTGAACAAGTTCGTTTGAGCGAGATCCTGATCCCGCTGCCGGATAATGCAACCGACCTTCAGATTTCTCAGGCGAAGGAGAAGGCGGATGGCATCGTCAAGCAGATCAAGGCGGGCGACAAGTTTGAGGAGCTTGCGAAGCTTATCTCTGGTGGCCAGACAGCCGCCCAGGGAGGTGATCTTGGCCTCTTCAAGCGCGGCGTTCTTGCCAAGGTACTTGAAGATCAGACCTTTGGCCTTGCAACGGGCCAGAACACGGCTCCAATTCGCACTCGCCAGGGCTTCGTTATCTTGAAGGTCACGGACCATCAAGGCGCGGGCACGCCCCCGCTGAAAGACATCGAACCGCAGGTCCAGGAGGCCATTTACACGGAGCAGATGCAGCCAGCCTTGCGCGCCTATCTAACCAAATTGCGTGAGGACGCGTACATCGACATCAAGGCTGGGTTTGTGGATGCGGGTGCCAGTACCAAGCAGACGAAACCAGTCTTCAGTGCTTATGCCGCACCCATCTCAAAGAAGCAGAAGCAGGCCGCAAAGAAGCGCTTCGACCGCAATGGCAGATCAGTCACCAACGCCAGCCTTGCTGCATCGGCTGCGGTCGCCAAGCCTGCAGTGATCAAGCTTGATAAGAATGGCAAGCCGAAGAAGGTCAAACGCGAGAAGATCCGCCTCGGCCAGGCTCCGGAGCAATCGTTGCCGCCGGGTCCGACTCGCACTGCCGCTGGCACAGATACCGGCATCGGCATGAATGCGGCAACGGGTGCGGAAACGCCCGGCGCAAGCGCAACTTTGGCCCCGGGTACGGCAATCGCCCCGCTTGACTCCAGCAGCACAGCCGCTCTCAGCGACCAGGATACCGACCCGCTTGCGGCGAAGACAGCGCCGGAGAAGAAGTCGCGCTACAGCGATCGGGCTCCACAGGTCAAGCTGCGGAAGACAAAGGCAAAAGCTGCCAAGATAGAAGATAAGAAGATCGCCACCCCTGCACCAATGAACACAGCGGAGCAAGCCACCAAGCAGGCTCAGGCTGCCCCGCTCGGCCTAAACGGCGACACCGCGACGAAGAAGAAGCACAGACGTAAGAAGGGCGACGCGAAGGAGCGTCTGACACCTAAACCCAAGGATCCGAACGCCACGCCGAAGCCGGACGCAACCGGTGCCTACCCAACACCGTACAAGCCGGGCACGAAGGCACCAGCCACACCTCCTGCGGATAGTACAACGCTCCCCTCGACGACGGCACCTGCTCCGGGCGCTGGCACCGGAGGTGAGACGACACCGGCGACTCCCGGCAATCCGATCCCGACACCTCCGCCGAACCAGTAAACAGTATTTCCATACAGCAGCAGCGCGAGGGCTTCGGCTCTCGCGTTTGTTGTTTGCGCGCTGACATTGTTTTGCTTTTATCCTTAATGCTTATGAAAGACTTCTTCATCGCCGATGCTGCAAAGTTCGACAACGAGCTCGTCACGTCTTACTTCGCGCTCTCCTCATTGCAGGTTCGCGAGAAGAAGCAGGGCGGCCAGTTTCTAGCGTTGATGCTTACAGACAAGACCGGCACTATGGAAGCCCGGATGTGGGAAGAGTTTGCGGACGCCATTACGAGCTGCGGCGAGGGCTGCTACGTCAAGGTTCAAGGCCAAATCTCGCGATACCAGGGTAAATTCCAGATCACGCTCCAGAAGATGCGCTTCGCTGCAGACTCTGAGATTGATGTCGCCGACTATCAGCCGACCTCAAAGTTCAACGTCGAGGAGATGTGGGCGGAACTCTGCGGCTATGTCACTGCCTTCAGCAATACCGACCTGAAGCGCCTTGTGTTTGCCTTTCTCGAGGATCCAGAGATCGCCGCTGCCTACCGCGTCGCGCCCGCTGCCAAGACACTGCACCACGCCTGGCTCGGCGGTTTACTCGAGCATGTTCTCACCCTGGTGCGCGTCTGCCTCGCCACTGTACCGCATTACCCCGAGGTTGACTCTGATCTGCTCGTCACCGGAGCCATTCTGCACGACATCGGTAAGATCCGCGAACTCTCATGGAAGAGCAGCTTCTCTTATACGCTTGAAGGCCAGATGATTGGCCATATATCGATTGCCCAGGGAATGCTTCGCGAAAAGTTGCAGGCGCTGCAGCCCTTCCCCAACCGCCTCCGGGTACTGGTTGAACACATGATCTTGAGCCACCACGGCAAGTACGAGTTTGGATCGCCCAAGCTGCCGATGACCCCTGAAGCGATTTTGCTCAGTGCGCTCGACGACCTCGAGGCCAAGATGCAGAACATGCGCGCTGAATTTGGCAAAGAGCTTGCCAATGGCAAATCCGGCGCGAGCATGACCGACTGGGTCCGCAGCATGGAGCGTCCGCTGCTCAACTCCAAGGCATACCTGAGCGACGAATAGATCAGGACGCCCGGACCAGACTTCCACCATTCAGTGAGTTCAGCTCCTTAACAATCTGACGCAGGTTTCGCGACTGCGCCGTGAGGCTTTGAGAAGCGGCGGCGGTCTCGGTTGCGGTGGCCGCATTGGTGCTGGTCACGGAATCCATCTGTTGCATGGATGCAGACAGCAGGGCGATTCCCCGCGACTGCTCCCGGCTGCCGACATCAATTTGCTCCATCAGCTTCTTAATGGACGAGGAGCTTTCCGACATGGCGCGTATTGCTGTGGCGACATCATTCACCTTCACCATGCCGGCACGGGATCGGGTTATCGATACTTCAATCAGGCTTGCGGTTTCATGAGCAGCCTCCGCGCTGCGTCGAGCCAGGTCTCGGACCTCGTCGGCTACGACCGCAAAGCCGCTGCCTGCTGATCCAGCACGCGCCGCCTCGACCGCTGCGTTCAGCGCAAGAATATGCGTTTGGAACGCAATCTGGTCAATCGTCTTAATGATCCGCGAAATTTGCTCACTTGATTCGTTGATGCCTCGCATGGCCTCTACCATCTCGTCGAGGGATCGCCCCGTCTCGTTCATAAGCGTGTCCGCTTCAGAGACTCTGGCCACTGTAGATTGCGAGTTGAACGTATTACGGCTGGCCATTGAGTTAATCTCGAAGGTCGTATCGGAGATCTTCTCGATAGCCGAGGCCTGTTCCGAAGCACCCTGTGCCAATGACTGGCTGGAAGCCGCGACTTCAGAGGCCGTGGTGGTGATCTCCTCGGCTGCTGCCGCCAGCGATGCAGCGACGATCCCCTGGGCCTTGATCGAGTTGCCGAACTGCCTCGCGATCCAGCAGATTGGAACCACCTCCAGGATTACGAAGAATGCGTGGAGACACACAATCGCAAGGGACGCCTTGTAGTTGAAGACGGAGCTTGGAAGCCAGACCCAGAAGATCAGGTGGTGCAGGCAGATGGTGGCGCCGGCCGCGACCAGCGGAGCGACCCTCCCGTAGAGAGCGAGTAGTGCAAGCAGCACAAATATTTCGAAATGCGCTTCGATGAGTCCGTTACACACGTTGATGGTGAGTGCTGCCGCTCCCATAGCAGCCATGGCAATGGCGAGGGTTCCAATTGCGGAGGCCTGGTCGTGCAGCAGGATGGCTCCGGGCCCGGCCAGCAGCAGCAGCATGATGCCCGCCGTCATCCACGGGCTGCCGTGAAGCACAAGCGAAACCGCGCAAAGCACGGGCAGATGCACCGCCAGGAACAACAGCCCAATCGTATTGACTCTCCTGGTGTAGGCAATCTCAAACGCTGTGAGTCTTGGTTGCATGATCTCCTCTGGGCAGTCTCTTCATGCCATTGACAACCACTTAGTACTTCAATCGAAATGGGTCCGAGCTTCTCTTGGTCCGTTTGCCTACTGCACAGCCCAGGACCGGAAGTGGCGGTACCACCGAGCCGCTGCGAACCTGATGTAGAATGCCTTCGTCCTGGTCGCCCGCTGCCCCGTAGCCTCCTAAATATGCAACGTTGCCCAATGGGGACGAAACCAGCAGCAGCGGCACACCGCGCACTCCGGTGGTTGTAACAAGCTCGTCATAGGCAACATGGACAACGCTGAAACCCGCCTTCTTCAACGAGTTGAGAAGATCGGCGGTGTCGGGGAGATAAGCTTGTCCGTCGTCCACCAGAACAACCTGCTCCGAGAGACCTGGAAGTGGACGTCGCTCGAGTAGATGCAGCATCACCCGCCGCGAGCACTCGCAACTGCCCGAAAGAAAGTGTGTCGTCTGCCACAGCCCCTTGCCTCGCTTCCCGGTCGCAAATAGACGCTGCAATGCGGCGGCTTCAGGGACCAGGAAGGGCTGATGGTACGAAGTCAGGATGCCACCCACGAGGATCACAGCGCCCGCCCAGGCGCTGAAGAACCACCAGACTCGGGATACTCGCTTCATCTGTCCCCTCTTCCAACTTGACCAACTCGCGCCAGCGGCTGCCAGTGCCAGTTCCAGGTGTACTATCGGCCACTATGCGAACGGCGTGAACGCAGCCCGAAGTTGTTACAATCGCTACTTGGCCTGAGAGAGCAAATGTTGCGATTTTCTACAGCAGGAGAGAGCCATGGCGAAAGCCTTGTGGCCTTAATAAGCGGCTTGCCGGCAGGCATCCCCGTGGCGCAGGAGTTCATTGACCGCGAGCTTTGGCGGCGCCAGCAGGGCTACGGCCGTGGCGGCCGCATGCGCATTGAACGCGACACCGCGCACATCCTTAGCGGTGTACGCCACGGTAAGACGATTGGCTCGCCAATTGCGATGACCCTTGCTAACAACGATTGGAAGAACTGGACAGAGATCCTCCCGGTCGGAGCTGGCGATCCTGAAAAGCACAAGGCTGTTGCATCGCCGCGTCCTGGCCACGCTGATCTTGCCGGTGCGTTGAAATACGACTTCAAAGACGCCCGCTATGTCCTCGAGCGCGCCTCTGCCCGTGAGAGTGCCGCCCGGGTCGCCTGTGGCGCACTGGCAAAACTTCTCCTCAAGTCACTCGGCGTCGAAGTCGGCAGCCACGTGGTGCGTGTTGGCAAAGCGGAGCTTGGCCGCGATGCGAAATGGGAAGAGATCGCTGCCGCCAACGCGAAAGAAGAGGTCTTTCTGAATTGTGTCGACGCTGAAGCCGAAATCCGCATGAAGGCGGAAGTCGACGCCGTCCTGCGCACCGGCGACACTATCGGTGGAATTTTCGAGGTGGTCGTGCATGGCCTCGTACCCGGCGTAGGAACCCACGTCAACTGGGATGAACGCATGGATGGCTTGCTCGCCCAGGCCGTGATGAGCCTGCAGGCCGTGAAGGCTGTCGAGCTTGGTCGCGGAGTCACCGCGGCGGAATCGATGGGCTCGGCTGTCCACGACGCGATCGGGTATGAAGGAGAAGCAAACCGGGAGCAGGGCGAAGACGGCCAGAGTGGCGGCTTTACCAGATTTTCTCGCGCGAAGAATAACGCTGGCGGCATCGAGGGCGGCATCTCGAATGGGGAAGACGTTGTGGTGCGCGGCTATCTCAAACCCATCTCGACCCTGCGTCGCCCACTCGGCTCCGTTAGCTTCGAGACTCGTGAGACGACGAAGGCAGCCTATGAGCGCTCGGATGTTTGCGTCGTTCCGGCTGCCGGCGTGGCAGCAGAGGCGATGGTGGCCCTTACCATCGCACGGCTTGTGATCGACAAATTTGGCGGTGACTCACTCCGCGAACTACAACGTAACTACAACGGCTATTGCGAGCAGATTCGAGCATTCTAAGTGGCAAAGACTCCGAAAGCGGCGACTCAAAAACCGGTCAAGGTTCACGAGGTGGTGAAATATCCAGAACCCGTGCTCGCAAAGCGCGGTGAGGAAGTAACGGTCTTTGATGCCAGCCTGAAGAAGCTTATCAACGAGATGTTCGAGTCCATGTACATCGCGCAAGGCATTGGTCTTGCCGCGCCGCAGATCAACATCTCGAAGCGCATCACCGTCATTGATGTCAGCTTCAAGAAAAACCCCAAAGACAAGATCGTTCTTATCAATCCGGAGATCGTAGACCGCACCGGTAAGCAGCTTGAAGAAGAAGGCTGCCTCAGCCTGCCAGATATTCGCGAGAAGGTCTCACGCGCGGAGTGGGTCAAGGTGAAGGCCCAGGACGAGAACGGCACGTTCTTCGAAATCGAAGGCACCGAACTTCTCGGCCGTTGTATCCAGCACGAGATCGACCACCTCGACGGCATCCTCTTTATCGATCGGCTGAGCCGACTAAAGCGCGAGTTGGTTCTTCGCAAGATCAAGAAGCTGCAGAAGAATGGTGAGTGGTAACGATGAAGCAGCGACTAAGGACCCAAGACCAGAGAATCACAAAGACGGAGCAGCGGTGAAGCTTGTCTTTTGTGGCACGCCTGACTTTGCCGTGCCTGTTCTCAACACCGTCATCGATGCGGGACATGACGTTGCGTTGGTCCTTACGCAGCCGGACAGAGCCGCAGGGCGCGGCTTGGAAACTCACAGTCCGCCAGTCAAACAGACCGCTCTCGCGCATGGCCTTCCTGTGATCCAGCCAGACAAGATCAAGAACAACCTCGACCTGCGCGCACGACTTGAGACGATCCAGCCTGACGCGATCCTTGTCGTAGCCTACGGCCGCATCATTCCGCAATGGATGCTGGAGCTGCCGCGCTTCGGCAACATCAACCTGCACGGTTCTCTGCTGCCGAAATATAGAGGCGCAGCACCCATCCAGTGGGCTATCGCAAACGGGGAGAAGGTTACCGGCGTCACAACCATGTTGCTCGAAGCCGGCCTTGACACCGGTCCCATGCTTCTTGCAAAATCCGTCCCTATCGCCGAAGAAGAGACCGCCGAAGATCTCTTTATCTCTCTCTCCGCTGTCGGTGCTGAGCTGATGGTCGAAACACTCGCAGGCCTCGAGGCCAGAACCCTCATCCCCATCGCACAGGATCATGCGCTTGCGACCCTCGCGCCCATCCTCACGCGTGACGACGGTCTTATCGACTTTGCGCGCACAGCAAAGCAAACATACGACCGTTGGCGTGGATTCCAACCCTGGCCGGGAGCGCACACTTCAGTACGCGGAAAGAAGCTGATCGTGCATCGTATGGCCCTTGTGAAGAGTAAGAACATCACCGCCGGTGAACTTCAGGCAGATGCAGATTGCCTCTACGTCGGCTGCGCAGAAGACACTACTCTCGAACTTCTCGAAGTTCAGATAGAAGGCAGAAAGCGCATGCCTTCATCTGAATTTCTGCGTGGCTTCCAGGTGCATAGCGGCGAACGGCTAGGCCTATGAAGCCGCCCTCCAGGCAGCAGGGAAGTGTGAGGCCAGTTCCGAAGCGTCCTTCGACGGCGGGTCCAACGCTGTCTGCTGAAGAGGCACTTGCGAAGGTTACACCTGCACGTCGCACGGCATTCGAGATCCTTACGCTGGTCGGCGAGAACAAGGGGCACAGCGATGAGCTCCTCCACTCGCCACTGACCGAGGCACTCACTCCCGAAGACCGCAACCTTGCTACTGCCCTCGTGATGGGGGTTCTTCGCTGGCAGATAGCTCTCGACGCACGCATCCGCACTTTGCTACAGCGCCCCGACCAGCGCCTCGCCGAGCCAATCGCGACCGCGCTCCGCATCGGTGCTTTCCAATTACTGCACATGGACCGCATTCCGCCGCACGCAGCGCTCAGCGAGTCCGTGGAGCTTTGCCGCGCATTCGGTCAGCCTCACGCGACCGGCATGGTCAATGCGATCCTGCGCAAGATAGCCGCTGCTCAAAAACCCAGCAAGCGTGTTTTTGAATCGACAGCAGCTTTCGCCGAACGTCTGGGCCATCCTCGCTGGCTGGTCGAACGTTGGGTCGCCACCTACGATCGCGATACGGCGCTCGCCATCTGCGAAGCCGATCAGCAGGAGCCGTCAGATTCATCCGTCTTCAACGAATCCGGCGGCGATCTTCCAGTGATGGACGACGGCTCGCGTCTTGTCGCCGAACTTGCCGCAGCTGCCATGCCCGATGCGAAGAGGATCTGGGATTGCTGCGCTGCTCCAGGCGGCAAGACGCTTATCCTTGCGCGTCGACTGCCGCAAGCCGAGCTTCACGCCACCGACGTCAGTTCCAAACGCACAGCGCAGATGCAAGCCCGCTTGAAGCGTTTCACTTATGCCGAAAGAGTCCGCTGCTCGGTTGTGGATGCCACTGCTCCTGCAAAAGACGACAATCTCTTCGACCTGATTCTCTGCGATGTCCCATGCACTGGGACCGGCACCCTCGCAGGCAACCCTGAGATTCGTCACCGCCTAAGGCCGGAGGACCTCACACGCCAGGCAGAACGGCAGCGCGCGATCCTAAAAGGTGCGCTCACGCGACTCGCTCCTGGCGGACGCCTCATCTACTCCACATGCTCGCTCGAGCCAGAAGAGAACGAGCAGGTGGTCGATGCGGTCCTGAGCACGAAAGAGTTCCGATTGCTCCCCATTGACGCCTTGATGCAATCACTTGCGTCCTCAGGCGCGCTTCGTGAGCCCGCCGCACTCGAGTCAGCACTGCGCAATGGCAGCCTGCGAACGCTTCCCGGAGTGCATCATGGCGACGGTTTCTTCGCCGTAGCTGTTGAACGGTCAGCCAGCTCCTAGCGATTCAGGACAACGTGGATCGAATCGGTCTTTGTGACGCGGTGCCCGATCGCTGGCGATTGCGACACAATCGTGTTCGGCAACGTTACTGGAGCGGGTGGCGCGATGGGCCGCATCGCTCCATTTCCAGGAGAGCCAGGGCTCGCAGGCGAAACAATCGGTGCCACCGGCCTGAAGGGGCCAGCGACTGTTTCCATGCTGCTAATTCGAAGCCCCATCCCAGCCAGCCTTCCATTCGCAACCGTGAGCGTCAGTCCGATCAGATTTGGCATCACGTAGGCCTCCGGCTGGCTCGGCGCAACCGCGAGGGGTGTAGCGATCTTCGTCTCACCTTCTGATGGATTTACTGGATCGGATGCTGTAGCATGTGCGTCCTGCACGGCCGAGGGTGTCGCATCCTCTGCCGGAGGTTGCTGTGAATCAGCATCCCCGGTCACCACTGGACGCGAACGCATCACGGGCAAAGGCGCGCTCACCAGAAGGCTGATCCTCGGCCCGTCCACGCCAGCCGCTGCCGGGGTTGGCGTCTGCGCGAGCACCACACCTGCAGGTCCCGGAGAAGGAGTGTAAGCGACAGTGCCCAGGTCCAGCGAGAGTCGCCGGATCGCGACCGACGCCTCGCGCTCCGTCTGCCCTACAACGTTCGGCACAGAGACCCTCTGGGGGCCGCTGCTTTCCGTAACTCGCATCACCCATTCGCGCCGCACCTTGGTTCCGGGTGCGGGATACTGCGAAAGAATGCGCCCCGCAGGCGTCACCGTTGAATAAAAATGGTTTTCGAGATTTATGTTCAAGCCGAGGCTTGAAGCCAGGCTGTTGGCTTCGGCAACCGTAAGCCCGGCAACGTTCGGTATTTCAACCTCGCGACCATGGATCGCAAGCCGCATCGTCAGAAAGGCCGAAAGCAGGGCGATCGCAATCATCGCCAACGCGCCCAGCAAGATGTTGAAGATTCGCCGCATAAGCCGTCCTAAGGATACAGGGCGCGATGCAGGTCAGCGAAGCTCCGCCACTGCCGCACCGCTTCCTCTCGCCCTGAGCAGCCGAACGATAGTTGGTCGCACGACGATGCCCAGCACATCAAGTCCTGCATGAATAGAAGCCACAATCCATATGCTGCCGGTCGTCAGATAGAGAGCTGCAAAGCCAAACCCAAGAACCATTGTGACCAGGATCCCCGTTAGCCCTTGATAGAGATGCATCACCCCGAACGCGATACCTGCAGCAACAAAGCCAAAAACTACACTCCCGGACACAAGCGTCAGCAAGAGCGGCAAGAAGAGCCGGAACATCAACTCCTCGCCCAGACCGGCACTTAGCGACAGCACAAACGTGTAGCCCGTTTCTGCCCAGTTTCGAGGCATGAGTGGCTCGATATCGCCCGCCATTAACGATCGGCCCTTGTCGGCTGACTTCGCGGCGATTAGTCCTCCGAGCACCGCGCCGGCACAGACCGCGGCCAACAAGCCGGCAACGAGTGACTTGCTGAAGTGGAGGCCCGGTGCCGCCCTGAGAATGGCTGCTGAGATCGTGGCGAACTCAGCAGGCGGCATCGACAGCGTCTGCCATCGCCGTAGCAAGAAGAGACCGAGTGCAGCTGACCCGGTGAACAAAAGCAAGCTTCTAAGTACCCAAATCCTGTAATGCCGCTGCCTGTCCGAGGTCTTCACCAGAAGCTTGAAGGCGGCATATTCTGTGAGACCTGTCCGGACTTCATACCAAAACATGAGGCCGTACAGAAGCACCAGCAGGACTTGGAGTAAGCGCATATGTGCCAGCCTACCATTCGGAAAGATCAAAGCTGAAAGCTTGCCGAACGTCTCAGCGACGGTTGTCGGTCGCAGGCTCAGGATGGATCAGCAACCGACTTACCTCGGGCGAGTCAAGTTTGAAAGCGTTCTCGAATGCAGTAATCACCGCGTGCACGTGCGCCATGGGAAGGTCGTCGGGCAGGGTACAGTGGCAACTCACCTGTATGCGGTCACTGGTCTCAAGCTTGCCCGTTCTATCGGGGATGTTGGAACCGCCCAATCGCGTCATCACTACTTCGTGAATGTCCAGTATCTCTGCAAAACCCTGCGCCACGTTGCGCAGCCGATGCTCCAGTTTTCGATCGCTATCGAGCGACGCCGGCCGCTCGATGGTTGCCGGTTCGCTTTCGATATGCGTCAGGATCGTCGCGATCGTCGGGACATCCTGCCGCATCTCAGCCTCCAGCCGGGTCACAATCTCATGTGCTTCGCTTAGGGTCAACGTTTCGTCCACTTCCAGATGCTGCTCAACGTGCAGCGCACCGTCGTACTCCTGCACGCTGACATCGTGAATGGCCAGATTTGATCGGGCCGCAACCGCACGAATTCGGTCGTGGACGCTCTCCGCAATTGAAGCCACGGGGACCGAATGCACCACAACATCGGCACCGGGAAGTACGCGCTGCACGACGTCCGTTGCCTCCATCGTGATCTGCTCAGAGCGTTGAAACGTCAGGTTGCGCGGCATCCCAAGCGTCAGGTCGGCGAAGTAGTTAGCTCCGGCCCGTCGAGTGCGGACCCGATCGACGGTAAGGACACCCTCAATTGCTGCCAGGTCACGAATCAGTCCTTCTCGTACCTCACGCCGATTCTTGTCACTCTCTCCTGATGCCGTTGCATCAAGCAGCGTATCCACCGTCTGCCACGCAAGTCGCCAGCAAACCTTTAGTATGATTCCCGATACCACCAGCGCCGCGACAGGATCAGCCAGTTGCAAAGCCTGAATGTGCCAGTGTTCGCCAACTGCAGTCGCTGCTAGCCCGATCAACACTGCAAAGGAGGACCACATGTCCGTTCCAAAGTGGATTGCGTCTGCAGCAAGCGCTGGACTTTGGTATCGCTCTGCAATCTTGCGCAGATTACGGGATCGCGTGAAGTCAACGGCGATCGATAACAGCAGTACCAGGAACGGCCATACCGACACGGTCACCGCAAGGTGTTGGCGAAAGATCAGCCTTCGCACTGCCTCGAAGACAATCCAAGCGCACGATGCAAGCATCAGTCCCGTTTCGACAAACGCCGAAAGGCTCTCCACCTTGCCGTGGCCATAGTTGTGGTCCGCATCCGCAGGCCGATCTGAAACCCGTACGGAGAACAGCGTCAGTGCTGCGGCAATCAAGTCGATGCCAGAATGCGCCGCTTCCGACAGCATGCCGAGCGAACCTGTCAGCAGTCCGGTCACAAGCTTGAGCAGCGTAACGGCAAACGCTGCAAGCACCGAGCCCAACGCCGCAGAACGCTTCTCCGCCGCTGGCGTCTGTGCTGCCACTGGCGTGACTTTCTCGGGCGTTGCCGATACGCTCATTGCTTGAATCCTACAGCGTTCCATCGCAGCGCGACAGGGCGATATCTTCCACTTTCCGGCCACATCCTCCCTCAAAAGCCGCTGCGATAAACTTGCTCCATCATGCCAACTGAAGAGCAAGACCCTTTCGAGCTTGAGTCAAACCCGCTCGGAGCCGGGGCCGAAGTGGTTGGTCCGTCAGACGGCTCGCCCGTTTCCGTTGCCGTGCCTGAAGGTCGCCGCGCCGCCGCCACCTTCATCTTTCTGACCGTGACGATGGACATGCTCGCCCTCGGCATGATCGCTCCTGTCCTTCCACGGCTTATCTCCGGCTTTATGAACGGCAATGCCGTCAATGCTGCGCAGATGCTTGGTATTTTCGCTACTGTCTTCGCCGGGATCCAATTCCTTTTCTCGCCAGTTCTCGGCTCCATCTCCGACCGCTTCGGCCGCCGGCCCGTCGTCCTGCTCTCCAACTTTGGTCTCGGCTTCGACTACCTGCTGATGGCCTGGGCACCCGCGCTCGGCTGGCTCTTCGTCGGTCGCATCATCTCCGGTCTTACGGCATCAAGCGTCCCCACCGCCATGGCCTACATGGCCGATGTGACGCCGCAGGAAAAACGTGCCTCCGCCTTCGGCCTGCTTGGTGCAGCCTTCGGCATGGGCTTTGTGCTCGGCCCCGCGCTCGGTGGCCTCCTCGGCAGCGTCAACCCACGCTTGCCCTTTTGGGTTGCTGGAGGTCTCAGCCTGCTCAATGGTGTCTATGGCGTGTTCGTCCTTCCGGAGTCTCTTAGGAAAGAGAATCGCAGTCCCTTCTCATGGCGCCGCGCCAACCCCGTCGGATCGATGGCCCTGCTTGGCCGTAAAAAGGTCCTGCTCGGCATGGCTGCTGTGCTGCTGCTCGGCTACACTGCACAACAGTCGCTGATGAACGTGTACGTCATCTACTGCGACTACCGCTTCCATTGGACGGATCGTACGGTTGGTCTCTCCCTAGCCTGCGTCGGCCTCTTCTCCGGCCTCTACGGCGCACTGCTCGTCAAACGCGCCGTGGGCAAACTCGGCGAGCGCGGAGCCATGTCCACCGGCCTCATCTTCGGAGCCATCGGCTGGGTCATGATGGGTTATTCCAGCAACGGCCTACTGATGTGGGTCGGGATCCCGGTGCTGAACCTCATGGCGATCGTCTGGCCTTCAGCGCAGAGCATCATGTCGCGCGAAGTTTCGGTCAGTGAACAAGGCCAGTTGCAGGGTGCCGTCCAGAGTCTGCGCGGCATTGCCGGTCTGGTCGGCCCTGGACTCTTCACTTATATCTTTTCGAAGTCGATTGGCACGAATGCAGTGATCCACGCCCCAGGTATGGCGTTCTACGTCGCTGCTGGCATCCTGATCCTCTCGCTGATCGTTTCCGAGATCGTGAAGCCGTCAACCCTGAAATCGGTCGCAGCCTGAGCAATGTCGCAACAGATTGCCTGTCACTCTCGAAGGGAATCTGCTTTCATCCTCAGAGTCGATCAGGGAACTGTGGGTGGGAACCTACGAATCTCAGCGTTTCGTCCCGCGATAGAGCCCCGATGTGCCGAACGTATACCCAGTCCACTCCGCATCTGCAAACCCAGCTTCACGGATGAGTTGCTTCATCCTTGGAGGCCTCGGAAATCGCTCAACTGACGCAGGCAGGTAGCTGTACGCACCGGAATTACCTGAAATCAACCCGCCCAGCTTTGGCAAAATCTTTCTGAAGTAAAGCGAGTACAGCGCCCCTAAGATTCCATCCGGCTGATTGCATTCCAGAATACCGATCTGCCCACCTGGCCTTAGCACCCGAAAGAGCTCGGCAAGGCCCTCCTCATAATTCGCAAGATTTCGAAATCCAAACGCGGATGTAATCAGGTCAACCGATCCGTCAGCGAATGGCAGATGCAATGCGTCCGCTTCAATCGGGATAATGTTGTGCGGGGCGAACTTTGTTGCCCCCCGTGACAGCATGTTGTGCGAAAAATCTACGGCAAGAATTGGCGCAGACTCTTTAGTCCTTGGCCGATGCTTGTATAACGCCATCGTCATATCGCCGGTCCCGCAACAAAGGTCGAGCACCAGCGCATCCGGCCTCTGCAGCACAGCATGAAAGTTCCGCGCCGCTCGCCACCACCACCACCGATCGATTCCCACCGAAAGCACATGGTTCAGCAGGTCATAACGACCAGCAATCGTATCAAACATCTGCTGCACGTTCGCCGCGGCATCCGCCTCGGTCGCCGCGCCGACGGGCCGTGCGCCGATTGACCGCTCATGCTCCGGAACGACAGGCATGGTCACGCCCGCAGACTCTTCGTGAGTGCCATCATCTGCTCCGCCGCGGTGACCAACTCCGCATCGGTCACATCGTACGCGATCTCTGTCGCCCCGATCCCTTTCGCCAGCACGAACGCCCGGCGCCCACTGCGCGTCTTCTTATCGCTGCCTGTCAGGGCGACCAACTTGTCGGATTTTGCATTGAATGAGGGCAAAGGCCCGTAGAGTAGGATCAGCGCGACGATCCTGTGGGCCTCCTTCTGCGTTATCGTCCCACGATGCAGCGACACATACGTCGCCGCAATAGATCCCCATCCCACGGCCTGCCCATGCAACAGCTTCTTATAACCCGTTGCGGCCTCGATCGCATGGCCCAGGGTATGCCCAAAATTCAAAATCATGCGCAGCCCGGATTCGCGCTCGTCTTTGCTGACGACAGCGGCCTTCACGCGAACAGAAGCAGTCACCACCTTCGTCAGTGCCGCAGGCTCGCCTGCAAGAATTGCATCGGCGTTGACCTCCATATACCGAAACAGCCTGGCATCACAGATGACGCCAGCCTTCACTGCCTCCTGCAGCCCGGCACGTAGTTCAGCAGAAGGCAGCGTCGCCAGCGTGTTCGTGTCCGCAAATACGGCAAGCGGATGGTGAAAGCTTCCAACCAGATTCTTTCCCGCAAGCAGGTTCACGCCTGTCTTGCCGCCGACAGACGAGTCCACCTGTGCAAGCATCGTCGTCGGTAGCTGCACGTAGCGAATGCCGCGCATGTAAATCGCCGCAAGAAATCCCGTGATGTCCCCGATCACTCCGCCGCCAAGCGCCAGCAGCAGGGAATCGCGGTCCGCTCCTGCACCCGCAAGCTGTTCTGCCAATGCCTCAACACTCGCTAGCCGCTTATGCCGTTCACCGCTGGGCAGAAATAAAACCGTCGGAGCTTCTCTAAACGAGGTCAGCACCTGCTGCGACCAAAGCCCCCAGATCTCTGGCGAAGTCACCACAAATATCCTTGGTAGCTTGCCGCCGACCAGCCTCTTCAGCCGCTTCTCCAGCGACCCCAGCAGCCCCGCGCCAATCACTATCTCGTAGCTTGCAGAAGGCGTTGTAAGTGAGATGGAAGTCGGTCTGGTCGTTTCGAGCGGCACGATACCTCCATCGTATCGCACAGGTTTCAATGCGGCTGGCAGAGTAGCATCAACGTATGGAGCAAGTAGGATTTCTCATCATCGGAGGTGGCATCGCAGGACTCAGCGCCGCCGTCCGTCTCGCCGCAACCGATACTGTTTTGGTCGTCACCAAGGAAGAGCTCGCCGAGTCGAACACCGCCTACGCACAGGGTGGAATTGCCGTCGCCATGGGCGGATCGGAGGATGTTGCTGAGCACCTGGAAGACACCATTAACGCCGGCGATGGTCTTGTAAACCGAGAGGCTGCAGCTGTCCTTGTCGAGCAGGGCCCGAAGCGCGTCGATGAACTCCTCACCTGGGGCACAGACTTCGATCGCGCATCAGACGCCAACGGCGGGGACCTTCTGCGCACCCGAGAGGGCGCGCATAGCCGCTCACGCATCCTGCACGCCAATGGCGACGCCACCGGTCGCGAGATCGCTGTCTCACTGCTTCGCCACGCCCGCGCCACTGAGGGCATCACACTCATGGAGTTCACCACCAGTGTCGATTTGATTGTGGAAGAGATAGACAGCATCAAGACCGTTGTGGGTGCCGTTCTTCTCGACCGCGACGGCACGCTGCACAACGTCTACGCCCGCGCCGTCCTTATTGCCAGCGGAGGTGCAGGCCAGGTCTACAGCGACACCACCAATCCTGCCGTCGCCACTGGCGATGGTATCGCCATGGCCTATCGCGCCGGTGCAGCCCTCAGCGACATGGAGTTCTACCAGTTCCATCCCACTGCCTTCGCGTTTGAAGGTGCACCACGGTTTCTGCTCAGCGAAGCTCTGCGTGGCGAGGGTGCATGGCTCGTAAACGGAAATGGCGAATGCTTTATGCATCGCTATCATCCGCTGCTCGAGCTGGCCCCACGCGATATCGTCGCCCGGGCCATTACGCAAGAGTCCCTTGAAGGGCCTGTCTATCTCGATATGCGCCATGTTCGAATGGACCTGAAAGCTCGCTTCCCCGGCATCTCCAAGTTCCTCGCTGGATACAACCTCGAACTTGGCCGCGACCTCATCCCCGTCCGCCCGGCGGCACACTATCTTATGGGCGGAATCCTGACGGACGTGCATGGTCAGACCACGCTGCCCGGGCTCTTTGCAGCGGGGGAAGCGGCCTGCACAGGCGTGCATGGCGCCAACCGTCTCGCCAGCAATTCGCTGCTCGAAGGCCTGGTCTTTGGAGCGCTTGCATCCGAAGCAATGATGACTTCGCCCGCAATTAGCGCACAAGGAACTGGGAATGATGCTTCCGCCCTGCCGTCCGTCGTACTGAACGCGGAAGCAGTTGAAGACTGGATCGCTGAACTTCGCAGCCTCATGTGGCAGGACGCCGGCCTGCTCCGCGACGCGACTGGCCTGAAGCGCGGACAGGCGCGCCTTGACGCCATGATGCGAAGCATTCCCCGCGGGTTTTCACGTCGCGCGGTGGAAGCGCGCAGCCTCTACACCGTCGCCAGCGTCATCATTGCTTCAGCAACCGAGCGCGAAGAAAGCCGCGGCGCCCATTTCAGAAGCGATTTCTCGCAGCATGATTCGATTGCAAAGCACTCTATCATGGACAAGGGCAGACTCAACTTCGTCGCCAACCCGTCCTGAGTCTCGCCATCCAGATCCGCTGCTGTTCCTGTAGTCCGCCACAAAGCAGAGCTGCGTCTCAGCCCCTCGACTAGTCAGGGAAGGGGTTGGTCCCATCTTCATCTGCCCACTGGTACGTGTGAGTCTTGTACGAACCACCAGCCTTAAACTCCCACTCTGTTGGCGTCGTGTTGTTGAACCAATCCGTAACGCGCCCACGCGATCTACCCGCTGCCGCTATCCCGAATGCCTCGGTGATCGCTGTTTTCTGGTCTGGCCCGATTGCATCGGGACTTGGCGAGATGAACAGTCCAGTCCCGCTTCTCGCGAGTAAATCCATCCACTGCTGATTCAGCTCCCATGGAATGGCCTTCGTGATGCCCACGCAATCCGCATCCAGCGCACAAAACGTTCCATCCTGCGGCAGCCTGTATGCAAGCGTATTCACGCCTGTTCGCCGGGTCCGCTCCCAATCCTTGCCGCTTGTGTCATCACCTGTGCGCTGCATTTCAAAGACCCCCGCCGCGAGATGCGCGACCGTATTGCACCCCAGCAGCAATGTCTCGTCTCCTGCGACTTTCCTCAGATCCTGGTAATAGTCCAACAGGATCTCCGCATTAGTCCGGCTGCGGTCGTGAAAATTCCAACCAGCGACAGTCGGAGATGCACCCATGTCGAACCCCCACTGCCCAAGGAGATCGAATGTAGAAAAGTCATGTTTTACAAGCTCATACTTCCAATTGACAACCTGCGTGAGCTTTGCAATGGCTGCCGCCCGCGCTTCAGGGATAGTGATGTCATACGCCAGATCGGTTCCAGGCGACCGCCAATGCTTCATTGGCAGGAGCAGCCTTTCATCTGTTCCGGCAACAGCAATCGTCGGCCTGATCCATATTCCCGGCCTGGCTCCGCGCCCGCGAATCTTCTCCGCGAGCCTTCCCATATCCGGGAAACCTGCATTACCTCGCCAGCCATCGTCGATTACCGAAAAGGGCCTTGCCCCTGCTTTCGGCGCAAGCGAGACCACCAGTTCCGTATCCCTCAGGATTCCTTCTTCTGTGTTCTTTCCATAAGCGTAGTACCAGTCGTTGGTCCCGTACACCGGCCCCTTCGGCAGCCTTGGTTTCGAGCACATTAATTTGCAGAGAGCTGTGACCGCGTCACCTGGATGCTCCTGCATGCGGCCCGGGCGTGTCACGATCGCTGCCGCATACAGCTCTCGCTGCCCGAGCTTTACACCGTTGCCGCCATTGCTCAGATCCAGCCACAACGACACGCCTGCCGGATCAACCTGCCAGAAGCAGAGAGCGCCCGCGCCCGTCCGTACACCATAACCATGCGTCACCTTCGACGCTGGATCGTGCGCCGCAAAATACCACGGCATCACGCGCTCGGGAACCATCGTGCGCCATGCAAGGTCGCCATAGCTCCGCTCCCACGCATCGCCCATGAACAGGAGTGCCGGCGCAACTTCCGTCGTCCAGCGGAGGTGTATGCGCGTCAGCTCTGTCGCTGGAGCGTTGATGAAGACATCAACGCCGTTGCCTGGCACCTCGGTACGGACCTCAACCCCGGACGCGCTCCACTGCGAACCGTCACGCCGAAGCACAACCGGTTGGTCATTTTCACGCACCGAGTAATAGGTCACACGATCGGGCAAACGCTGCAGATCCAGAAAGGTAGTGTGCCGGGCCTGATGGGATTCAGCTTCCGCTGCGGTGATGTAAGGGGTGGAGGTGCTTGCCAGGGCTGCTGCCGCGGCTGAGCCAAAGAAGGTGCGTCGTGATACCTGTTTCAAGCGGACCTCGTTCCTAATCTCGAAGGCTAAAACAAGAGCAGCAGCAGAGGCACAACAAGACCCGCAGCCAGCGTCACAGTTATAAGCCCTTTGCGACGGCTGTAACGATAGGACATGTAAATACCTGTGACCGTAGAGACAAGCAGACCAAACGAAACCAGCAGAAAGAATGCCTTCATTGGAACCAGGTTCTTAGGCTTGGCAATCGGACCGGTCGTGACAGTTATTGTCACGCCTGCGCTTCCACCCGCAGTGTTTTGGGGAAGTGCGGCGTCACCCTGCTTCGTTGCTGGAACTGGCTGCTGTTGTGGTTTGCGCTCGGGGATTATGAGTGTCTGCTTCTTATGCAACTGACCCATCTTCGCAAGCCATACCGGAGGTTTGTAGTTGCTACCGCGCGTCTGCTCGTGCAATCCCGCAGTCTGCATTGCGCCCGTGAAGGCAAAGAAAAGCAGCGCCGGAGAGATAAACAAGCCGAGATAAAGATGAACTGTACGAGAACATCGAATCAGCGATCTTGAAAGACTCATACTCTAAATTTTACCCACAGCGTGGACCTTGGACGGAACCACCAGAGACAGAGCCACGGTAATCGCAAGCATGCCAACGATGACACCCAGCGACAGCATCGGTCCTATCTCAATCCACTTCGCAGCCAGCATCTTTACAGCTGCAAACGCCAGCACAGCAGCCAATCCGTAGTGCAGATAGCTCAATTTCTCTAGCAGGTGCGCCAGAAGAAAATACAGGGATCGCAGTCCCATAACGGCCATGATGTTCGACGTGTACGCAATAAAGGGATGACGCGTAATCGACAGCACCGCCGGAATTGAATCGAGTGCGAACACCACATCCGTCACCTCGATAGCAACCAACGCGAGAAACAGCATAGTCATCATGCGGCGACCATTCTCCACCACGAAGAAGCTATCCTGCCGCAAGCTCACTGGCTGTAACTTTGTGATCCAAACGATCCAGCGTGGTGTGCTCTGCTTCTTTTCACCCTCAGGCAACACAAGTCGCACCGCTGCGAACAGCAGTATCGCGCCAAATACGTAGCTGATCCACTGGAAATGTTGCAGCAATCCCACGCCGGCTGAGATGAAAGCGCCGCGCATCACAATCGCTCCAAGCACTCCCCAGAACAACACCTTCGGTTGACTCTCAGCCTCTATTTGGAACGTGCGAAACAGCAGCAGGAACACGAAGAGGTTGTCGATGGAAAGCGACTCTTCTATGGCGTACCCCGCCAAGTACTGCACAGCACTCTCACGGCCGAGCGTGTGCAGAATAAATGCCGCAAAACCGATCGCCGCAGCCACCCAGAGCACGGTCGCTGCAATCGCAGTCGATTGCACCCTGTCTGCTCCACGCCAGCGGGAGTACACCAGTTCAATGGCCAACAACGCCACGACGAGCAGATGAAAACCTATCCAGTAGCTTGTCGGGGTGGCCTGCATCTCTCGTAGATGGTAGCGCGGAACACTACCGTTGCTCGACTAACCGCGTAAGTTGATCAGCCGGATCATTTCAAGAAAGAGGTCCGCCGACACCTGCAGCGACTTCGCCGAGATCTTATCCATCGTGTCTTGCGCCGTATGGTGGTACCCATCCGGCGTTTGACTGGTATGCGGTCCATAGTCGATGTCAATAATGTCCAGCACTGGAACGTTCCTCTGTTTGAAAGGCAGATGATCGTCATTCACCGCAGTCTCATTACGAAACACAGATGCGGTATGTCCCGTGTTTTTTGCCGCCGCGGACAGCATCGTCAGCAGCCACGGTGTCGAATTTTGATCATGGTCGATATTCAGATCTTTATCGCCGACCATATCTGCCAACAGGAAAGCCTTGATTTTCAGAATTGTTCCATCTTTTGACCACTTCGCTGCAAGGTGCCGCGTCCCATAAAGCGAGTCCGAATCGCTCCAATCCTTAATCGCCTCTTCTCCGTCGTCAAACACCAGCCATACGCTGAAACCCTCCGGCGGATGCGCACGCAGATAGTGCCCGATCTCAATCAGCAGCGCCGTTGTACACGCGCCGTCGTTCGCGCCGACAAAGTTGATGTCCTTCAGTGGGTAGTTTGTCTCGTAGTGCGTGGCGAGGACGATGATGCCATCCTTCTTGCCTGGATAACGCACGATATAGTTGCGCATCGCAACTTGGCCGATTGGCGTCAAAGGCGCAAAGCTGTCCGTCTCAAAGGTGCCCTTTGCGATCTCCGGAGCAAACTGCGATTTGATGAACTCTTCTGCACGTGCATGATCGGCAGATCCTACGTACCGATGCGGTGCCAGGTTTACATACTGCTGCGTCAAGTTGTAGATTTCGAGCCCGCTCACACGGGAGGCAGCCTTCTGGCCCATGACCGGCATTGCAAGTACCGCCAGGATAGCCAACACCAAACCACGGAAAGAACGGATCATGCAGCCTTCGCCTTCTTCGCATTGCGACGCGAAGGATGCACGAAGTACGCCACCAGCACGCCGATTAGATAGAGCGCCAGCATTGGGCTGGCGAATACGCACATGCTGATCGGGTCAGGCAGTGGACAAATGATCGCTGAGATCAAGAAGACAATCAGAATCGCGTATCGGTAATGCTTCAGCAGGAACTTGGCATCCACAATCCCGAACAGCGAGAGGAAAAAAATGAGGATCGGCAGCTCGAAACAGATTCCCAGGCCAAGGATAACGGCCATGAAGAAGCCTGTGTAATCATCAACCGTCAGAATGTGGTTGAAGCCCTTGCCGAAGTCCAGTACCAGCACCTTGATCGCACCCGGCAGCACCCAGCGCAACCCGAAATAAGCGCCCGAAAGGAACAGACCCACCGTTGCGGCCATGAACGGGAAGACATATCGCTTTTCATGCGAATACATGCCCGGCGAGATGAACAGCCACAGCTGGTAAAGAATGAACGGACTTGCGATGATCGTTCCACCAACGAACGCGGTCTTCAGGTAGAGATTCAGAATATCCGTTGGGTGCGTAAAGTTCAGCGCGATTCCAAGATTGTCGAGCGGCCTCTTTACGATTTCGAACAGCTGTACGTGGAAGTAATATGCGATTCCAAACCCAACGATCAGCGCGATGACGGACCGAATCAGCCGCTTGCGCAACTCATCCAGATGTTCCATCAGGCTCATGCCCGGCAGTTCAACGCGATCCGAAATGCCTGTCCGTACGCTATCGATCAAGTCAGCCATGCACAGACTCCGTAGCCGGCTCTACGACATCGAGTGCAGGACGAACAGCTTCCTCGTGACGACCGTTGGTATAACGAAGCGGCTTCTGCTCGGAAGCATCAAAAACCGCCCCCTCGACATGTCCGTTTGGAGCATCCACATGCGGAACCGCATTAATCAGCGGTCCAAGCGAGGAGGATGATGAAGACCGTGGCGACGGCAGGCCTGTTGATGGCGGCATGATGCTCAACTCACCCGATGTCGCGATCGGAACGGGCGTTAGCTCCTCAACCGACGCAACGGCGGTGTCGACAGCGGGCTCAAGTACCATATCTGCCGCGACTGACCGCATATGCGGATGCTCTTCGAGTTCTTCTTCTGTGGAGGCCGTCATCAATGGCTGAGCAGGCGCGGCGGCCTCGATCGATGCAATCGCCTTCTGCCGGTCGACCTGCTCAGAGATGCGCAGCTCTTCTTCCATCTGCATCCGAAACTCATTCGACGCGCGGCGGAACTCGCCCATCAGCTTTCCAAGCTGACGCGCAATCTGAGCCAGACCCTTCGGACCGAAGAGCAGGAGACCAAGGAATATGATGACGGCACTGTCGCCGAGGCTCGGCATAATTCTTCCTATGATACGGCTTCGATCCAGAGGGAACAAATACCGATAAAGGTGCAGCAGAAGACGCACTCCGCTGCTGTAGCATTACTTACAGACTGAGACAGCCGGATGCAACTCCTTGCATCGTTCCAACGCTGTAATCGTCTAAGGTGTACGAGTTGCGAGAGTCACTGGATTCTCACAGCAAGTTTTGAAGGGTTGCAACATCCCCGTGGGTTGGGTGCCGGTAATCAGCGCGTCTGATGCCTGTCACAGCGAATTCACTGCAGCCACGTAGTGCAATGCTTTCAACATCCCCGTCCTTGAGCGCTCCATAGCGCTGATTGGACTGAAGGCGGAATACCTTGATCGGTCTACTCGAAGCACCCTCGGCAGATGCCGAGGCCGCTGTTGCAGCACCAGATAGCTGCACTCTCGATCACTACCTCTCCCAACCTGACGACACGATGGATGCCCGTATCGCTGCCGCCCGCGCCACTCTAGGCACTGACGTCGTCCTTCTCGGCCACCACTATCAGCGCGACGAAGTAATCCGCTTTGCCGACTTTACCGGCGACAGCTACAAGCTTTCCCGCATTGCCGCCGATACCAGCGCCAAATACATGCTGTTTTGTGGCGTCCACTTTATGGCGGAGACCGCAGACATCCTTGCCAAGCCGTGGCAGCACGTTATCCTTCCCGACCTCAATGCCGGTTGCTCGATGGCGGACATGGCCGAGATTGGCCAGGTCGAGGATTGCTGGGACTCGCTCGAACGTGCCGGCGTGACTTCCGGCTCTTCAGATAAAGCCGGCCTCATCCCTCTCACCTACATGAACTCAGCTGCAAGTATTAAAGCTTTCTGCGGTGAACGGGGCGGCCTGGTTTGCACCTCCTCAAACGCCCGCGGAGCCTTCGAATGGGCCTTCGCACGAGGCGAAAAAATTCTCTTTCTCCCCGACCAGCATCTCGGTCGTAACACTGCCTTTGCCATGGGCATTCCGATCAGTGAGATGGTCGTTTGGGATCCCTACCAGATCAACGGCGGTGTCGCTCCCGATCGCCTCAAGGCCGCTCGCGTGATCCTCTGGAAGGGTCACTGCTCCGTCCACCAGCGCTTCCTTCCAGAGCACGTCGACCGAGTTCGTAGGGAAGAACCCGGCATGCAGGTCATCGTCCACCCCGAATGTCGATGGGAGGTCTGCCAGAAGGCGGATGAACTTGGCTCAACCGAACGCATTATCGACTACATCGAAAAGGCACCGGCGGGATCAAGCTTCGCTGTCGGGACCGAGATCCATCTGGTCAATCGTCTCGCAAAACGCTTTGCTCCACTTGGTAAGCGCGTAATCACGCTCGACGACTCCGGCTGCCTCTGCACCACCATGTACCGTATCTCTCCGCAGCATCTTGCATGGTCGCTCGAGAACCTCGTCGCAGGTCGCGTGGTCAATCGCATTAAGGTGGCCGAAGATGTGAAGCAATGGGCAAAGGTCGCCCTCGACCGTATGCTGGAGGTCCGATGACCGATTTCGATACCAGGAGCCAAGCTCCCGGCTTTATCATGGAGATCAGATGAGCAAAACCTTTACCGTGTCAGAAGCGCAGACCCTGTTGCCGGTCTTGGAGTCGCTCCTCCGCGGGGCCCAGAAGACCGCTCTCCGCGTTGCCGAGCTTGACCTTGAGATGCAGCAGCTCAACCAGCGCATCTTCCTCTCCGGCGGCATGCACGTCGATGTTGTTGCCGCTGCACGTCGTCGCGGCGAGCGTGAGAAGTCGGTTCAGCTCACGAAAGAGACACTTGCCGAGATCGACTCCATCGGCGTTCAGGTGCAGTCGCTCGAAGATGGCATTCTGGACTTTCCATGCCTGCTGGGCGGCGAACTTGTCCTTCTTTGCTGGCAGATGGGCGAGACAACCATCGCCCATTGGCACGCGCTCGAGGACGAAGCTACTTCCCGGCGACCCCTCGACGCTCGATTTGACAAATCCGAGCGTGAACGCTTCAACTAGGTCGGGTTTCGTCGCTAGCCAGAACGCCACAGTCTCTTCTGTAACGGATCTCAACGTCAGTTCTCAGTGCAGATTTCTGTCGGTTTGCCTCGCTCCTCAGCTGGCTGGTCGCAGATAACGCAACCCGCGTATGGCGGACTACGCTCACATGCCGCCTCGGATTGCTCTTCCTTCCGCTGACCTTCCGCAGCAGGGCGAGTCAAATCACCATACTTGCTGGGAATTGGCTTAGTCGAGGAAGGCTTACAATCGGCATCGACCCCGCACCTGAGAAGATGGACACTGTCCCGAAGAGGTTAGGCAGAGTATGAAGATGGCAAGTAAGCGGCAGCAATCCCTTATCCTGGCAGTCTCCCTTGCTCTTGTAAGCGCCACCGGTTGCAAGAACTTCTTCGTCCCGGTAAACGGCAGCGGAGGCGGTTCGACTGTAGTCAACACCGGCAATTACGCTTACGTCGCCAACGTCAACACCGCCTCGTCAACCAACCCTATTTACACCCTCTCCGGATTTTCTATTGGATCCGGCACCATTACCGCCCTCAGCGGCTTCCCAGTAGTCATGCCTTTCCCTCCTGCGCTCACCGCCGTCAACCCTGCGAATTCAATCCTTTACGTCGCCGGTTCCGAGGTCGTATACGGCTACACCATCGCTGCGAGCGGCGCACTCACTACGATTCTCAATGCCGATCTAACCCAGGGGCTTGCCAACGCCAACATCGTCGCCATGACCATCTCGCCGGATGGCCAATGGCTCCTCGCGCTCGACGCAAGCAATACCGTAGTCACAGTCGACGAATTCCAGATCAATGCATCCGGGCTGCTCACCCTTGAGGCAGACACGCAATACTCCCTCCTCAACAGCACAGCCTCGATCGTTCCCAGCAGCATTGCCGTCGCCCCAACAGGTAACTATGTTGCTGTCTCGCTTGGCACCGGTGGCGACGTTCTCTTCGGCTTTGACACCACCACAGGTGTTCTCACTGCGGACACGCAGGTCAACGCTCCCAGTACCTCAAGCGCCGACCAGGCCCTCACCTTCGATTCCACCGGATCCACTCTTTACATCGCCCGCAGCGGTACTGCCGGCGGCGTCGTACCCTACGCCATAGGCAACGGCGGAGCACTTACGGAAGTAGCCGGCGCACCCTTCGCCCTTGGCAATGGACCTTCCTCCATCCTGATCGATAACACGGGCAAATACCTTTACGTCGGTAATAAAATCGATAGCACAATCTCCGGCTTCTCAATCGGTGCAGGATCAGTGTTGACAGCGATCGCCGGCTCTCCATTCGCCGCCGGAACCAACGTCAGCGCCGTGGGCGCAGACAACAGCAATATGTACCTCCTGTCCACCTCCATCGGTTCGCCTGATCTGAAGATGTACAGCTTCGATACCATCACGCCTGGCAAGCTCGATCCTCTCACTACCGCTTCCACGGGCGCTCCGACCGAGCCCGCTGGTGCCATCTCAATTGCACTTACGCACTGATCTTCGAAGCCGCCCTGAGTGTGTGTTGTCTGCGACATGCAGGCGGTGGTGCGATTCAAGCGATAATCACCTATGAGCAGGCTGTGGCAGGTCAGCCGTCCGGAGGTCTCTTGAAGCGCCATCGAAGTACGGGTCTTTCCCCGCGACCAGCACCCATGCTTGACTCAATCACCCATCTATTCAGGCAACGAAGTTTGGCGACCTGCACATCTACGCTTTGCTTGGTCCTCCTGCTCACAGGGTGTGAGCGCTTCAAAGCTAAGGTGGCCGATCAGTATGTCTATGTCACGGCCAAGCAGACCTTCCTGCGCGATCGTGTAGCTGCCGTTTCGAATCGCACCGGGACCGTAGAGAATGGTCAGCGCCTCAAAGTCCTGGAACATGGCCGCCGGTTTATTCGGGTGGAGACAGACAAGAACGAGACCGGGTGGATTGATGAAAAGACCGTAGCCACCCAGCAGACCTATGAAGCATTTGCGCTGCTCGAGCAAGAGCACGCTAAAGATCCGGTCGTAGCCTCCGCTGTCGTTCGCGACGAAGTCTACCTTCACCTCACACCCGGTCGCGCCACAGAGCGCTTCTACCGCCTCGCTGAAGGCGACAAGCTCAGTCTTATCAAACGCGCAACCCTGGTGAAGGGCGGCGGACCGAATCCGAACGCCAAGCCTGCACCGGCTAAAAATTTGAAACAGTTGGCTATTCCGGGCGCGATCACCGGTATGAAGCAGCAGTCCCTTCCGACTCCTGCACCAGCAACTCCGGCTGTATCTGCTGCGGCAGACCCGCCGCCCTCCATGGAGGATTGGTGGCTCGTTCGCGACGCCCATGGTCATGCTGGGTGGATGCTAAGCCGTCTTATGGAAGTGGATGTGCCGGACTCGATTGCTCGGTACTCCGAAGGTCAACGAATCGTAGGTGCCTACATCCTCAACAAGGTTTTCGATCCCGAGGCACCCCAGGACGACAAGAACATCCCGGAATTCGTCACTGTTCTCAGCCCTTATAAATCCGGACTTACCTATGACTTTGACCAGCTTCGCGTATTTATCTGGAACGAAAAGAAACATCGTTACGAGACCGCTTTCCGGGAAAAAAATGTAGAAGGCTACCTGCCGATCGAGATCAAAACACTGCAGGATCTTGGTGCCAGGGCACCGAACTCTGCCACGCCGCTACCAGGCTTTACCTACAAGGTATTGCCGGCCAACGCCGCGCCCGTGGTCCCCGACCCGGTGTCCGGAGCGATCGTCCCTGGCCCCACCATCACCAAGACATACCGTCTCGAAGGCAACATCCTCCATCACCTGCTGCCACCCGGTGAAACGCTCCCGGATGAAGCCCATCCAGAACCAATCCAAGATAAAAAAGACAAGAAGGCTAAACGCAGATAGCAAGCCAGTGTGGCTGCTGCGTTTGCACATTATTAGGCGTCAACTTAGTAGCTGCTGGCTTCTCTTGCCTGAGCGTTGCCGGACTTCCAAAACTCTGCAATCGCATCTACCACCGCCTGCTGCTCGTCTTCGCGTAGCTCCGGATATATTGGCAGTGCCAGCACCTCAGCTGCCGCCTTCTCCGCTACTGGGAAATCGCCAGCTTTGTACCCCAGGAAGGCCAGGCTGCTCTGCAGATGAAGCGGGATTGGGTAGTAAACTTCCGTTCCGATCTTCTGTTCAGTCAGATATGCGCGCAAAGCATCCCGGCGCGGAACCCGCACAACGTATTGGTGGAAGACATGCTCCGCACGTGCATCGGAGAAGGGAAGTACCACGCCGTCCATCGCGCTATCAGCGACCAATCCCGCCTGCAAGAACATTTCGTTGTAGGCTGCTGCCCGGTCCCGCCGGGCCTTACTCCACGCCGGAACATAGCGAAGCTTAACCTCCAACACCGCCGCCTGGATGCTATCCAACCGTGAGTTCCAGCCGACTTCTTCGTGCACATAGCGCTGCCGCATGCCATGTGCCCGCAGCAGCTTTGCCCGGTCCTCAATCGCCGCATTGCTGGTCGTAACGAGGCCCGCATCGCCAAAGGCACTCAGATTCTTGGTGGGGTAGAAGCTGAAGGCCGCAGCATCCCCCAAGGATCCGGCCGGAGTATTGTTCCACTTCGCTCCGAACGCCTGCGCGGCATCCTCGACCAATGCCACCCCGAATCGCTCTCTCACTTGGGTGAATCCGGCCCACTCCGCGCATTGCCCGTAAAGATGGACAGGCAAGACGGCTTTTACCGTCGCGGTGGAATCAAGCTGTGCCTGCTCGATCGCTTCGGTGACGGCTGCAGACGACAGGTTGAACGTCAACCCATCAATGTCTGCAAAGATGGGACGTGCTCCGCATCGCAAGATCGCGCTGGCCGTAGCGAAGAAGCTGAATGGGCTGGTCACCACGGCATCACCGGAACCAACGCCCGCACCTGCCATTGCCAGCCAGAGGGCGTCTGTTCCACTGGCGCAGCCAATGCCAAAGAATGCCCCACACGAGGCTGAAGCAGCTGCTTCGAAGCTTGTCACCTGGGGCCCAAGAATGAATTTTTGCGACCTGCAGACCTCCTCGATGGCTGCCATCACCTCTTCCTCGATCGTGGAGAACTGCCTGCTGAAATCCAGCATCTGAACCGATTGCCTGACTGTTTTCATCACATTGCCATCCTACATTCCAGCCAGAAACTTGGCGTTCTAACATCGACGGCACCAAAGCGGAATGATGCGTGGTTGTAAGTTACCTGCGATATACGTATCGTGGTGACGTTTGGGAAACAGAGCCTGCCATTCCCTCCAAAAGCCCGAATTGTTCAGGGCTTGAAGTACTTCCTTAGCTTTCAAACCAGCAGCACAGGAGATCGGCACTATGGAATCGAAGCCGGCACAGAACATCCAGGACACGTTTCTCAACACTGTCCGGAAAGACAAAAGCCCCATCACTATCTACCTCGTCAGTGGAGTAAAACTCACGGGCAAGATCCGATCTTTCGACAAGTACTCGGTGCTTCTTGAGAACAACAGCCAGGAACAGTTGATCTTCAAGCACGCCATTTCCACTGTGGTCAGTGGACGTGCCGGCATGCACCTCGATCTTCGTCCTGACAAGCCGGAGGCGCGCAGTACCTCTCTCTCCGTCAACCACGCTACGCCGCCCTCAGAAGGGGCAGCACACGCAGACCGATAGCGCCTGTACTTAGGATCAGTCGGCATTGGAAGCAATCTCGAGTTTCCTAGGTTACGTGCTGTTCTGAGTCAGGTGTTCGCTGCGGTCTATCAACGTCACTACTTAGGTGCGCTGCACACCGGTGAACACTGACACGCGTAGACAGATACACATGCCTGCATGGAGACTGACGGAATTCCAATCACCAATCTGTCCAGTTGCTCCGTAATGTACAACAGGCCGCCTGTAGGGGAGCGGAGGTGGTGTCCCCTGACACGCGGCCTGTACGGCCCAGGTAAAGGGCCTTAGATATTTCTAGTTTAAGACGCTGCCAGTCAAAGTCAATGTAAATTTGTCTTTTTCTAAGTACGCGAATATCGCCCGGCGGTTCCGGTAATCGGAATCGCTCTGATTGACACTCCCGTGAGCCCTTTGCTAAAAATAGAAGGACACACGCACTCGGTCCTGTCTGCCGATTCACACTCACGCCCTTGCCTTGTGTACGCAGGCTCCTGAATTACAACCGAATTAGGAATGATGGATCTCGCGGCCGAAGCCGCCTCAAAGCATGGATCAGATACTCAATGAACTTGGTGGGCTCGCTCTCGGCAGTGTGCCGACGATCATCTTTTTTCTCCTGCTTGTAGCCGCGTACAGCCTGCTGGTACGCGGACCGCTATTGAAGGTTCTAGCAGAACGCCGCGCCCGTACTTCCGGCGCAATCGAGCAGGCAAAGGGTGCCATCTCTGCTGCCGAGGCCGAGACCGCCGTCTACGAAGACAAGCTCCGCGCAGCAAAGTCTAAGATCTTTCAGGCCCGCGAGGAAAAGATTACGAAGTGGAACGCCGAGCGTGACGCCGCCCTGAGCGACGCCAAGTCTCGCACAGAAGAGCGCGTAAAGGCTGCCCGGCATGACATTGAGCAGTCTGCCGCAACCGCCCGCCAGCAGATCGAAGGCGCCAGCGCTGCCCTCAGCGCGCAGATCCTGCGCGCCGTTCTTCCGGCCGGTGTTGTCCCTCCGGAGGCAGCCCAGTGAAGTCTCTAAAGAATCTGCTCTGTACGGCCCTCACGGCAACTCTGCTCCTCTCGCCTATTCGCCTCGCCCATGGACAGGCTGATCCGGCAATGCATCGCGAAGACTCTGCCATTACCACGAAGCCTGGCTCGCCGACGCTTGAAGACGAAGAGGTCGACGAGAACCAGAAATATAAGGAATCGGCTTCAGTCGCGAAGATCGGCAAGATGGTTGGCCTGAACCCCAAACAGGCTTCGACTGCCTTCGAATTAACTAACTTTGCTGTTTTACTCATCCTTATCGGTCTGTTTCTTTCGAAAGCGCTGCCGAAAGCATTCCGTGCTCGCAACTCCGTCATCCAGAAAGACCTGGTCGACGCGCGCACTGCGACCGAACAGGCCAGCATTCGTCTCACCGGCGTTGAGGCGCGTCTGGCGAAGCTTGATGCTGAAATTGCCGCCATGCACACACAGGCCGACAAGGATTCTGCAGCAGACGAAGTGCGTATCAAGGCGAATATCGACGAAGAGAAAAAGAAGATCCTCGCTTCGGCAGAGCAAGAGATTGCCTCCGCAACTACCACAGCTCGTCGTCAGATTCAGCAGTATGCCGCCGAACTGGCCATTGAGCAGGCTGCCCGCAAGCTTGTCATATCGGCAGAAACTGATCGCCTTCTGGTTCAGAATTTCGCGCGCCGACTAGGCGGCGATGACTCCAAGGAAGGGCAGAACTGATGGCGATGATTACGCTTCGCTACGCCCATGCTTTCGAACAGGTCGTTGTTGCAAATAAGCTCGATGCTTCTGTCGCGCTTGCCCAGCTCCGCGACTTTGCCGACACCTTCACAGATAGCGCCGACCTCCGTGAAGTGTTGATCGACCCTTCCGTTCCTTCCGCCCAAAAGCTGAAGATCCTTGATGCTATTGGCGAGAGGATTGGCATGTTTCCGCAGGTCAGAAACTTTGTCGCTGTCATTACCGAGCACGAGCGCCTGCATGAATTGAATGAAATAATCGCAGAGTATGCCATGGCTGCCGACCAAGAGGCCGGTGTGGCAGACGCTGAGATCACAACGGCTCTGCCACTGAACGATCAGGACCGTGAACAGTTAGAAGGCGAAATTGGCAAACTTGCGGGAGGTCAGGTCCGCGCTGTTTACCTGCAGGACAAGAGCTTGCTCGGCGGTGTAATCGTAAAGCTTGGCTCCACCGTCTACGACGGTAGCGTGCGAGGCCAGTTGGCGCAACTGAAACAAAAGCTCATCAACGCGTAGAGTTCCCGACGCCGCAACAACGAACGACTAGAGATCAGGTAAAGAGACGACATGGCACAGATCAAGGCTGATGAAATAACTGAACTGCTTCGCCAGCAGATTGAGAACTATGACCAGCGCATCACTGTCGACGAAGTCGGCACGATCATCACGCTTGGTGACGGTATCGCCCGCATTCATGGTCTCGACAAGGTCATGGCCGGCGAACTGATTGAGTTTCCTCATGGCGTAGCCGGGCTCGCCATGAACCTCGACGAAGATCAGGTAGGCGCCGTGCTTCTCGGCGACTACACCGAGCTTTCTGAGGGCGACCAGGTCAAGCGTACGGGCAAAATCATGTCTGTTCCCGTCGGCGAAGCGCTCATCGGACGCGTCGTCAACGCCCTTGGTGCTCCCATCGACGACAAGGGTCCGATCAATACGGACACCTTCTTTCCGGTCGAGCGACTGGCTCCCGGCGTCATCGATCGGCAATCCGTTAAGGAACCCATGGCCACCGGCATCAAGGCCATCGATACCATGATTCCGATTGGCCGTGGTCAGCGTGAGCTTCTTATTGGCGATCGTCAGACGGGCAAGACCGCCATCGCGCTCGACACTATTATCAACTCGGCGAAAAATAATCTTATCTGCATCTACTGCGCCGTTGGTCAAAAGCGTTCGTCCGTGGCACAGGTGGTCCAGACACTTGAGGAATACGGGGCGATGGCGTATACCATTGTCGTCGCTGCCACTGCCTCCGAGCCCGCACCAATGCAATACCTTGCTCCGTTCTCGGCGACCGCTATGGGCGAGTATTTCCGCGACAATGGCAAGCACGCTCTCATCATCTACGATGACCTTTCGAAGCACGCCGCCAGCTATCGCGAGATCTCCCTGCTCCTCCGCCGTCCTCCAGGGCGCGAGGCCTACCCGGGCGACGTCTTCTATCTCCACTCTCGCCTGTTGGAACGCAGCTCCAAAGTTTCTGACAAACTCGGCGGCGGTTCACTCACCGCACTGCCGATCATTGAGACGCAGGCAGGCGACGTCTCCGCGTACATTCCAACCAACGTGATCTCCATTACCGATGGGCAGATCTTCCTTGAGACGGATCTCTTCAACTCGGGCGTGCGGCCTGCGGTCAACGTCGGCCTCTCAGTCTCGCGTGTAGGATTCTCGGCTGCGACTAAGGCAACCAAGCAGGTCGGGTCTACATTGAAGTTGGATCTGGCACAATACCGGGAACTCGCTGCCTTCTCACAGTTCGGTTCCGACCTCGATAAGGTAACGCTGAACCAGCTGAACCGCGGCCAACGCCTCACCGAGCTCCTGAAGCAGCCCCAGTTCCAGCCTCTCTCCTTTGAGAAGCAGGTTGCCATCCTCTACGCCGGCGTCAACGGCCTTCTTGACGATGTTGAAGTAAAGGACCTTCGCGCCTTCGAAGATGGTTATTATCCATTCCTTGAATCTGCCCACCCCGAGATCCTGAACAATATCGTCAAGAAGAAAGCTCTCGACGATGAGATTAAGAAGAGTCTCAGCGATGCCATTGGTGAGTACAAGAAGAACTTTCTCGACAACCTCAAGAGCAAGCAGCCACTAGCGGCTGCCGCGAAGTAAGGTCTCGAAACTATGGCAAACGTCCTCGATCTACGCAGACGCATCCGCAGTGTCAAAAACACGCGGCAGATCACCAAGGCCATGAAGATGGTTTCGGCATCGAAGCTGCGCCGCGCTCAGGACCGCACCATGCGCGCTCGCCCTTACGCGGAGATGCTGACGAACGTGCTCGAATCACTTGTCCGGCGCACTGACCTCTACAACGCGGAAACTGGCGAGATCATCCATCCACTTCTGGTCGAGCGTGAAGAAAAGAACGTGCTCCTCGTCGTCATTGCAGGCGATAAAGGTTTTGCTGGCGGCTTCAACTCGAACATCGGCAAGACCGCTCAGAAGTTCATTAGCGAGCGGACTGGCAAAAGTCAGAATATTGACCTGGAGCCTATCGGCAAGAAGGCCATCGGGTTCTATAAGAAGCGCTTCCCTGCGGCCAGCTACGAGAAGACTGAGGAAAAATACGATAACGATCTCTCGACTCACTACGAGAATATCCGCCATCGTGCCCAGCAGATCGAAGTCGCGGCTGAACATCTCGATCTACTGATCAAGTCCGATTTTGGTGCGGTTTCAAAGATCGCAAGTGACATTATTGCGCGCTATGAGCGTTCGGAAATTGACGCCGTTTACCTCGTTTACAACGAGTTCAAATCGGTTATCCAGCAGCGCGTTGTTGTCGAGAAACTTCTGCCAATCAAGAAGCTCGGCGCGCATGAAATCACTGACTCCGCCGAGATGACGGACGAGCAACGTGACGCGGCTGTGAAAGCCGCGGCCGCCGAAGGCATCTCCGTTCTTGAGCAGGACAACAAGGAAGTTGAAGAGGAAGCCAGGAAGTTTGGTACCGCTGATGTTGACTACATCTTCGATCAGTCTCCTGAAGATATCTTTGCCCACCTGTTGCCGCGCTATGTCACTACCCAGATCTTTCACGCGCTGCTTGAAAGCGTGGCCGCAGAACACGCTGCTCGCATGACCGCAACCGACGCCGCCACCAAGAACGCTGGCGACCTCATCGATTCGCTCTCACTCACCATGAACCGCGTGCGTCAGGCAGCCATTACCAAGGAAATTATAGAAATTGTAAGTGGCGCTGCTGCGCTGTAAAGAAGAAAGAGACTATGGCAGAACAAATCGGAAAAGTAATCTCGATCAGCGGCCCAGCCGTTGACGTTCAGTTCGAAGAGTCGCACATGCCGCCCATCTTCCAGGCGCTGCGCATCGTCAGCGAAGGCTTCGTCGTTCCCACACCGCTCGATGTTGTTGTCGAAGTGCAGCAGCACCTTGGCGAAGGCCGCGTTCGTTGCATTGCCATGGTCGCAACGGAAGGCATGGTTCGCGGCATGAAGGCAATCGACACCGGTGCCGGCATTACCGTTCCGGTCGGCCGTGAGACCCTCGGCCGTGTGCTCAACGTCCTCGGCGAACCGGTCGACGAACTCGGCCCGGTCAACGCCAAGCAGAGCCGCCCCATTCATCGTCAAGCTCCGGCCTTTGACGAACAGTCTACGTCTGAAGAGATGTTCGAAACCGGCATCAAGGTCATCGACCTCATTCTGCCATTCCTCAAGGGCGGAAAGATCGGCCTTTTTGGTGGTGCCGGCGTCGGCAAGACGGTCGTCATTCAGGAACTCATCAACAACGTCGCCCAGCAGCATGGCGGCTTCTCTGTCTTCGCCGGTGTTGGCGAGCGTACTCGTGAGGGCAACGATCTCTGGAATGAGTTCCAGGAGTCGGGCGTCATCGACATCAAAGACTTCTCGAAGTCCAAGGCGGCGCTCATTTACGGTCAGATGACCGAGCCTCCAGGGGCCCGTCTTCGGGTCGCGCTCACTGCGCTGACTGTCGCCGAGTACTTCCGTGACGAAGAAGGCGCCGACACGCTGTTGTTCGTCGACAATATTTTCCGCTTCACCCAGGCTGGTTCAGAGGTCTCGACGTTGCTTGGCCGTATGCCGTCCGCTGTGGGATACCAACCTAACCTTGCCACAGAGATGGGCGAACTTCAGGAGCGCATCACCTCCACCAAGAAGGGTTCGATCACCTCCGTGCAGGCCGTCTATGTGCCCGCTGACGACTTCACCGACCCCGCACCCGCAACCACCTTCGCCCACCTCGACGCGACCATGTTGCTGTCTCGGCCGTTGTCTGAGCTTGGCATCTACCCCGCCGTTGACCCCCTCACGTCCACCTCTCGGATTCTCTCAGCGCGCATCGTCGGCCAGGAGCATTACGACGTTGCGCAGGGCGTGAAGAAGATCCTGCAGCGCTACAAGGACCTGCAGGACATCATCGCCATCCTTGGCCTTGACGAACTCTCTGACGAAGACAAGACGACGGTTGCGCGCGCCCGCAAGGTTCAACGCTTCCTCTCGCAACCTTTCCATGTTGCGGAGATCTTCACCGGCATCCCCGGTGCTTACTGCAAAGTCGAGGACACGGTCCGTAGCTTCAAGGAGATCATCGAAGGCAAGCACGACGACATACCCGAACAGGCTTTCTACCTAAAAGGCGGCATAGAAGATGTACTGGCGGCCGCTGAGAAGATGAAGCAAACGGCCTAGGAACAGGGAACAGGGATAGAAAGCAAATGGCAGAGACTTCTACCACTACCGGGCAGCTAGCAGTTCGACTCGTAACTCCAGACCGCATCCTTATCGATACGACCGCCGATGCCGTCGAACTGCCTTCTGCCTCCGGCTACCTCGAAGCCCTATACGGGGCTGCTCCGCTTCTCGCTGAACTCGGCGCGGGCGAAGTTCGCCTCCATGGTGGCACCTCCGGCGACCAGAAGTTCTTTGTCGCATGGGGTTTTGTGGAGGTCCTTCCTGAGCGTGTCACCATCCTTGCTGAAACTGCTCTGCCTCCGAATGAGATCGACCGGGCTGCGGCGGAGGCCGATCTTCAGCAGGGCCAGAAGATGTGGAGTGATGCCGGCGACGACGGCTCGAAGTACGACGAGGCCAATGTCGTTAGTCGCGAAGCCGAAGCTCGCATTGCCTCATCGGAAGGCAAGGAATAGCGGACTGTACAGTTTAGCTAAAGCAAATAAGCGGCGCCCTCGGGTGCCGCTTTATTTTGATCGTATGGCAACACCGGAAGGGCAAGCCAATGTCCAAGCTACAGCATCCAATCGCCGCAGGAGAACCAAATGCCATACATCATCACCGATGACGAAATTGAACTTTTCTACCAGGATTGGGGCACCGGCCGTCCCGTTATTCTTATCCACGGCTGGCCCGTAAACAGCGACATGTGGGAGGCGCAAGCCACCTTCCTCGTCGAAAACGGCCTCCGCGTTATCGCGTATGATCGCCGCGGCTTTGGCAAGTCCGACCAGCCCTGGGATGGGTATGATTACGACACCTTTGCTGGCGATCTGAACGCGCTCATCGAAGGCCTAGAACTGGAAGACGTCACCCTCGTTGGTTTCTCCATGGGTGGTGGCGAAGTGGCTCGCTACCTGAGCGTATATGGCTCGACCAGCGTTTCAAAAGCTGTCTTTATCTCAGCCGTAACCCCGTATCTCCTCAAGACCGAGGACAATCCTGACGGTGTGGACTCCAGTGTTTTCGAAGATATCGCAAGGCAGATCCGCAAGGATCGCGCCGACTTCCTGCACAGCTTTCTCCCGAAGTTCTTCGGTCGCACTCTCGTCAAACACACTGTCTCTGAGCCTGTTCTTGATTGGTCGCAAGACATGGCCCTTAAAGGTTCACTGCGTGCCACACTGGCCAGTGCGAGTGCCTGGTCTACCACCGACTTTCGGGAAGATCTAAAGACCATCGATATACCCACCCTGGTCATTCACGGTACAGGCGACAGCACCGTACCTATCGATGTCTCGGGCCGTCTGACTGCGAAGCTCGTCCCGAACGCTACCCTGATTGAGTACGATGGCGAACCGCATGGCCTCTTCCTTACCGCTGCAGACCGCCTCAACCACGACCTGCTCACCTTCATCGGCGGTGTACCCACCCCAATCTCCGATCCGGAAATCGCCTAGTCCGCCCAAGAGCAAGCGGCGACCACCTGAGTGGTCGCCGCTTGCCTTTTGTATGTCTGCGTTAGACAAGTGAGGCTTTACTGCTTCACACGGTGGTCGCCTTAAGTTTTGCTTTGGGCTTATCTATCGCTGAGTCCGGCTCTTCAGCCTTCTGCTTCAGGGCATGTAGTACCACCCGCAGCATCTCCTCTTCAGGGGCGGGTTTGCCAGTCCAGATTTCGAACTGCCGTGCGCCCTGCTGCACGAACATCTCGACGCCTGCTACGACCGCAATCCCTTTCGATCGAGCTGCTGCGATCAATGGCGTCTCAATCGGGTTATATACCAGATCGAAAACTAGCTTGGCATTCAGATCCTTAGCCTCCAGGATCTGTGGAGCCTTGTTCCCCGCCATGCCTACCGGCGTTGCGTTTACAATCACGTCGAATGGCGTTTTTGCAAGCGCCTCTTTCTTGATCGTCTTCGCCCCAGCCTGTCGCGCTAGTTTCTGGGCCGTCTCTGGTGTTCTGTTCAGGATGCAGACCTCGGCTCCACGGTCACGCAGCCCAAAGATCGCTGCGCGCGCCGCACCTCCTGCACCCAGCACCAACACCTTGGCACCTTTGAGCGACATGCGGCGTTCCAGCGGAGCGACCACACCCGCCACATCCGTATTGAAGCCGTACAGCAGACCGTCCTGTGCGCGCAATACGGTATTACATGCCCCAATCTTCGCTGATAGCGGATCCGTTTTCTCCAGGTGTGCGAGAATTTCCTGTTTTAACGGCATCGTGACAGAAAGGCCTTGGATCGGAATCTCGTTGACCAGCGATAACAGGTCGGCAAGCTTGTCCGCTTGTAGCGCGAGATAGACCGCATTCACCGTCTCCCGCCGGAAAGCTGCATTCATCATCAGCGGCGAGAGAGAACTGCGAATCGGATTTCCTGCAACGCCGTAGATCTTCGTTGCCGCATCTACCTGTTCGATTCGGTAGGTCTCAATCAGCGTCCTTGCCGCGATCTGTCCGGGTGCCGTTTCTTCGCCGGCCGTTGCAGCCGCGAACGTAAACGCACTGCCTGCTCGTACGCCGAGCACTCGCGAGATGATCCCTGCATCGCCCATGCAGATCCCGATGATGTTGCTCCGATCGTTCATCCGTTCCAGGAAACGCATCAAGGTTACATTGTCGGTAAGCGTCTTTGCCGTTGGGACTATTTTCACGAACTCCGGCTGAAACGGCTCGATCCTTCCAAAGATCCCATCCAGATCTTTTGTCTGCTTGAAATCGTGATAGCTCACGATAAGCGCCACGCCGCCTTCTCGCAGCTTCTGGAATTCAGCCTTCTTGAGTTCTTCGGCGGACTCAAGCTCCAGATCGATCAGGTGAAACCCGGAACCAGCCGCCTTCACAAGCACATCAAGCTCTGCCGTGACCGCTCCGGGAAACTTTCCGCCATTCTGTGTCCTGCGGCACGTCGCAATCGCTGTAACGGCTGTATGTTCCGTCAGGAATGTTTTCAGCTTCGGCAAGGCAAGCAGGGGTTTTTCGAGATAGTCCAGCCGAAACTCCAAGAACATCGTTTCTTTAATGGCGGACTCTGCCCGATCCAGCATTTCGGCGACGGTCGTCCCGATAATTGCGACGCAAATCTTCCCAATGCGGGAGCGGATCATCTGTGGTGTGGTGCTTAGTGCGTTAGTTTTCATAAGGCAATCGCGTGATAGTACCGCTGTGTCCGTTCCATTGCAACCTGTCAGATGCGGTGCGCTGTCGAACGACCTATTCAAGTGCCGATTTAAGTGCCCCTCGATAACTTCGCGATCATACGTGGAAAGTCTCATCAGCGCGGCACGTCTCCGGGCATTTCCGTACAATTTTGTCTTGAGCACCTTGAGGCTTGCCGCAGGTCCTTGCGATGCGTCTGCAACAGGCGAAAGCAAGTGAGATAACGGTTCCCATGATTGGATCCAGGCCTAGAGTTACCGATGACTCCCAAAGCGATCTGCTGGTGCGGGTTCCTGCGTGGAGCGCATACCCCTGGCTCCGTCACGGTTTCAGCGCCCGCTACGGCGGGGTTTCGACCGCTTACCACTCGGGCAGCTCTCGCGATTCTGACCTGAACCTCGGCTTCACCAAAGACGATGATCCAGCCAATGTGATCGTCAACCGTCTTCTCCTCGTCGCTGCCGCTACCGGGTCCGCTGCCACGCCGCTGTTCACGTTAAGCCAAATACATGCTGCAGAAAGCCTTACTGTCTCTGACTCGACCTCGCATTCCGCCTTTGTCAACGCCGATGGCCGAGCCAAGCGGCAGGCTGACGGTCTGATCACAGCCTCTCCTGGCATCCTGCTTGGGATCCAGACTGCCGACTGCGTTCCGGTTCTGCTTGCCGACACAAGAAACCGCGTCGTCGCTGCCTTCCATGCCGGATGGCGAGGCACCGCTGCACGTATCGTTGAGAAGGGAATAGCCCAAATGATGAGCACGTTCGGTTCCCGTCCGCAAGATCTCATCGCTGCCGTCGGCCCATCCATTGGTACCTGTTGCTACACCGTTGGCGAAGAAGTTCACGACGCTTTTAGCACTGCTTTCGATTACTGCGAGACGCTCTTCCGCAACACGCCAGAGTCCGGCCTGCGCCTGGACCTTTGGGAGGCCAATCGCCGCCAACTGCTCGCCTCCGGCCTTAACGCTTCAAGCATTACCGTCATCGGGGAATGCACCGGCTGCACTGGCCTTCCCGACAGCCGTTGCTACTTCTCGCACCGCTGCGAGAATGGCTTCACGGGCCGCATGATGAACGTGATCGGCATCGACAACGCATTGGTCTGAAGGTTCTACATCTTGGGCTGGTGACGCATGGTCAACCCAGCCTTGATGTTCTGGATAAACGGTCGCTTCAACGCCGTGTATTTCTTGCGCCCTTCAGGAGCCAGGGCAGCGGCAAGTTCCTTCTCCAGCACATATCGCCGCCGCAACTCCGGATCAGTCCGCAGAGCATCGCGAAAAGCAAGATTTCCATCCCACTCTTCCGAAAATATTTCGACGATGTGGAGCAGATGCGTCCGCTCCGTCGCATCCCGCCCACGCCCGAAGATGTAGTGCTTGGGTATCCCGGCATCCTCGATGTAATCGTAGCCCAATGCCTCGAGCGGACCCTTGCACTGCTCCCAGTCCGAAATCGGGTTGATTCCCACAAGAATGTCTAGGATTGGCTTCGCCCGCATTCCAGCAACCGAGGTTGAGCCTTGATGTTCGAGGCCCTTTACCAGCGGTCCAAGCGCATCCAGCAGGCGGTCTCGCTCTTCAGCAAACTCTGTTGCCCAAGCGGGATCGTGATCTACCAGGTAATTTATGTTGAGCTTCAACCCAAGCATACGCGCTCCTGCCTGAAGCATGCCGTGAGACTTGCGAACTTACATTGCTGGAGGATGGTGCGGATCGATGTGTTCTGCATCCACCTCTGCCGGCTTACCAGCTTTCGCGTTCACCGAGTCCCGCAGCTCCTTTGATGGCTTGAAGAAGGGCACGCGTTTCGCGGGGACGTCTACCTTTTCGCCTGTCTTCGGGTTGCGACCAATTCTGGAGTTGCGTTGCCGTGTCCGAAAGCTGCCAAAGCCGCGAATCTCAATCTTGTCACCCGATTTGAGCGCCCCGATTACCGACTCAAACAGCGTCTCCACGATGATCTCCCCATCGCGTCGGGTAAGGTCGCCCAGTGCGGTCACTTTGTCGACAAGGTCGGCTTTGGTCATGGAGAAGCGCTCCTGGTGGAATCGATTGAAGAGCCTGAGATGCCGTTCCCGGCAACACACACGCTGATTGTAGATGGGATACAGGGTTTCGTCAGTCGAAAAGATGCCCGCCTACGTCTACTTCCACATGAAGTAAAAACCTGGGGAGTGATTCAGCAGCTGACCTGGATTCGGAAAAAGGTCTTCGCCATCGGACGTCAACAGTGCGATCAACCCCTTCTTCTGCCCCGCCGGTCGCACAACAGTAGGCTCGCCCGAGATGCCTACGCTTTTTGCCGTGTCGACCAGTGCCGCACGGAATCCGCCCACATGATCGATCAAGCCAAGTGGCAGCGACTGCTGTCCTGTCCAAACCTGTCCTGTCGCAAGGGGCTTGATCTTCTCGTCCGTAGTGTGCCGCCCCGTTGCCACGTCATGCACAAACTGGCCGTACATGTTGTCGACTAGACCTTGAAAGTAGACCTGTTCCTGTGGCGTCACGTCGTGCGTCGGATCGCCTGCGTCTTTCAATTCGCCTGCATGAATGACCACGCTCTTCAGCTTGGCCCAGCGATAGAGTTCGCCGTAGTTCGTCCACTCCATAATTACGCCAATCGACCCCACCACCGACGCATCGTTTGCGTAGATACTGTCGCACGCACTCGCAATGTAGTATGCCCCGGAAGCACCTACGCTCTCCACTGAAGCCACAATCTTCTTGTGCTTTTCCTGCCTAACCCGCAGAACCTCGTGATAGATCTCCTGCGATGCCGCAGCCCCGCCGCCGGGCGAGTTGATATGCAGAATGATCGCCTTGATCGAGTCGTCATCTCCAAACTTCCGCAACTGTGTGTCCAGCTTGTCGGCGTCCATAATGACGCCTGACACCTCAATGACACCAATCTGGTCCGTGCCCAGACCACCCATCGATTCGCCGTTCAGGCTCTTGCCGACGCTCCACACCATGCCCCAGAACAGCAGCCCAAGGATCACCGCTGCGCCGCCGATCACTGCCAGGTAAAACCCGGCCGACCGTCGCGGCTTCTGCGAGAAGGCGAAAGGCGGCCGATACATCGGCGCTCCATACTGTGGCGGATACGGCGCGTACTGTGCTGAAGGTTGCTGCGGTGGCAGTGGAGGGGGTGCCTGGTTGCTCGAATCTTCCGTCATGGCACCGAGTTTATCAGGCCCGCACACCAGCCGTTCACGCTGGCAGTTCAGGCAATCGGCACGGCCTCACGCACCCTCGTCTTCGACCGTGTCGTTAAGGTAATCGCCGAGACGAGTATCAATCCGCCCCCTGCCCAGGCACTTGGGCCCAGCCGCTCACCCAGCACAAAGACTCCAAGCAGCGAACCCATGAGTGGCTCCATGTTCAAGAGCACCCCAGCTTGCGAAGCTGGAACCTGCGTCAGCCCCCAGTTCCAAAGCAGCGTCGTGGTCGCAGTACAAAGCACGCCACTTGCCGCCAGTGCCGCCCAGGCCTTCCACGAGATGCCTGCCACCGGCGGCATTCCATACTCGATGGGTACCCAGACCAGCAGCATCGCCGTTCCGAGCACCAGGCCGTACACAGTCACTGTGATGGGGCTATGCCGCTGCATCAGCTGCTTGTTCGCCAGGATCCAGAACAACGCAATCGCAAGCGAGACTACTACCAGCGCATCCCCCGTCACACTGGATCCGCTACCTGAGCTCCGCCCAAGCGCGATCATCGCCGCTCCGCTCGTCGATCCCGCCAGCGCCAGCCACCCGATCGCATCCATCCGCTCATGCGCGAACACCGCCGCGCCTACCGCGAGCAGCACAGGCATCGTGCCCACCATGAGCGAGGCATGCGAGACCGTCGTCAGAGAGAGCCCATAAAACTGGATTAAGAACTGCAGCGGAACACCCAGGAATGATGCCACCAGCAGTACGCCCCACTCTCTTTGCGTAAATCGCGGAAGGTGCGTCACCGTCAACGGCAGCAACGCTATCACTGCAAACAGAAAGCGGTAGAGCACCATGTGCCCCACGCTCATTTCAGCCAGCGCAATCTTTCCGAAAAAAAACCCACAACCCCACAACGCGCTCGCAAACGCACAAGCGCCAAACCCCAAAGTCTTCCGTTGCCCCATCCGTCAACTCTCGCATAAAAGAACAAGGAATGAGGAGCACACTTGCGACCAGGCCTGTCCGCTTTGTCTGCTCCCTCGTCTCTTGTCTCTCGACTTACCAGACTCTACAGCTATCCGCCGGCACCATCGCCGTCCCCTTTTTGCAGGAGAATGCCGCCGCAAAGCCGGGCTGGTTCACAATCGCTCCGTTCGCCCGGAAATGATCGGGCGAGTGCGGATCGGTGAGTACCTGGTTGCGGATTGCCTCAGGGCGGGCGTTTTCGCACCAGTTCTGGGCAAATCCGATGTAGAACCGCTGCGGCGACGAATAACCATCCTTCTTGGCACTCAAGTCAACGCCGTTTGCTTTCGCTCGCTCAAGATAGGCCATGTACGCCAGCACCAAGCCGCCGTTGTCTGCCGTATTCTCACCAAGCGTCAGCTTCCCGTTGACCTTCACAGCGCCAGCGGCGTCGCCGGGGGCGCCGTCGACAGCTGTGAAGCCGCCATATTCATTTACCAAGCAATCTGTTTTCACTTCAAACTTCTTCGTATCCTCTGGAGTCCACCAGTCGCTCAGGTTACCCTTTGCGTCGAACTTCTTGCCTTGATCGTCGAAGCCATGGGTCAGTTCATGCCCAATTACAGCGCCGATGTGTCCGTAGTTCACTGCGTCATCTTGCGTTTTGTCATAGAAGGAAGGCTGCAGGATCCCGGCAGGGAAGTTGATGTCATTCATGCTCGGATCGTAATAGGCATTTACCGTTGGCGGCGTCATGCCCCATTCGCTATGGTCGACCGGTTTGCCAATCTTGTTCAACTGCCGATCGTTTTCGAATTCCAGTGCGCGAACCCTGTCCCCGAACGGATCATCTGCTTTCACTTCGAGCTTTGAGTAGTCCCGCCACTTGTCCGGATAGCCGATCTTATTGGCAACACCATTCAGTTTCTCCTTCGCACGCAGCTTGGTCGGCGCGCTCATCCAGTCCAGCGAATCGATGTCTTTGTCCATCGCCGCTTCGATGTCCTTCACCATCTCGACCATCTTTGCCTTGCTGTCTCCAGCAAAGTACTGCTCGACATAGACTTTGCCCAGCGCTTCGCCCAGCGTTCCATTCACTGCATTTGAACAGCGCTTCCAGCGCGCTTCCTGCTCTGGCTGTCCGTTCAGCTTGCGACCATAAAAGTCAAAGCTTTCATCATCAATCCTCTTCGGCAACCGCGAAGCGTAGGAAGTCAGCACCTCGAACCGCATGTACGCTTTCAGCGTTTCCATGTCAGTTGTCCGCACTTCGCGCACCATCACAGGAAAGAAGTCGGGGGTAGAGTCATTGATCTCCGACACGTGCGGCGAGTGCATGGCATCCAGGTACTGGCCAAAGTTTACCGGCGAGATGCTTCCTTCAAACTTTGCGATCGGCTCCAGGTGGTAGGTTTTCGACGGGTCACGCAGATCTTCCACGCCCATCGAAGCCTTCGCCAGCGACGTCTCGAATACCAGGATGGCCGCCGCATCCTTTTTCGCCTTTTCGGGCGTGCTTCCCGCCAGCGTCAGCATATTGGCGATGTGCGTCACATACTGCTGCCGAATCTCGATGTCCTTGGCTCCCGTGCGCAGATAGTAGTCTTTCTCTGGCAGCCCCAGACCGCCCTGACCGATCACCGCGATCTGCTTCGACGCATCTTTGTAGTCCTGCTGCTCGCCGTATGAGAAGAACACGTTGATGCCCGCCCGCTGCAACTTGCCAATGAGCATTGGCAGCGCCAGCTTCCCTCGCATTCCATCGCCCAGCCCGTCGATCTCTTTCAACAGGGGCTCGGCTGGCTCTAAGCCCTTCTTCTCGATCAGGTCCGTATTCATGCACGCCGCGTAGTAGTCGCCAATCTTCTGCTCATCCGCCGACCGTCCGGTGCCACCGGCAGCCGCCTTGGTCAGGATCCCGTTCAGGGCCTGCGTGTTCACGTTGTACAGCGCGTAAAACTGGTCGACCTCCGTTTGGTCCGCAGGGATTGGATGGTTTGCGGCAAACTTGCCACATGCAAACTTGTAGAAGTCGTTGCACGGGTCAACCGTTGCATCGATCGACGTTGTGTCGAAACCCGGAATCGGAACATACGTCTCGTTTGCGGCTGGTACTGTGACAGCGCTTGCCACTATCCGGTTCTGCGCCCCACTGTTTACCACGATCAAGGCGGTTGCCACCGCCGCAAACCCCGCTCTAAATCTCACCATTTTCCTTATGCGCACGCCGACTCTCCTCTTAGTCAAACTCTCTTTACTCCGCAACTTCTCGTTTGTATCACTACGAACGGCGTTGCCGCGAAGTTCCTGCCCGTCAACACGAAGCGGCCCGGCTCTTTCCCGCTTCGCGCAAGTTGTGAAAGAGTTAAAGGCACAATGCGTGCCCGATGGAGAGCGTTGTCTCTCTCGCTGTCGAACAAGCACGCCGGGACGTCAAATACGCAAGTTCAGTCGTCACACGTATCTGGGCCATACCCCTTATGCCGCTGTTGCTGCCTATCCTCCCGAAGCGTCCACTCTTGCCCCTGTCGGTGCGCCTTCACGCCATCGCTTTACCCGTGCTTCTTCTGTTTACTGGAGCTGCCCAGGCGGCGCGCGGCCCTGAACCGCCTCAACGGATCCCGCTCGAGCCCTTTGGGTATCAGCCCATAGCCAGCCGCTATCTTCTTGGTGGCGCGACCATGCTCACCCTGGACTATGTAGACAATCAGCACATCCTCGTCACCTTCGGCGTTCCCAAGCTCATGCAGCGCCTGGCAGACTGCCCGCCGGACGACGAAGATCGCGTCGTAAAAGCAGTCCTATTGGAGCTTCCAAGCAAGGAACTGCCCTCAGGTCGCGAGCTAGGGCACACCGAGTGGCGCTTTCACGATTTTGGCGAGTATCTCTGGGATCTGGGCGGCGGTCATTTTCTCCTTCGCAATCGCGACGCCCTCACCACCTTCTCACCACTTCAGAACTTGGCTTCTGGTCATCCATTTGCTGAACGGCTGTTCCTCAAAGCTGACCGCCATATCGAATCGATTATCGTTTCTGCAAATCGCGATCTACTCTCCATCAACACCATCAAGTACGCGCCGCCCAAGCCCCAGGCGTTGCAGTCGTCCATCTCGCAGCCGGGCGTACCGTCCTCGCCAGCGGGCAGTCAGTCACCGACCCAGCCGCCTACACGCAATCTTGGCTTGCAGCGCCGTGACACAAACACTCCAAAATCTGAGCCGACTCCGAACCAGGTAAGCTTCATCCGCGTGCTACGCGAGGTGATCCCTGCGCAAGCTCCCGAGGAGTCGAACAAGCTTGCTTCCCCTCCAGTCCGCATCGTTGCACGCCTGGATGGCCGCATTTACACCTCCGCCGCTGTCAACGTCCCTGTCACCATGGAAGGCTTTTTGCGCTCCAAGGCCACCACCCGGGATGGCGTCCTTCTCGACTTCCTCACCTTCACCGGTAAGGACCTTGACCTCGGCGACTTTGCAACAAGTTGCCCGCCACGACCCACCTTCGTCAGTCCGAGCGAGTTCGTTGCGTTCGGTTGCCGCGGGGACGCTCAAAGCCTGGATCTTGCCGGCTTTAATCTTCACGGCGACTTTCTTTGGCAGATCAATTTTACCGATGAGCAGGCATACCCCTCCTTTGCCTCTTCCATCCCGGCCGGCCGTTTTGCCTTCAGCCGCACCGTCACCTCGAGCCATGTCTTTGGCAACGAAACGCCGTCCATGTCGCAGCTTCAAGACCAGGAAGTCCGCGTCATCCAAACCTACAATGGAAAACAGCTTCTCCGGGCCATCGCGTCGCCCATACAGCGTGCGGGTCAGAATTTTGCCCTTTCCCCCGACGGTCTGATGCTCGCCGTCATTCACGATGCGCCGACCGTGAAAGCCGAAATCACCACCCACCACACCGCGATCGAGCTTTACACGCTGCCGCCACTGTCAGAAAAGGACAGGATCCAGGTAAAACTCGAAGCCGCCATGGCACCACGCCCCGCCAACGTCCACTTCCGCTTTTCGGAGGAAGAAATAAAAGCCGCGCTCGCCGAGAAGCCCGAGCAGGAAGATGTTTCCGCGACGTCGCCCAACCCACATGCCACACAGTCCGCCGACGCCCACGTTGTGGGTGACGCCATCCATGCACCTGCGGCGCCTTCAACCGGGATCGTGCCATCTTCTGATCCGCCACCTGAATGCGCCAACCTCACGGAAGCTGACGCGACTTTGGCCACGGGCTGCCCAGTCGTTCCTCTGGCGAAAGCCTCGACTGCGGCAAGCCACGCAGCCGCCTCGAGCCCAGAGGTCGATCGCTCCAGCTCAAAGGCTGACCGCCCGAGCTCCGAGGCTGATCGCTCTGGTCCCCAGGCTGCGCCTGATGCTGAGCCCGAGAAGCATCGTAAGCCCCCTACACTCTACGAACCTATACCGCCTGACGCACAACCATCCCCGCCCAAGTGAGTTCTATATCGTCGCCTCTAAGCAAACGGCCATGCGCAGCTAAGGAATGTAGGCCGAGCGACACTCTAGCTGTCGAGAGATCCTCCAGGTTCGCCGATCAGCGGAGGTGCCCAAATCTCTCATCGGAGCCTCATATCTCGGAAAGCTCATGAGCCCTTCCACTAGACCAGAATATTTACGCTGCGCCACGAGCTGATGGCCACTGATCCGCCTTTGCCGAGTGACCAAACCCGCCACCGGTATAGCCCTCCTGCATTTGCAAATCGCCCAGTGGTTCGGGTCCGCAGATGCCCCGCATCCTCGGGCACGAAGTACATGTTCGAACTCGTCCAGCTATTGCCAAAGTTCCTCTGCCACTCCACGATTTCGAGCGTTCCTGTCCCCCTGTCATCCCACCAGAACTCGGGCATTGGCGGTCGATTATCGCCGTCGCTCGGTGCGGCAGGCGAAGCACTCACCATCTGCCCCACCTGGTCAAGCTTCACTGCGGCACCATATCCTGCGAGGTTCCGCTCCGCAACCTCCTGCTGCTCCACTGTCAGGTTCGGCGTAAGCTGCAGCACGCGCCACTGCCCCCCAGCATCTGCGCGCAGTATAACCACGCCATGCGCCACACCGAACCCCGCTCGGCTTTCCATCACCGCTCGCAACAACACAACTGCGAACCGCTCGTTTGCCGCCGCCCCGGTTGCGTCGATGTCAATCTTCAGCCCGTCCAGCAGACCTGTTCCTGAAGCAGCCATGGCTTTCTGCTGTGCTGCCGCCGCACTGAACTTTGCCATCTGCTTGTCCGCCGCTGCCCCAATCTCGCCGCCAAAGAGGACAGTCGCCAACGCAGTTTTTGCGACCGCCACTGCCGCTTTAGACCCTGTGGGAACGTGGTCTACACCTTCATCGATTCGCCTGTCCGCAAGCCATAGCACAAAGGAGCGCGCCGCTCGCGGGTGCGGTGCCCGCAGTAGCACGGATGCGTCTGGCCGAGTTGTTCGGACCTCTGGGTTCTCCGTCTGGGCAATTAGATCCACTCCACCCAGCGGCACCAGTCCATATCTGCGCACCAGTCCCGAGTTCTGCCGTGACCATCCCCGTGGCAGCGGCGCACCTATCACAACGTCCGGAGCTTCCGCCTTACCCGCAGCCGCATCCAGTCGTGACTGGAGTTCATCCGCACCGACATCCTCAAAGCTCACATCAAGCGCGTCAAAAGTGCCCTTGACATCACCCATGAGCCTGTCCCAGGATGCGTCGCGCTTCGTACCGCCCTGCGACCCATTCGCCGCTGATGCCGCATTCGCCAGCTCGCCTGTTGATACCCCAAAGCTTCCTGCACTCTGGCCTACGCTGCCCGCTGTTATGCTCGAAGCCGCGGCATTCTGCCCGAAAGACCCCGCTGTCTGCCCGGTAGCGCTTGCTGCGTTTCCAAAGCTGCCCGCTGCCTGTCCAAAGCTTCCTGCCGTCTGCGACTTCACCTGCGGATCGAGACTGGCCACCTGCGCTGGACGACTGGGACCCACAGCCACTACATGCCAGATCGTGAGTGTTCCGTGCCGGCTCTCCGCGGCAGCATCCGCTACAGGACCTGACACCTGCCCGCGGGCGGATAACGCTCCAGTCACCATGCCTATCGAAAGAAGCGCTGCCTGTCCTCGAAGCCGCATGGTACTTCTCCGCGTCCCTGCATCAGTTTATCTGATCGGACTCTGCAGCCATACGAAAGTTTCGTGGGCTAAGTTTATTTTGGGAGTTTAAAGCTGAAAACGCATCCTGAAAAGGTGACCAATGCTGCTGTCACACTTTCACGATGCGTCTCTACAGAACTAAACCCAGATAGCGAGTCAGAGAGAGGAACTAAGCTGCTTTTGCCGGAGCAACAGCCTTCACACGGGCATTAAGGCGACTCTTGTAGCGACTCGCAGTGTTCTTATGAAGCACACCCTTCTGCACACTCTTGTCGAGGATTGATGCAGTCTGGCGGTACTGCTCTGTGGCAACCTTATGGTCGCCCTTTGCAATAGCCTCACGCATGAGGCGAAGCACGCCGCGCAGCTTGCTCTTATTGGAACGGTTTATCGCTGTCTTTACAATGGTCTGACGTGCGCGCTTCAACGACGAAACATGATTTGCCATAACTTCTCTTCTCTTAGCCCACGTTTGCGGGGAAATTTAGGGGCGATGCCCTGTTCCAGCCCCATGTAGCTTGTGCAACTGCGTCTCTGAGCCCACATCCGATGGTTTCTGCTCAGGTGTCAGCAGGACGAGTGCTACAGTCTGCTGCAAGTGTAAGTCTACGAAACTCTTTCGTTCCGGTCAACTCGATTTGGCTGGCCGGCAGGCAGAAGCTAGCCAAAAAGCAGCGTCCCATCTGGCCGGTTAGATCGAGTAGATTGAAACGAAAAGGTACAGACGTGCGCCTCTTCGATCTGCAAGCCGCTCGCTTCCGACACCTTGGGCGAAATCGTCGCTAGGCATACGAGGCAAATCAGATCGTGAGAACCATCCTGCTTCATCCTGTGCATAGAACTGTTGGAACTTGAAATTGTCATAGGTTTTCGATATGACGCTAATCTACAAGGAAAGTCCGCCTGTTCCGCGTCCTTTTACCAATTTCTTTTGGCTATTCTATTTCCTGATTTATGAGCTCTGGCTTACATAAGAGCGTAGTATCGCCTCAGCAATGACCAA
>CAHJWN010000015.1 GCA_903642265.1 Acidobacteriaceae bacterium | reverse complement strand
GCGTATTTCTATAGGATTTTGCGTTCATTGGCAAACCTTGCACAGGCCCAGTGATTTCCGCAGCCGGCTTTGAACCTGCCTCAAAGCGCTACAAAAATTGGCTTGACGTTCCCACCCTGAAGTTCTAATCTTCACCCATTCGGACTCTTGCTGGCACCATCCGCCAACCCGACTGCAAGCACCAGGAACAGCGAATCGCTGCTCTCTCCACCCAGCCCCAAAATTACAATTTCACTCCACTGGCCGATAGAAATTCTACGTGCGTCTTAACCCGTAACTCCCTGACGGAGGTCAGATCACTACTTGAATAAGAGAGCCCTCGACATCACCGCTGGCATTGAGCCCCTGTACGGGACCCGCGACGAAAACCTTCGCCTCCTTGAAGATGGTCTGCACGTCACGATTGACCAACGCTCCGATGCCATTCATGTCACCGGCCCTGATGACGCCATCGACCGAGTTGCTGGTATTTTTGCCGACTACGACTACCTCCGCAAATCTGGCCTCACCCTCCAGAACGGCGAATTGAAGGGCATGCTCAAGCTCGTGGTTGCCGATCCCGCCGTTACCCTACGTGGTCTGGTGGACTCCGGCAAACAGCGGTCCGCAGGTGTCAAGCGCATGGTGCAGCCCCGCTCCCCAAACCAGCGTAAGTATGTCGAAGCCATTGAACAATCGGACATGACGTTTGGACTTGGTCCAGCGGGTACCGGCAAGACCTACCTCGCCGTCGCCATGGCCGTTTCCGCACTGATGGCAAAAAAGGTGAGTCGCATCATCCTCGTGCGCCCTGCGGTCGAGGCTGGCGAGCGCCTTGGCTTCCTCCCAGGCTCCCTGCAGGAGAAGGTCGATCCCTATCTTCGCCCGCTCTACGACGCCTTGTACGATCTTCTCGACCAGGAAAAAGTCGACAAGCTCCTCGAACGCAATGTGATCGAGGTTGCACCCCTTGCTTTCATGCGTGGCCGTACCTTATCCGACGCCTTCATCATTATGGATGAGGCACAGAACACCACCATGGAACAGATGAAAATGTTCGTAACTCGCCTTGGCAACAACTCCAAGGCTGTCATCACCGGCGACCTCACACAGACCGACCTGCCTAACCCGAAGAAGTCCGGCCTTCTCGAGGCCCTAAACGTCCTCTCCGGTGTCGAAGGCATCCGCTTTTGCCACTTCGAGGATGTTGACGTGGTTCGTCACCATCTCGTTCAACGCATTGTTCGCGCGTACGATAGCTACGGTCGTGCCCAGCAGCAACTGCCCCTTATCGACACCAACCTTCCCGGCTCAACAGTCCCGGAAGCGCCGCACCCGATCGCTAAACCCCAGTAGCCGTCACCGGTGCCCACCTACGGGGCGCTTGTATTTGCGCCCGAGGTGGGCATCGTTGCCAGGCACGAGCCGCACCCCGATGCGATACCATCCATGTAGCGACCGATGATCACCATCGACCTTCCAAGTACGCGCTTCGTCTCCGCACTCGCGCTCCTTCTCACCTGCGCCATCAGCGCCCCCGCGCAATCCTCGAAGTGGACGCTCACTTGGTCCGACGAGTTCTCTGGCTCTTCCCTGGATACAAAGAAGTGGGCCTTTGACACCTCCGACAACCAGAATCACGAGCTCGAAACCTACACCACCTCACCTGCAAACGTCCGTCAACAAGACGGCCACCTCATTATTACCGCATTGAAGCAAAATACCAGTCGCTCGGATGGCACCACGCGTGAGTACACCTCCGGCCGCATCTTCACTCAGGATCTTTTCTCGCAAACTTACGGCCGCTTCGAAGCCAGCATCAAGATGCCGCTCGGCAAAGGGATCTGGCCCGCTTTCTGGATGCTTGGCGATGATATCCACACCGCTGGTTGGCCCGGATCCGGCGAGATCGACATCGTGGAAAATGTCGGTGAGCCCACGCTCTCGCACAGCACGATCCACGGCCCCGGATACAGCGGCGCCAAAGGTCCAACCGCAGCCTTTACCCTGCCCGAGGGCCAACGCGTAGACACCGCGTTCCACCTCTATGCTCTCGAGTGGGCACACGACGATATCAAGTTCTTCTTCGACGATCACCTTATCGCCGAACGTACCCCTGCCAATCTTCCCGCCGGTGCCATCTGGGTCTACAACCATCCGTTCTTCATCATCTTGAACCTTGCCGTCGGCGGCGACTGGCCTGGGAACCCCGACAGCACCACAACTTTCCCGCAGCAGATGCTCGTCGATTACGTCCGCGTCTATAAACGCGACGGCGAATCACACTCCTCAGCATCTGCCCCTTCCCGATGATCCAAATCGATCCGCAAGCTAAACCTACCGAGCCCCCGCTCTCGAAGTCCGCCCTGACGCGCTTTCTCAATCGCGCCCGCAGTTCCATTGGTATTTCCGGCGAAGTGGAAGTTCTTTTTACCTCCGACGCCGAACTCAAGCGGCTCAACCATAGCTTTCGCGGCAAGAACAAGTCCACTGACATCCTCAGCTTCCCAACTCCGCCCGAAATTGCAGTCCACCACGCTGGCGACCTTGCCATCTCGCTCGAAACCGCTGCCCGTCAAGCGTCCCAGTACGGCCATACCCTTGCCGAAGAACTCCGGATCCTCATCCTTCACGGCTTGCTCCATCTCTCTGGCCTTGATCACGAAAATGATCAGGGCGAAATGGCCACACGTGAGCTTGACCTCCGCACCACCTTCAAACTCCCTACATCTCTGATTGCCCGCGTCTCCCAAGAAGCGCCGTTGAAGAAGACAAGGTCGCGCCGATGAGCCCCGCCTACTTCATCACCCTCTTGCTCCTCCTTGGCGTGCTCACCCTCGCCGCCTATGTCGATCGCATCTACTCAGAAATGGGCAAATTTCTAGCCCGTGAGTACCAAGACAATATTGACTCGTGGGAGCAGGTAGTTGAACCCCGCCTTCGCCTTGGTCGCGAATCCGTTGCCCTCTCTGCCTCAGTCCTTCGCCAGCTTTCCATCGCAGCCATGGCAATGCTCGCGGTTCTTCGACTCTACAGCCCATTGTCCCTACTTCCAGTCACGCTCAGCCAGGCATACGCCCGCACTCCGCTGCTCTCAGATTTTGCCCGCACCGTCGTCGAACTTATTCTGCTTATCATCATCTTCGACCGCCTGGTTCCCCAGTTCCTCTTCACCCGCACCCGCGGGCTCTGGATCGCGAAGATCCGCTACCTCCTCGAGGCGCTCTTTTACCTCATCCTTCCCGTAACGCTTCTGCTCGGCCTCCTACTCTCGATAGCCGCTCTCGCCGAACCAGAAGACACGACCGAGGAAGATCATCCCTCTGAAGCCATGGACGCTCTTCTTGAAGCCGGGGAAGAGGAAGGCATTCTCGAAGAGTCTGATCGTGAGCTGGTCCGCTCGGTCGTCGAATTTGGCGACAAGGTCGTCCGTGAAGTGATGACTCCGCGGCCCGAGATCTACGCCGTTGAAGGTGCAATGACCCTTGAAGTCTTCACAACTGCATTGGAAGAAAACATATACTCGCGGGTTCCCGTCTTCTCCGGTCAGCTCGACAACATTACTGGCATCGCGTTCGCCCACGATCTCCTGCAAATTCTCGACACTGATGCCGCCCAGAAAACTGTTGCTGAACTCCAGCGTCCCGCCGCCTTTGTCCCTGAAACCAAGAAAGTCAACGAACTCCTGCGCGAAATGCAGCGCGAAAAGCAGCACATGCGCATCGTCATCGACGAGTACGGCGGCGTGGCCGGACTCATCACCATCGAAGACCTGATCGAGGCGATCGTTGGCAACATCGCCGATGAGCACGACGAAACCGAAGCCGACGACGCCCCGATACGCGAGTCCGACGGATCCTACATTGTTTCGGGCAGCTTCGAAATTTCGCGCCTGCGTGACCTGTTCCAGCCCGAGTTCGACGCTCGCTTCGAGGACAAGCTCCTCGACTCCGACCGAACTTCCGATCCGTCCCTGGAAGCATCATCAACCGCAGGCCCGTCAGGGTCGATCAGGCTCTCGCAAAGCGGCCTTCGTCTCGCCGTCACAGGAACTCGGCAAGCCTTGCACTCAGAAGATGCAAACGCCGAGTCGGACTCCGACTTCGAAGACCCCAATTCCCGCGAAGACTTCCTTGCCCGCAATCCTGACCAGCCCACCGCCCTCCGCCTTCCCGAGCACTACGAGTCCACTACACTTGGCGGGCTGGTCTCAGAGATCGCCGGACATATTCCGCTGCGCGGAGAAGTCGTCGAAGAAGATGGTCTCCGTCTCGAAGTCCTCGCCTCCACGAATCGCCGAATCGACCGGATCCGCGTCGCCCTCTCCCACGCACCCACTGCTGATTGAGCGCAACGCCATCCGTGTCTGAACGCGAAGTTTGTGAGGCAAGTAATTAGCGGAAGAAACTGAGGACCAGCCTTGACGACTACTGCTCCCGATCTAACTACGATGGAGGTCGAAACTTGGACGTCCGACCGCACCCTCGCCCGCTTTGGCCTGGCAACTTTCGCGGCTGTTCTCACGGCTGTCTATTTCTCGACGCCTGGCCAATCATCATGGCTGCCTTCATGCCTCTTCTTCAAATTCACGGGCCTCTACTGTCCCGGATGTGGCACCACACGGATGCTCTATAACCTTCTCCACGGACGCCCCATCGAGGCATTGCGCTGTAATGCGCTTACCCTACTTGCTCTGCCTCTGGTCGTTTATGGCCTGGTTTGCAAATCTGCAGGATTTCGCCTCCCTGCGTTTCCTTGCACCTTCTGGCGCCGGACGACGGCCCTTACCGTTCTGATCATCCTTTTCAGCGTTGCCCGTAACCTTCCTGAAGAGCCTTTCTGCAAGCTGGCTCCAGATGGATCCTGCTGCCCGCATTCTGTTTTCTAATCGCGTCCTGCGACAAAATACGTGTCTTCGCGCAGGGAGCTTCGAAGCCCATTCTGCATCTTGGCGAAGTGGCACCTTCCGCCAACAGCGCATAATAAGAGACAATGCCTTTTCGCTCCGGTTTCGTCTCTATTATCGGTCGCCCCAACGCCGGTAAGTCCACACTGCTTAATGCCCTCCTTGGCCAAAAGCTCGCCATCGTCACTCACAAGCCACAGACCACGCGCACCCGTATCCACGGTGTCCTCGAAGTCCCGCTTAAGAAGAAGGCTAAAGGAGAGCCCGGCCACCCAGCTGCTCAGATCGTTCTCGTCGACACTCCGGGCATCCATAAGCCCGAGACTCATCTCGACAAGCGCATGATGCAGGAGGTGTACGACGCCCTCGAGTCTCGGGACGCGGTACTCTTCATTGTCGATGTCACGCATAAGCTTCCGCAGCCCGAAAAGAAGCCGGGGCACGGAACACTCAAGCCCTTCACTGCGAATCGAATGGCCGAGTCTGCCGCAGAAGACAACTTCGCGCTCTCACTTATCCAGCGCCTTAGTAAAGAGACAAAGGTTTGTCCCGTCATCCTGCTGCTCAATAAGATCGACGCGATTGCACCTGGCGAGATTATGCCCCTCATTGCGCACTGGTCGCGCCTATACGATTTTGCGGATGTGATTCCCATCTCCGCCCGCAAGAAGATCAACCTCGAGCTTCTCCTTGACAAGGTGGTTGCCCAACTTCCCGAGGGTCAGCGCTACTTCCCTAAGCACCAGCTCACCGACCAGCCAGAGCGCTTCCTCGTTGCCGAACTGATCCGCGAGAAGATACTGTTGCTCACCGGCGAAGAGGTTCCTTACGCCACCGCTGTCATCATCGAAAAGTTTGAAGAGCCCGTCCCTGAACTCACCGAGACCGGCAAGGTCAAGAAGCGTCCCGCCGGAGCCAAGCTTCCACTTAGCAAAATAGCTGCAGCCATTTACTGCGAACGCACTGGTCAGAAAGCCATCCTGATCGGTAAACAGGGAAGCATGCTGAAAGAGATCGGCACCGCCGCCCGCAAGGACATTGAATCCCTTCTCGGCACCCGCGTCTTCCTTGAACTCTTCGTCAAGGTTCAGGATGACTGGCGCAGCAAACAGTCGTTCGTTGAAGATCTTGACTGGCGCCGCCAACTGGAACAAATCGCCGCCAAACAAGCAGCCGAAGAGTAGACCTGCGGTGGGATTGGATCTGAGTTCAAATCAGAGTGCGAGATTCATTTGACGATCGCGTTATAGCCGTCTGCAAGGAGACGCTGGCGCATTCCATCCGCATCTTTCTTGCTTGCGAAGGGGCCGACCTGAACATGCAGAAGATGATCTTGCGGCTCCTGGCGGATGAAGACCGCATACCCGCGCTTTTTTAAGGCAGAGATAAGTACGTCGGCGTCTTCCTGATGCGAGACAGCGGCGACCTGCACCATCGCAGTTCCATTCGGACTCGTCTCAGGCATGGGCGCGGGGGCCAAGATCGGGGCCGTAACGTTCTTGGGCTGATGTGGGGTAACAGGAACCGGAGACGTCGCTGCCGTACGAGCTGCAGCCGGTTGCCTGGTATTGACAACACCGTCTTCGGAGGCCTGCTTGACGGTCGTAACGATTGAGGCGTCAGGGTCACGAGGGCTCTCGGACGGCGCTTCGTAATTCTCAGCCGAGGCAGTGTTCCTTGCGGACATCGTCTGGCTTTGCTGTCCTGTGCTGTTGCCTGCAGACGGCTTGGTGCTGCTGAGAATACTTCCTGTAGGGGGAACGCTCGCGACAGTCGCAGACCCTTGCACCGACTTACGACCCATGGAGTAGCCGAGACCGAAAAAGACGGCGCAAACCAGCGCAAGAGCGAAGAAGATGGCTAGAATGGTGCCGGTGCCGAGTGAAATTTCACGGTCATCCTGCTGCGGGTCGCGGTAATCGGTGGAGTCGCGTTCACGGTTGCGGAGTGTAGGCATCCTTATTCCTCTTTGTGCGGCGTCGCGTCCGCTGGCATGACCGGAGCGCCGGGAGTGAAGGTCTTGTTGAGCAGGTTCATCAGTTCCATAGGCAGCGGAAAGACGATGGTGGTGTTCTTCTCTACGCCAATCTCAGTGAGCGTCTGGAGATATCGGAGCTGCAGGGTCATGGGCTGCGTCGCCATCAACGCGGCCGCGTCTACAAGCTTTGCGGCGGCGTTAAACTCCCCTTCAGCATGAATGATCTTGGCGCGACGTTCGCGTTCAGCCTCCGCCTGTTTCGCCATCGCGCGAAGCATTGACTCCGGCAGATCGACCTGTTTCACTTCGACCGAAACAACCTTGACTCCGAACGGTGCCGTGTGGCCGTCGATGATGCTCTGAATGCGGATGTTGAGCTGCTCGCGATGAGCAAGAAGACCGTCAAGATCTACCTCTCCAAGAACAGATCGGAGGGTAGTCTGCGCAAACTGCGACGTCTGATAGATATAGTTGGCAACTTCAATGACAGCCTTGGTGGGATCAACGACACGAAGTGTAATGACCGCATTGACCTTTAACGTGACGTTATCCCGCGTGATGACATCCTGCGACGGAACTTCCATTGCTTCCTGGCGGAGTGTGACCCGCACCATCTGGTCGATAGGCCTAAGTACCCAGATGATGCCGGGGCCCTTGGCCGTATTGCGCACTCGACCAAGGCGAAATATGACACCGCGCTCGTATTCATTGAGGACCTTGATCGAGCTGAGAAGGTAGAGTGCGACGATGGCGGCGACAATCAGCAGTGGCATAATAAACCGGACTCTCTTGCGCGGTACGTCGCACAAAACGGTGCATGAAAACGTTACGCGAGGACAAGTTTACTCTTGCGGTCGGTCATGGAAAGTGCCTAGTCAGGCTCTCCTGCGCTGGCGGACCGATGTTGTGGCCCGCTGCAACTTTTGTCTACCAAGCTAGTATCGGCTGATAGTGACAACTCAGTGCAGGACCACGGGGTCGACGACCAGGACGAGACCGTCGATTGCGTCGACCTTGGCGTGTGAACCACTTGGAAGCGTGGCGAGCGGATCTGCCAGGCGCGCCTGCCAAAGTTCGCCACGGACTTCAACCTGGCCCGACGGCGTTAGTGGAGTTATGACAGTGGCAATCTGGCGGAGCATAGCGTCGGGGCCGGTGAGTTGCTTGTTGCGGCGGGCTTGAAGTGCAAGCCAGGCAAGAAGGAACGAGATAGCTCCGAAGCCGATCCCGCAGGCGATCGCGATCGAGAGATGAACGCGCATCTCGGCGAAAGGCGCATCGACGAGCGTGGCCAGGCCGAAGACGAGGCACGCAATCCCGGTGGTGGCTAGAACGCCGTGACTGGCGAACTTGGCTTCAAGAACGATCAGGGCAAATGCGGCGACAAGCAGGGCGACCGCAGTATGCCGGACAGGCAAAAGGTTGAGGCCGAAGGCACCGAGTAGAACGAATAGGGTACCCAGAGCACCGGGAACGATGGTGCCCGGAACGTTGAACTCCAAGAAGATGAGCAGACCTCCGACAACGAGCAGAAGCACGGCGATATCGGGATCTGCAAGGCGCGTAAGGAGGCGCTCGCGTGTCGATGGTACGTCGGTCTCAAGGATGGCATTTTGCAAGAGAAGTGTGGTGGTACTGCCATCGAAGCGCTTAATGGTGCGACCGTCCAATTCGCGGAGGAGCGCGGCGTCGTCAGCGGCAACCAGGTCGATTAGCTTGAGATTCAGAGCCTCTGAGTCACTGTAGGACTTTGAGTTGCGGACCGCGTCCTCAGCGGCAGTGACGTTGCGACCGCGGCGCACAACGTAGGAGCGCAGGAATGCGGCAGCGTCGTTCTCGATCTTCTCCTTGAGGATCGGATCGAGAGTCTTGCCTTCGACGATGGGGTGCGCTGCGCCTGCGTTGGTGCCCGGTGCCATCACTGCGACGTCGGCAGCTTCAAGCAGGAAGAAGCCTGCAGAACCAGCGCGGCTGCCACTAGGGGAGATGTAGACGACAACCGGAACGTCCGAGGCTTCAATTGCGGCGACGATGTTACGCGTCGAGCTGAGCAGGCCACCCGGCGTGCCAAGCGCTAAGATCACCGCTTGTGCGTGCCGGGCCTTTGCGTCGGCCAGACCTCGGGCGACATACTGCTCCGTGATCGGCTGAATCGTGTCATGGACGGTGAGCTTCAGTACGAGAGGAACCTGGGCGAAGGCAGGACATGCCAGGGCGACAAGTGTCAGGAGTATCGCACTGAAGCGTTGAGCGAAGGTGCTCATGGAATGCTCTGGCCGCGCGACTGGAGTTGCTGCTTCATGCCGAGGGCCGCACCATTAGCCGGGTCAAGGCGGAGTGCTTTCCCGACCTCACTAGCCGCCCCAGGGAGCTCATCTTTCTTCAGGTCGAGCCTTGCCAGTACGATGTAGGCCGGCACATTCGGTGCAAGCCGGATCGAGGATTGGGCTTCCGTACGTGCTTCTTCGTCACTGCCGCTGCGCTCACGCACTTGCGCAAGACCGGCGTGGGCGAGAGCGCTTTTCGTGTCTGCTGAAATCGCGGCTTCAAACTCGCGCTCAGCTTCAGGAACCAGCCCCTGCGCGAGGTAGTCGTTGCCAAGCTTTGCGTACTGCGTCGCCTGTTCTGCGGGAGGTAGCGTTGCCATACGCAAAGCACGAACCTCATCAAGTTGAAAGGCTACCTGGCGGAAAGATGCCTCTGAGTAGCTACGCCGGATCCGCTCGAGCGGCTCGAATCCACCAGCGGTGATCGCGTTCATCAACGGTGTTCCGGTTAGATGAAGCGAAGCGGCGAGGCGCGGCTTCAGCTCGACAGCTTCCGCGTCGGTTGGACGAAGCTTCAGGGCGGTGTCGAGCTCAGTCTGTGCTGCTGCAGGATCCCCTCGTTGGAGCAGGGCCACGGCGAGGTTGTAGTGGTAGTCGGCGTCGGTTGGATCAGCGACCGTTACCTGCTGAAAGAGAGCGACTGCATCCTTACCCTGGCGGCTGATGGCGACAGCCTCATTGTTTACCACCTCGGGAAGCGGCAGACGGCCGGCTACGAATTCAAAGGCCTTTTGAGCGTCCCCATACTTGTTCGTATTGAAGCGTGCGAGGCCAAGATAGAAGCTGGCTTCCAGCGCCAGGCGGTCAGTTGCGGGAACCTTTGCCAGCGTCGCGGCAGCTGCGTCGTATTGCCTGGCGGTGTACTGGGCTTTACCAAGCGCGAGCAGGGCGGCAGAGTAGTCTTTAGCCTCATCTACGGCGAGTTGCAGGCGCTTGATGCGCTCGACAGAGCTCGGCGCATCCGTACCGCGAATGTAATTCTCGAAAGCAGTGAGCTTGACGCCTGCAGATGCCGACAGGAAGGTCTGCTGCGCAACCGGAAACCTGGGATCAATCTGGCGTGCGATCTTCCAGGCAATGGCGTTTTCTATATCGAACAGACGCAGCAGTTCGCTTGAGTCTTCTAGCGGTGCGGAGAGATGAAGCTTATTTACTTCGAGCACACGCGCCTGCACAGCGATGCGTCCGTTATTGACAGAGTAGTTGCCAACGATGATGTAGTTAGCGTCAAGGGTTTGCGCTATGCGAAGTGTCGTGGCGCGAGTAGGGTTGAAGTCGGCGGGCAGGCCAAGGTGGTCGAAGGCGAACTGGCGATCGTCGCGCGTGATGGTAAGGAAGCCGGCGGAGTTCAGTCGCTGATTGAGCGTGTCAGGGAAGGAATCGCCGATCCAGTTGAGCGATGGATCGCCAGAGCGGTTCTCGAAGGGCAGCACCAAGATCAGACGACCGGGCATTGCATCCTTGGCGGCAGCTTGGGATTGCGCCTGCAGGGATGCACAAATCGACGCGGTAAATAGAAGGAGTACGGCAAGCGGACGCAAGGACTCTAGACGGCAAAGGGAACGAATCAGCACATCGTCAGTATAGTTCTAGCGCTGTGAGACGGTCGCCCCGGCGAGCCCCGCGTGTAGCAATCGATCCGCTGGTGGACTCGCAAGCTTTGCGTCGACAATGCGAGGGAAGTGCAGCAATGCGGCCCACTCACCGCCCAGCGAGTGCTGCCAGACAATATCGCCATGGAGAAATTGCGCAGCCTCCTTTGGACGCATGTCATGGTGAAAGTCGAAGTACTTCGCCTGAAGCGGCTCATTGCTGAGGCTGAGATTCAACGAGTGTTCGGGCGGGGCCCACTTGGTGGCAAAGAGCAGGGCGGTGTCATAGCTGCCGGGGTCATCGGCCGCGCGCTGCATCTGCTCAATCGAGAAATTCTCAAGCCGTTGTACTTTGAAGGGCTTCGACGTGTAGCCAAGCTCGGGATGCTCGATCTCCGCCGAGGCAGGCCACGCAGTGAGCACAGTCGCGTCCGGATACCGTGCTTCAAGAATAGCGATCGCCTGCTGATGAAGCACGATCATGTCACGATACGTAAGGTTGTCTTCGGGTGCAAAGGCATAGGGCGGATTTACCCAGATGCCTGCAACAAAGGCGACACCGCTGAGGGCGGCAAGCCAGCCCCATTGCTTCATGTGGCGCTGCCAACTTGCGACGCAGATCAGGATGACAATCGGATACATCGGGAGCAGATAGCGCGTTAGCAGCGCTCCGCCGAGGATCGTGAACTCGAGCGTGTTTGCAACTAAAACAATACCTAAGACAAGCAGTGCCGGACGCGACAGAGTCTTGCGGCCAATCACTGCAGGCATCAGCAGCGCGGCTATTGCGCAGATGACCGCAGTAAACATGTTCATGTGGAACACGAGATGGAAGACACGGTAGTAGAGGCTTGCGAAGAGGCGGTGAACGCTCAAATTGGCAGTTGCGTTGTAGCGGAGGAACTCGGGGTTGCCGAAGGTGAAGCCGGTCTTCGCGTGATGGTAGGCATACCAGCAGATAAGCGGGAGTACAGGTGCGGAGAGCAGGCCGATCCACGCAATGTGTGAGGGTTTCTTTGCGGCTGAGCGGCGCTCTTGCAGCAGCAGGAAGAGTTCAAGTGCGGCAAGTGCGAGCGGGGTGATGACAGCAGTTTCTTTCGCGAGTGCCGCGAAGGAAAAGAGGATAGCGGCGACAACTCTCCAACGGAGACTGATCTTATGGGATGGCAGGAAGTCATCCACTCCATACCGATCAGCAGTCGCTGCAAAGTATGCTGCCAAACCCCAAAGTGTGAACGAAGCGGCGAAGATGTCAGCGTGGGCCAGGCTGCTTTGCGCAAACCAGACGGGATAGATGGCCGTCAGAGTTGTCGTTGCGATGGCTGCGGGTGTGCCGAGAAGCGAGCGTGTGAGCTGAAATACTCCGAGTAACGCTGTCGCCGCTACAAGACACACGAGAACGCGCGTAGCAAAGATGTGACATCCGAAAACCTTCCACCAGCCAGCCATCAGGATCATAGGCAGTGGCGGATGTGCGTTGGTTGCAGTAGACACCGGGATTAGCGTTCCGGTTTTGAAGAGATCGAGTGCCGCCGGAACATAATAGCCGCCCTCATCCCAGAAATAGGGGAGGCGCAGAAGCGTCCAATGTGAGAAGAGTACCGCCGCAAAGACGAAGGGCAGGGAAACTAGAAGGGGCAGACCGACTTGCCGCGTGTGTTTCAGAAGAGGATGCTCAGGAGCAGAAATGGACACGGGCTAGTTGACGGGGCCGCCAGCCTGAGCAGGAGGCGTGAACTTTGGTTCGAGTGCTAGGGCCCCGAAGGTCTGTTCGTACTGAGCGAGATTTTGGCCAAGGACGTTCCACAGGGCCTTCGCCTGCTGCGGGCTAAGGAAGACACCCTGGAAGTTGTCGATCTCCACCTGGGCGGCCGACTCCTGGTGCATGGTGCCGAAGACGAGGAAGAAGTCCCACACGCTCATGCGCACCTGGACGCTGTTGGCGTAGCTATCGCGGTAGTCAGGCTTGCGGGTAACGTTTATCTCCGGTTGGCCGGGGGTGCTCTTCTGCTCACTCAAGGTTTTCTCGCCGATCGAGGGGTAAGATTTTGGTGCGAAAGGGGGGACTTGAACCCCCACGGATTGCTCCGCCAGATCCTAAGTCTGGTGCGTCTGCCAATTTCGCCACTTTCGCATTGGTACAACGGAGACTTTTCGATTGTACCGTGTCCCCGATCTAACGTGTCTCCGCAGGAGAGTGATCCCGTGGCGGCGATCGCGTGCTGCATAGAATTGCTTTGAAGTGGTAAAGGCGGCAGCAATTCGAAAACATTTTGGCGCAGTGATATCTGCGACAGTGGGAAGACAAAAGCCTTCTGTTGACGACCAAATGCACGTTCCTATAGACAGGTAGCACGACCGGTTGATACGTTGCGCGTTTTCGGATAGTGCAGCGGCCGTCAGCCCTGATGAGGATCATGAGAGCGACAAGGTCTATAACACTGGCGGTCCTGCTTGTTTCGATCGCGCAAATAGACAGCGCCTGCGGACAACTTGTCGGTGAACCGCCATCACCCTTGCCGCCACCGGCGGTAACTTGGACGCAAACTCAGGATCAAGAAGACATGATGCGCCAGCTTGGTATTAAAGCTTTACGGCCGGGCCCGAGCGGAAATGAGAACGAACCAAATCACGCCAATTACGAGGAATCGAAAGCCAATCCATGGCCCAGCTATCCTGATCCGCTCGTACTGAACGACGGTCACAAGGTGATAACGCCTGAGTTGTGGTGGAAGGTGCGGCGGCCACAGATTGTGGAAGATTTCGACAGGGAAGTGTATGGGCGGGTCCCCAAGGATGTACCAAAAGTAGCCTGGCACGTGACGGTAACGGAGCGGGAGTTCGTTGGCCGGACTCCTGTGATCGCAAGTCACCTTGTGGGACACGTCGATAACAGCACCTACCCGCTCATTGATGTGAACATCGACATGGTGCTGGTGGTGCCGGCCACTGCGTCGGGACCTGTTCCGATCCTGATGATGCTCGGCCGGCCCGCTTTACCCGCACCTACGCAACCGAATCATGACGATCTCGACAAGCTGAATGCAGCTTTGCGGCAACTATTGGCCCGGAGCGATCCTTCCATTCAGGCGATCCTCGACAAATATCCTGCCTATCAGCCGATCAAGGCCGATGAGCCACCGTGGCCGTTTGGGCCATACCGTCCGCCCGTCGCTACAGCACCGCCGGGAGTCAATGGCAGCTCGACCGATCCGCCCACCAATGAACAGCTGATCGCCGATGGTTGGGGATATGCCGTCATCAATCCCGCAAGCATCCAGGCGGATAATGGCGCCGGGCTCACGCGAGGCATCATCGGACTTGTGAACAAAGGCCAGCCACGGCACCCGGAAGATTGGGGAGCACTCCGCGCATGGGCATGGGGCGCTAGCGAGGGATTGAGCTACCTGGCGACGAACCCGGCTGTGGATGCCAAACATGTCGGAATCGAAGGTGTGTCGCGGTATGGCAAGGCAGCGCTGGTGACCGAGGCCTACGACCAGCGGTTCTATATGGGGCTAATCGGCTCATCAGGCAAGGGCGGAGCTACACCGATGCGCCGGAACTTTGGTGAGGCAGTAGAGAGCCTGACCGGAGGTGAGTACTACTGGATGGCTGGAAACTTTATGAAATATGGCGCCAGAGAAGCGGCCTTTGCACCAAAGACAGCCAATGATCTGCCTGTGGATTCTGATGAACTGATTGCGCTTTGTGCGCCGCGGTTGGCGTTCATCAGCTACGGGATACCTGATCACGGCGACGCCAAGTGGCTTGACCAGCAAGGCAGCTACATGGCGACCGTGGCAGCGCAGCCGGTCTTCCAACTGCTTGGTGCAAAAACGCTCGGAGTTTCGAGCGATTATCACAGCGAGAAGATGCCTTCGTTCAACACAGGCTTGCTGAATGGCCAATTGGCTTGGCGGCAGGATGATGGTGGCCATACCGACGCACCAAATGTGAAGTACTTCATCGCTTGGGCAGACAGATTCATGGGGCACACGCCGGAACAGTAAGGAATGATTATGCAGATCCTGAAGCAGGTAATTTGCGGGCTGGCGCTGACCATCTGTTGGCAAACAGCAGCCCTGGCACAACAGGTCTGGATCGGCACATGGGCAGCATCGCAACAGCTTCCAGAGCCTCAGAATGCTCTGCCATCTGCTGATCTTACCGATACGACGCTACGCGAAACGGTGCATGTTTCTCAGGGCGGAGCCACGATCCGTGTGCATCTCTCAAATGCGTTCGGCACCCGTGTTCTGCACCTTACTTCCGTTTATGTGGCCAAACCCGTTGTGAGCGGTGGCAGCGCAATCGATCCAGGCACCGATCGTGCCCTGCTCTTCAATGGTCAGCTGGACGTGGTGATCCCTCCTGGTGCGGAATACGTCTCTGATCCGCTGGCATACCCGCTTGTTGCGCTTTCGGATGTGTCGGTCTCCATGCACATCGAAGCGGAGCCGGGTCAACAAACAGGGCATCCCGGATCGCGCCAGACCACCTTCTATGCACATGGCGATCTGACGGGAGCTAGAGAGATGCCTGCGGCAAAGAAGGTGGACCACTGGTATGTGCTCTCAGGCGTTGACGTGCAGGCGGCAGCAGGCTCCTTCGCGATCGTGGCGCTCGGAGACTCTATTACCGATGGTCACGGCGCAGCCACCAATGGCAACGAACGCTGGACGGATGTTCTTGCGAAGCGCCTGTATGAAAACTCGCCAAAGCTGCAAGCGGGCGTTCTGAACGAAGGAATCGGTGGAAACCACTTGCTGACGGATGGACTGGGCCCGAACGCGCTGGCAAGGTTCGATCGGGATGTGCTCGCGCAAGCGGGTACGCGTTACCTCCTGGTCCTCGAGGGCATCAATGATCTCGGAGGCTTGACGCGGGAGGGAAATGTAACGCAGCAGAGCCACCTTGACCTTGTTAGTCGAATGATTGGTGCGTACCAGCAGGTGGTACTGCGAGCGCACGCTCAGGGCATCAAGGTCTACGGTGCGACTGTTATGCCAGATGGAGGCTCAGACTACTATCACCCGGACGCCGCCGGCGAACAGGACCGCCAGAAGGTCAATGCGTGGATCCGCACGCGGGGCCACTTCGACGCGGTCATCGACTTCGATAAGATCATGGCCGATCCCGCTAATCCAACGCGACTTCTGCCCGCCTATGACTCGGGAGACCATCTTCATCCTGGACGGAGCGGGTATGAAGCCATGGGGAAGTCGGTTCCGCTTGCCCTGTTCAAGTAGAAGCATCAAAAGGAGCCAGCATGATGAACAGATTCGTTCTCGCAGCAGCATTCGTGAGCCTTGCCTTGGCGGGAGGCCTCTTTGCGCAGCAGAAAATCGCTTTCACCTGGGATGATCTACCTGCACATAGTTCGCTGCCGCCGGGTGAGACGCGTCAGCAGGTAATTGAATCGCTTATCGCCACGATCAAGCAGGAGCGGCTGCCTGCGCCGTACGGCTTCGTGAACTCCAAGGTGATCGACGAGCAGCCAGACTTGATAAGGGTGCTCGACACATGGCGTGCGGCGGGCTTCCCACTCGGCAATCACGCTTGGTCGCACATGAATCTTAATGCGCCCTCGACAAGCCTTGGCATGTGGGAAAACGACGTGCTTCAGAATGAAGCTGTGCTCGCGAAAGAAATGGGTGGCCAGGACTACCACTGGTTGCGTTTTCCGTATCTTTCAGAAGGAGACACCCCTGAAAAGAAGGTCGGCGCGCGGCGGTTCTTGCTCGACCACGGCTATAAGGTTGCCGGGGTGACAATGAGTTTCGCCGACTATGCGTACAACGAGCCCTATACCCGATGCATGGTGACCGGAGACGCCTACTCGGTAAAGAAGCTGGAAGACAGCTATCTGCAGGAAGCACTCAGGAATCTTGATTACGAACATCGTATCTCGACGTCCCTCTACGGCCGTGATATCCCGTATATTCTGCTGATGCATGTTGGGGCTTTCGATGCGAAGATGCTGCCAAGGTTGATCGAACTTTACCGGCAGCATGGTGTCACATTTACCACCTTACAGGATGCTTCTAACGATGCGTTTTATCGCAATGATCTTAATCTCTCCTTGGGGGCGGCGCCCGACTCACTCGAAGAGGCCATGTCGCTGAAAGGGCTGCCGCTGCCAAAGCACGAGGCGCTGGCAATTGACCTGTCAACGTTATGCACGCAGCAGCATGCGCAAGCGGCGAAACCGTAGCTGCTCACGAAAGTTTGAGCCTCCTACCTTCTGCTGTGGCGTGTGATATGTTTCGCGTGGTAGAAAATAGACGCACTTGCAATTATTTCGGCCAAGGTTTTTCGGAGCATATGTGTCTCACATCGTAGGAAGTTTTACACGTTATCAGATCGTCGCTGTGATGGCCTGCACCTTATTTGCCGCTGCAGCCGGTGCTCAAAACGGTGGATCTTCCTATCTTGACCCGAGTCTGGCGCCAGAGCAGCGCGCCCATGATCTTGTGTCCAAGATGACATTGCAGGAGAAAGCCGAACAGAGCCTGAATACTGCGCCTGCGCTACCTCGGCTTGGTGTGCCGGCCTACGATTATTGGAACGAAGGGCTACATGGCGTGGCGCGTTCCGGCTACTCAACGCTGTTTCCCCAGGCGATCGGGATGGCCGCGACATGGGATGCACCCCTGCTGAACAGCATAGGGGAAGTGGTCTCGACCGAGGCGCGAGCCAAGTACAACGAAGCAGTCCGGAATGGCGTGCACAGCATTTATTTCGGTCTCACAATTTGGTCGCCGAATATCAACATTTTCAGGGATCCGCGGTGGGGCCGTGGGCAGGAGACTTACGGCGAAGATCCGTACCTCACGGGAGCGCTGGGACTCAACTTTGTACGTGGCCTTCAAGGCCCTGATCCGATGCATCCGCGCGTGATCGCCACCCCAAAGCACTTTGCCGTGCATAGCGGTCCGGAGAACACGCGTCATAGCGCGAATGTTGATCCAACTCCGCATGATCTATGGGAGACCTACCTACCGCAATTTCGCCGCGCTATAGTCGAAGGGCACGCCGACTCGATCATGTGCGCCTACAACGCCATCTATGGCAAGCCGGCATGTGCAAGTGATCTGCTGCTGACAGACATCGTGCGCGGGGATTGGAAGTTCAACGGATTTGTGACATCCGACTGTGGTGCTATCGATGACTTCTTCGAGAAGAACGCACATCGCTTTTCAGTCGATGCTGAGCACGCGGCAGCGGCAGGCGTGTTGAGTGGAACTGACACGAATTGCGGCTCGACGTATTCCTCACTGCCGGCGGCGGTCAAGGATGGTCTCCTGAAGGAAGCAGACCTTGATCGAACGCTGGAACGGCTCTTCGTGGCGCGGTTCCGGCTCGGCTTGTTTGATCCGCCAGCCAACGTACCTTATGCCCAGATCCCATTCAGCCAGGATCGCTCGCCGGAACATCTCGCACTTTCGCTGAGGACCTCGCGCGAGTCGATGGTGCTGTTGAAAAACGACGGTGTACTTCCGCTTGCACCAGGCAAGTACAAGCGCATTGCGGTGATCGGGCCAAATGCTGCATCGCTTTCTGCGCTTGAAGGCAACTACAACGCCGTTCCGAAGGATCCGCAGATGCCGATTGAAGCACTGCGCGAGGCGTTTAAGAATTCCGAAGTCACCTATGCGGAGGGCGCGCCTTATGCCGATGGTGTGCCTCTGCCAGTTCCAGCTACCATGCTGCGCTCGCACGCGGACGGAACGGGTGAGGGTCTCAACGCAGAGTACTTTGCAAGCACTTCGCAGGATGTTGCGACCAGCTTCAGCGGCGCCCCTGTCGTGACCCGTCAAGACGCACAAATCGATTTTGACTGGAACTCCGCAGCACCGGTCACGGGCCTGAAGCAGGACGCCTTCGGCGTACGCTGGACGGGATATGTCATTCCGCCGCAAGCTGGCAATTTAGAGTTCAATATGCGCCTGGCACACTGCTATCCATGTGGCGATTTCGAACACTTCAGCGTAAAGATCGACGGCAAAGTGGTGAGCACCTACGACACCACAGGTATAGAGAGCCGCGAAAGCACAACGCCGCGCTTCCAAGTCAACTTCCCAGACATCAAGCCACATGCCATTGAGGTGGACTACACCCATCGTGCACCGTTGTTCGGTGCAGGCATCACTCTGGAGTGGGTACCCCCGCCTGGAGTGTTGCAGAAAGAAGCTGTGGCTGCGGCGATGCAATCGGACCTCATTATTGCGATGGTGGGCCTGTCACCGGAGTTGGAAGGCGAGGAGATGAAGATCAAGGTTGCTGGCTTCGACGGCGGCGACCGCACCGACGTGCGGTTACCCGCGAGCCAGGTAAAGATGCTTGAAGACGTAGCGGCGACTGGAAAGCCGATCGTGGTCGTGTTGATGAACGGTTCAGCAGTGGCTGCCGAGTGGGCACAGGAACACTCAAACGCTGTTCTTGAAGCATGGTATCCAGGAGAGTTTGGTGGCAAGGCCATTGCAGACACGCTCACGGGGAAGAGCAATCCTGCTGGGCGGCTGCCCGTCACGTTCTACAGTTCGGTGGACGATCTACCGGCATTTAGCGACTATTCGATGAAGAACCGGACCTACCGCTACTTCAATGGCAAGCCGCTTTACAGTTTCGGTTACGGATTGAGCTATACCAAATTTGCTTACTCCAACTTAAAGGTCGTGGAGGCCAGGGTGCGGGCGGGCGGCTCGCTCACCGCGGAGGTCGACGTAAAGAACACTGGAGGTGTCGCCGGGGATGAGATCGCTCAGCTTTACCTGGTTCCGCCTACTGAGGGAAATGGAGGCCTTTCGCCAAAGTTGCAACTTGAGGGCTTCCAACGAGTATCGCTTCAACCTGGCGAGAGTCGACGGCTAACGTTCACCTTGACTCCCCGGGATCTCTCCGAGGTGGATGCAAGTGGAATACGTTCTGTTCAAGCGGGAGCGTATTCGATTTCGATTGGCGGTGCACAACCTAATGACCCACATGCCGTCACAGCTTCAGCAAAGGCCGTGTTTACGATCGAAGGAACACAGCTTATACCAAAATAGCGCAAACGAATACGCGTGAGGCAGCACTTAGCTGCCTACAGCCCCGGAGCTGCATCGCAAGTACACAGATTCGTACCTTGAAAAATCATCTTTCATGTCGAAAATTTTTAGCAGCACTCGGGTGGAATAACTCGAGATCTTAGCCAGGAGAAACACCATGCCCGAGACAATTTTCAGTCATTTCGAAACTGTCAAGTTTGAAGGTCCTTCGAGCGATAAAGCGCTCGCATATCAGTACTACGACGCAGAGCGCGTGGTAATGGGTAAGCCCCTCAAAGACCATCTTCGCTTCGCTGTAGCTTATTGGCACTCGCTTGCGATGAGCGGCACCGATCCTTTTGGTGGACCGACGATCAATCGGCCCTGGATGGCTGCGGGCGACCCGATCGCACAAGCCAAGGTCAAAGCTGACGCCGCGTTCGAACTTTTCCGCGTACTCGATCTCCCCTTTTACTGCTTTCATGACGCTGACATGGCACCCGCTGGCGAGAGCCTTGCTGATACGCTGAAAAACTTCCATACCATGGCGGATTATCTGGCCGAAAAGATGGAGACCTATTCGACGAAGCTTCTGTGGGGCACTGCAAATTTGTTCTCGCATCCTCGCTTCATGGCAGGAGCCTCCACCAATCCTGATCCGCAGGTCTTCGCATGGTGTGCGGCGACAGTGAAGAACTGTATGGACGTCACCAAGCAGCTCGGCGGGTCCAATTATGTGCTATGGGGCGGACGAGAAGGTTACGAAACCTTGCTAAACACCGACATGAAGCAGGAGTTGGAGCAGATGGGCCGCCTGCTGACGTTGGTGGTTGAATACAAACATAAGATCGGGTTCGATGGCCAGATTCTGATTGAGCCGAAGCCGAAGGAACCGACGTCGCACCAGTACGATTTCGATACAGCTACGGTATATGGCTTCCTTAAGAAGTTCGGACTGGAAAAGGAAGTGCGCGTGAACCTTGAGGCAAATCACGCGACCCTTGCCGGCCACAGCTTTGAGCACGAGATTGCAACCGCTGGCGCTTTAGGCATCCTGGGTTCGCTCGATATCAACCGCGGCGACGCCTTGTTGGGATGGGATACGGACCAGTTTCCGAATGATCTCTGGACGATGACGATGTCGATGTACCACACCATCAAAGCGGGCGGCCTGGGCAAGGGTGGATGCAACTTCGACGCAAAGGTCCGCCGCCAGAGTTTCACGCCGGAAGACATGATCCACGCCCACGTCGGTGGAGCCGATCTATGTGCTCGCGCCTTCCTTACGGCGGCAAAGCTCATAGAGGATGGTAAGTACGACGCAATCCTCGATGAGCGGTATGCAGGCTGGAAGTCGGGTCACGCGGCGGACATGCTTGCAGGTAAGTTCTCACTTGAAGAGATCGAAAAGATGGCGCTTGAAAGAAAGATCAACCCTGAACCGAAATCGGGAAAGCAGGAACAGATCGAAAATCTGCTCGCCCGGGCGATCTATACAGACAAGATCTAAAGGTAGCGGAGCGGACGAGCCAGCATCGCCGGTTCCCTCGGCGCTGCTGGCTTTGCTGTGTGCGTCTGCTGATTTATAACTCTTTCGGTTTAGAGCGCTCAGAACTTCAGTAAGATAACCTTGCGTTGTCACTCGATTGGCCGCAGAGGTTCGTTTGAAGAGAGCGTTGATCACAGGAGTCACCGGCCAGGACGGCGCCTATCTGGCCGAGTTTCTGCTTACGAAGGGTTACGAGGTCCACGGCATCAAGCGGCGGGCATCGTTGTTCAATACGGCCCGCATCGACCACATCTACGAAGATCCGCATCAACCGCATCCGCGTTTCTTTCTGCATTACGGCGACATGACGGACTCGACTTCTCTCATTCAGATCGTTCAGAAGGTGCAGCCGGATGAGATCTACAACCTGGCCGCCCAGTCGCATGTGCAAGTTTCCTTCGAGCAGCCGGAGTACACAGCCAACGCGGATGGACTGGGTGTGCTCCGGCTGCTCGAGGCGATCAGAATCTTAGGTCTGGAGAAAAAGACGAAGTTCTACCAGGCCAGCACCTCCGAACTATACGGCCTGGTGCAGCAGATACCCCAGACAGAGACGACGCCTTTCTATCCCCGGTCTCCCTATGCAGTCGCGAAGATGTATGGCTATTGGATTGTTGTGAATTATCGCGAGTCCTACGGTATCTATGCCTGCAATGGCATCTTGTTCAACCACGAGTCGCCCATGCGCGGCGAGACGTTTGTGACGCGCAAGATTACGCGCGGACTGGCCCGCATCAAAGTTGGTCTGCAAACAGAATTGTTTCTTGGCAACCTCGATGCCAAGCGCGATTGGGGACATGCGCGTGACTACATCGAGATGCAATGGCTAATGCTGCAGCAGGAGACAGCGAGGGACTACGTAATTGCTACGGGCGAGCAGTACAGCGTGCGCGAATTTGTGAAGCGGTGCGCGAATTTGCTCGAAGTTGAGCTGACGTGGAGCGGCGAAGGTCTTGATGAGAAAGCTCGGAGCAAGGATGGCAAAGTCGTGATCGGAGTTGACCCAAGATACTTCCGGCCTGCCGAAGTTGAAACGCTGCTTGGAGATGCGGGAAAAGCCAAGCGCGAGCTCGGATGGACACCAAGAACGAGCTTCGACGACCTTGTGCGAGAGATGGTCGAAGCAGACTTGAAGTCTGCGGAGCGGGATGCGTTGGTGCGTCTCCATGGCTTCGAGGCGTACAACGTGCGCGATAATTAACTCTGATGACCGAGCCGTTCATGGAGCGTGATAGCCGCTTATTTGTTGCCGGGCACAACGGACTCGTGGGGTCGGCCATTGTGCGCGGGCTCGAGGCTGCCGGGTACACCAACTTGTTGCTGCGATCTCGGCAGGAGCTCGATCTACTCGATGCTGAAGCGGTAGCTGCATTTTTCTCGAGTGAGAAGCCGGAGTTTGTGTTTCTCGCTGCTGCGAAGGTTGGCGGAATTCTGGCGAACGATACCCGCCCTGCAGACTTTATTCGTGACAACCTGCGCATCCAGACGAACGTCATCGAGAGCAGTCAAGAGGCGGATGTCAAGCGGCTGCTGTTCCTGGGTTCTTCGTGCATCTATCCAAAGCTTGCGCCTCAGCCTATGCCTGAGTCGTGTTTGCTGACCGGCCCGCTCGAGCCAACGAACCGGGCGTACGCGCTTGCCAAGATCGCGGGGATCGAGATGTGCTGGAGCTATAACCGCCAGTATGGGACGAAGTATCTTGCAGCCATGCCAACCAACCTCTATGGGCCCGGTGACAACTTCGATCTATCCACGTCGCATGTGCTTCCGGCATTGATACGCAAGACTGCCGAGGCGATCAAGACTGGTGCGGCATCCATCTCCGTGTGGGGAAGCGGTACACCGAGACGAGAGCTGCTTCACTCCGACGATGCTGCGGAAGCATGCCTGTTCCTCATGAACCTCGATGAAGAGCGTTTTGGATCGTTGCTGGTGAAGGATGAACCTCCGCTGATCAACATCGGCACTGGCGCAGATGTCACGATTCGCGAGCTTGCGCAAACCGTGGCAAGGGTTCTTGGCTTCATGGGCGAGCTCGTCTTCGATAGCAGCAAGCCGGACGGAACTCCGCGCAAGCTGATGGATGTGACCAGGCTGCACAAGCTTGGGTGGCACCATTCCGTCGAGTTGGAACAGGGGATCGCGAAGACGTGGAAGCTCGTGCGCGAGCAATTCCTGTAAGCGAATGTTGAAGGTGATCGATTCGGGTTATCTTTATCACTATCAAGAGGAGAACTTCATGCTGAGAATGCACTTGATTGCGATGTCAGCGGCAATGCTTGCTGTGCCGCTTGTCCCTGTGAGCCTGGCGCATGCGCAAGGTGTTGTGGTGAAGCATCTGCAACCGAATGAAAAGTCACCGATTGCAAATGGTGTCTGGGCCGGTGACACGTTGTATCTAAGCGGACAGCTTCCCGATCCGGTGATGCCCGCCGATCAGGCGAAGAATGCTCCGGCGGTCTATGGTGACACCAAGACACAGGCTTTCTCCGCATTGACCAAGATACAGACACTGCTGAAAGCGCAGGGTCTGGACATGAAGGATGTAGTCAAGATGACAGTGTTTCTGGCAGGCGATCCGGCGCTGGGAAACAAGCTGGACTTCGCAGGATTGCAGGCTTCCTACACGCAGTTCTTCGGCACAAAAGACCAACCGAATAAGCCTGCACGGTCGGCGATGCAGGTGGCGGCGCTTGCTGCACCCTGGGCGCTGGTCGAGATTGAAGTGATTGCGGTGAAGCAGAAGTAGAGGGGCTGCCTTAAGCAGGCGCTACACTGGGATGCAGACTACCTGATGCGCCTGCTAACCCGCTACATTCTTCGCGAAGTGTCATCGCACGCCCTACTCGGCGGCGTTCTGTTCACCTTCGTGCTGTTTATGCGGCATCTCACCGACATTCTTACCCTGCTGGTGAGGAACTCCGCCGGGTCGAACGACGTTGTGCGGATTATTGCGTACACGTTGCCAAGCACGCTGACTGTCACAATTCCCATGGCGATTCTCGTAGGCATTCTGCTGGGACTCAGCAGGCTTGCAGCGGATAGCGAAATTACAGCGATGCGGGCGAGCGGGATGGGCGCGCTCGATTTTGTACGGATCGTCTCGATTGTCTCCGTGGTAGGCCTGGCGCTGGGCCTTTTCAACTCCATCTACCTTTCGCCCCGTTCGGCAGCGGCATTGCTGCGGCTTGAGAGCTCGTTAAAGACCACGCAGGCTTCATTTGAGATCCAGCCGCGGGTCTTCTACGAGGACTTCCGCAACTATGTTCTTTATGTGCAGGAGGTGAAGCCGGTTTCGAACGGTGCATCCGTTTGGAAACATGTATTTCTTGCCGATCTCAGTGAGCCAACCTCGCCGCATATCACCACGGCGGATAACGCCCTGGTGGTCAACGAGCCTGCGCTGCCCGGTGATCCGAGCGGCGCATCCGAAGGCACTGCGATCCGCTTGCATCTCTTGAACGGAACGCAGCACCAGGTGTCACCGGCGAACCCGGGGCAGTATGACATCTCGACATTCTCGACGACAGACATCCCCATTCAAACTGGCACACAGGACGACACGCACGTCAGCCGGCTTGATACGCCGATTCATGCTCTGAGCTTGCATGACTTGTATAGGCTAAGCCGAGTGCCCCCTGCTAATGCTGGCGACCTCTCCTCACGGCCTTTTCGCATTGAGCTGCAATCGCGTTTCTCTTACCCATTCGCCTGTTTTGTATTGATGCTGGTGGGCGTACCGCTCGGTCTCTCGTCGAAGCGCAGCGGGCGCAGCACTGGCATAGTTCTCGCAATCCTTCTCGTGTTTGTGTACTACCTCACATCACTGGTCGGAGTAGCCTTCGCGAAGTCGGGCAAGCTTTCGCCGTTCCTCGGCGTCTGGTCGGCAAACATCATCTTCACCATCATTGGCGTCCTGCTGCTCCAGCAACTCTCGCGCGGCGGCATTGCACTGAACATCTTCTCATCCGTCAGTCAATCATTAGGGCGGCTTTATGCGCGCCTTGCGAGAAAGCACGATGGGTCTCCGCGACCAGCTTCGACGAACTCGATGGAACAGACATTAGCGCGGGTGCGATCGACCTTACACATACGCTTTCCACTGCTGTTGGACGATTACGTGATGCGGGAGTTCCTGGGAAACTTCTTTCTCGTACTGTCGAGTTTTGCAATCCTGTTCCTGATCTTCACTTTTTTTGAGCTGATCGGCGACATTATTCGCAACCGCACAGCGCTGGTGACCGTCGGCGACTACCTTATCAACCTCGTCCCGTACATCATCTACTCGGTGACGCCGTTGTGCGCGCTGGTAGCGGTGCTTATCACTTTTGGCGGACTAAACCGCTCATCGGAGCTCACGGCAATGAAGGCCACAGGGATCAGTCTGTATCGCGTGGTCACACCTGTCCTTGTGGTCGCAGCAATGATCGCCGTTGCGCTCTTTGCGTTCGACGATTTTTACCTTCCAGGCGCAAATAGGCGGCAGGAGGCTTTGCGCGCGGTGATCAAGAACAAGCCGGCGCAAACGTTCCTGCGGCCTGGCAGAGAGTGGATGTCGGGGCAGGCAGGGCCAACAGGTGATCCGGCGCGTATCTTCTATTATCAGTTCTTCGACAGCAACAAGGACGTCTTTGCGAACATTTCGGTTTTCGAACTTGAGCCGGATACGTTTGTGCTGCGGCGTCGGATCTTTGCGTCGTCGGCCCGATGGGACGGACATAGCTGGGTCTTCGAGAATGGCTGGCAGCGGAGTTTTGCGGGTGAGACCGTAGGAAGTTTTGAGGAGTTTAGTACAGCGACATTCGCCGAAATTCGCGAACAGCCGTCTTACTTCAAAAAAGAAGATCTGCAGTCGCAGGAGATGTCCTTCGGAGAGCTCTCCAGCTATATTTCGGATTTGAAGCAAAGCGGCTTCGACACCATGCGGCTGCGGGTCCAGTTGCTGCGTAAGATCGCATATCCGCTGATCACGCTGATCATGGCCATTATGGCGGTGCCGTTCGCATTATCGATGGGGAAACGTGGGTCGCTTGCGGGTATCGCCACAGCGATTGGCTTAGCGATTGCGTACTGGGTCGTGGCAGGGCTGTTCGAGGCAATGGGCAATGCGAATACGTTACCTCCCGTGCTGGCGGCGTGGTCGCCAGACTTGCTCTTTGGGATTGCAGGAGCTTATCTTCTGCTTCGGACTCCCACTTAGGCCGCTCTAAACGGTACGATAGAGGCAACCATGAAGCTTGCTCTCGCGCTGTTCGTCCTTTCCTCATCCACTCTTGTCCAAGTCCAGGTCCAGGCGCAGACATCTGCTCCAACGCCTGCTAAGCCAGTTGCGCACCACGCCGCAAGTTCCTCCTCCGCTAAAACCACGTCGCTGCTTCCGAAGGTTGTCGGCTTGCCGCATGCGCTTTATACGCTGAAATACATTGACACCAAAGTGGGCACAGGGCCGCTTCCCGAGGCCTTCCGGTATTACACCGTGAACTACACGGGCTACCTGCCGGATGGAACGAAGTTCGATTCTTCAGTTGATCCGGCATTCAATCATCCGACACCGTTCACGTTCCCGTATGGTGCTCACAAGGTCATTACTGGTTGGGACACCGGCTTTGAGGGTATGCGCGTGGGTGGAAAGAGGCGGTTGTTTGTGCCCTATCAGCTTGGATACGGGACGGCTGGCAGCCCACCAAAGATACCAGCGAAGACAAATCTGATCTTCGACGTGGAATTGGTGAGCTACTCGGAAAAGCCGCCTACGCCTCCGGCACCGACTGCACCACGGCCATCGACACCGCCGCCGGCCACACCGACAACGCCTCCAGCAACAACGCCGCCTCCAGCAACAACAACGCCCCCGCCCGCCGATGCTCCAGCTAAAACGGCGACTGCGCCTCCAACCCACTAAGCACGACCGGAGAAACAGTAAAGGTGTCTGAGAATCTTCAGGCACCTTTGCTGTCTCTAACTCAGTGAGACTTCCGCCACCATGTTCAGCCGACTTCGCCCGCTCGCCCCCTATCTCAAGCGTTACTGGAAACCACTTGCGTGGGGCGGCGTTGCGACTATCTTCTACAACGTCGTCAAGGTTCTGATCCCACTGGTCATCGGACATGCGATCGACGACATGCATCACGGCATTACCGAGCAGAAGATTCTCTATCACTCGTTGCGCCTGTTTGGCCTCGCAGTATTCTCGTCCATCTTCCTTTACACCATGCGACAAGTGGTGATTGGCGTCTCGCGCCAGATCGAATTTGACCTACGCAATGATCTCTTCGCTAACCTGGAACGTCAGTCAGCAAGCTTCTACCAAACGCATCGCACGGGCGATATTATGGCCCGCACGACCAATGACCTGAATGCGGTGCGGCAGCTGCTTGGTCCGGCAATCATGTACAGCGCAAACACGATAGTCTTTACTGCCGCGGCGCTGCCATTCATGTATCGGATCAGTCCCAAGCTGACGTTCTTTGCCTTCGTCCCACTGCCTCTGGCATCGATTCTCGTGCAATATTTTGGCAATCGTATTCACACGCGGTTCGAGCGCATCCAGGCGATGTTTTCAGATATCTCCGCGAAGGCGCAGGAGAACTTTTCAGGTGCACGGTTGATCCGTGCCTTCGCCCAGGAGGATGCCGAAATCGCTTCCTTCGAGACGGCAAACAGCGAGTACATCCGACGTAGCCTGCTGCTTGTGCGGTTGATGGCCATGCTGTGGCCGACGCTTGAGTTTGTTCTGGGGCTGTCGCTCATGATTACGCTGCTTGTCGGCGGTCATGAAGTGGTCATGCATCGTATCTCGGTCGGTGAGTTCACGGCGTTCAACGTGTACATGGTTCAGTTGACCTGGCCGATGATCGCGGTGGGCTGGGTCGTCAACCTCTTCCAGAGAGGGACAGCCTCAATCGTGCGTATCGACGAACTGCTGAAAGAAGTACCAGCGATTCGCGACGACGCAGGGCAAGGATTTGCAGAGGCAGAGATCCATGGTGCGATCAGCTTCTGCAATCTCAACTTCTCCTATAACAAGGGTACGCCGGTCCTAAGCGGCATCAACCTGGACATTCCTGCCGGATCCAGTCTCGCGATTGTCGGCCCAACTGGATCGGGTAAGTCAACCCTGGTGAATTTAATTCCGCGGCTCTACGATGCAGAGCCCGGGACCGTCCTGATCGATGGCAAGCCAATACGCAGCTTCCGCGTGGATAGCCTGCGGCGCGGCATCGGCTTCGTGCCGCAGGAAACTTTCCTATTTTCGGACACGATCCGGGAGAACATTGCCTTCGGCGTGCCTTTTGCCACTGAGGAACAAGTGGAGTCGGCCGCCGTAACCGCGCACATTCGTACCGAGATACTGGAGTTTCCCAAGGGTTTTGCGACCTTGGTTGGCGAGCGCGGCATCACGCTTTCTGGTGGCCAGAAGCAGCGAACAGCAATTGCGCGTGCCGTCCTGCGCGACCCGAAGATACTGGTTCTTGACGATGCCCTTGCAAGTGTCGACACGTACACGGAAGAGCGAATCCTGAGCGGTCTGCGTGAGGTGATGCAGGGTAGAACGACGGTATTTATCGCGCATCGTGTCTCGACAGCACGCAATGCAGACCGGATTGCTGTGCTGATCGATGGCCGCATCGCAGAGCTTGGCACACACGATGAGTTGTTGGCGGGCGGCGGATACTACACCGGGTTATTTGAGAAGCAACAATTAGAGGAAGAGCTTGCGGTGACGAGCTAAGCTAGGCTTGCCAGCGGGAGCCGACAGCCTCGCCATCGTAGACCTCAGGCTTTGTGGCGGGAGCAGGAATGAACTTTTCTTCGTGGGTGCGTAACTCGCGTGGAAGCATGCGGCCGACGACGGGATCTCTTGCGGCAATCGTCCACGCCTCCCGCACATTCCGGATGCAGGCGATCACTTCGAGAAACTGGTCCTTCGATGCGGCGTGCGAGGCTTCGAGCGTCATAGTGAACATGGCAGCATAAAAATCAGAGAGCGCCGCCGCCGGTCGAGGCCCAAGTTCCGGCCGCAGACGGGCCTGCAGATACATCAAGACATCGATAGCTTTCTTGACCGCAATACGCCGGCCACGAATGTCATCTTCATCAACACACTGGATGGCGCGATACAAGAAACGGATCGCGCCGTCGTAGAGAGCGATGACGAGTTCGATGCCGGTAGCTCCATCGAGTGATCGCTGCTGGTACGTCATGGTGCTCATAGGACACCTCTACTTACTTCTGCTGGTTGTAGCCGCTGATAGCGCTGTAAATTTGATCGATCTCCTGCAGTTGCTGAGGGATCGCCTGCAGTAACTGGTTCGCCTCGTTCAGTTCCGTCGTTAACGATATTTTCTGGGTGGCGATTGCAGCATCCTTGGTCGAGATGCTGGCCGTGATCGCAGTCTCCTGGGAGCTGTTTTGTGCAAGTGCCAGAGTGACCGCGCCTGAGGATGTACCGCTGCCAAGGCTGTTGAGAACTTTCGAGAAGTTTTGTCCGAAGCTGTCGGAGTTTTGCAGAAAGCCCGTGATGTCCGAGAAGTGCGAGTTGAGCGCTGTGTCGAGTGAACTGGTGTCTACCGAAAGCGTGCCGTCGTTGGCAACCGATACACCGAGCTGGGCGAGGTTCTTGATGCTCCCGCTGGCCCCTCCCCCAAAGAGCGCAGCCTGCAGCTGAGTCTGGATCAGCGAAAGCGTTGGATCACCGAAGAGTGGTTCGGCAGCGCCAGTCGTGGCACTGTTCTTTTCCTGCGCGTTAATATCGTGAATGACAGCGTTGTATGCCGAGGTCAGCGAGGTGAAGGCAGACTCAATGGCGGCATTGTCATTGGTGACTTGGATCTGGACACTGGTGCCAGGCGACGAGAGTAGTTGAAAGGTAACCCCCGGAATGGCGCCTGTCACGGTATTAGAAGCGCTCGATATGTCGACGCTGTCGACCGAGAGTGACGCGTTTACCCCAGTTTGGCCGTGGGTAAAGCCAAGTGTTGTGCCGCGATCGGCAAGGGTGCTGGTAACGCTGACCGAGCCGGCTGCTCCGCCAATATTGCTGGTGAGTGAAAGCCTTGAGCCGTTGGCGTCAGTAATGACGCGCGACGTAACTCCGATAGCCGCAAGGTTGATGGCGGCAGATATATTGGTAAGCGTCTGCGTAATTCCGGAGGCGACGCTGACGGCGGTGCCATTGATTGTGATGCTGCCCGTCAGGGTGTCGCTCGCACTGGCAACAGCGTCCGAGACCTTCGACGCTGTCGCGGCAAGCGTGTGCACGATGACAGTGTGGCTGCCAGCTACGGCAGTCGAATCGGCGCTGGTAAGCGTCAGCACGTTGGTATCTGAGCTCGATCCCTGTTTTTCGGCGAAGGTGCCGGAGGCGTCGGTGAGCGCTTGCAGACTTGTAGAAAGAGTTGCGAGATCGCTGCCAAGCGAGGTGAAGACCGTGTCCTTCGCCTGCAAAGAGGTCAGCTGGGCTTTCAGCGGCGCTTCCGTGGCTTGTTGGATTGCGAGGATGGAGGTGACGGTGGTCTCTACGTCAAAGCCGGCGCCACTGGTCGCCGAGCCAAAGCTCAATCCTACAGTTCCCATATCCCTAACACTCCCTGACCTCTCTGAAAGCAGGTTGATTGCCAATGGTGGAGACAATTTTCTAAGAACATTCTGATGAAGATTCAAATCAAAGAAGAATGGCGCACACCAAAATGACGTACAAGAAAAATGGCGAATGAGGTCTATGAGACCTCATCCGCCGAGTGGTCGTGCGATTTACTGCAGCAGCTTGAGGATCTCCTGCTGCACGGTGTTGGCCTGCGCAAGTGCGCTGATACCGGTCTGGCTCAGTACCTCGTACTTCGAGAGGTCGCTGGTTGCCTGGCCGTAGTTGGTCGATTGGATGGAGCTCGAAGCAGCGGTAAGATTGACTGTTTCGGTGCTGGCCACATTCGATGCTGCCGTCAGCTGGTTGACGTTGGCACCGATGATGCCGCGCTGTAGCGCGATATCGGCGATGGCGTTCGTCACGCTGACCAGCACCTGGGGCGCGGAGTCCTGCGTGAGGGTCGAGATGCCGTGCTGTGTGAAGTCGACGCCCGCGGCCTGGGTGTTGCCGTTGGTATCGAACAACGCCGTGCCGGCGGTTGCGAGGTTTGATCCGCCCGCTGCCGGACCAGTGATGGTGACGGTACCAGAGAGCTTGTTATAGGCTGCAGTAACGTTCTCGGCGGCAAAGGTCGTGTCCGCGTTGATCTTCGCTGCAAATTGAGCGCCGGTTGTGTTTGGTGCGATGGCGAGGGTGTGAGTCGTGCCTCCGCCAACAGCAAGGGTGATGGAACCGCTGAGTGTGTCGCGGAGACCACCGAGTTGAATGGACGCAGTGTCCGCAACCGCTACCGTGCCGGAAGCGGCTGTTGCCGCCGGGGTGATGGCGCCGTGGGCCCCGTCGGTGATGGTGCCGGAGGTGGTGAGTGTCGTCGCCGTGCCAACCGCCGCGCTGAGGGTGAGAACAGTTCCCGCGACGTTAAGGCTTGAGGTGACGCCCAGGCTGGTGAGACGGCTATCGGAGACAAGCTGCTGTTGCAATTGGGCGAGTGTCTCGCCTTGTGTGAGCGCTACCGTGATGGGAGTGCCACCACCTACAACGATGGAGAGAGGCCCACCGGTAAGCGCATCACCGGCTGCGGTAACTGTGTAAGCCTCGGAACCGGGTACTGGAGTGCTGGCTGCGGCGCTTGAAGCAGCGTCGACTACGCTTGCTGCAGCGACTGGAACGACACTTGTGTTTTCCGTCTCGCCGACGCTTGCGGTGGTAAGGGTGCCGATGACGTCGGTGTAGCTATTGGCGCCCGAGGCGGTACCGTCCGAAACGAAGAGGTTTGTGGCGGCGTTGGTAAAGAGCTGGTTCCCGTTGAAGTTGGTCGTCGATCCGATGTCGTTGATCTCGGAGAGAATGTTCGAATATTCCTGATTAGCAGAGCTGAGCTGATTGGCGTTCAGTGTACCGTTGGCCGCTTCAGTTGAAAGCGTAACAGCGCGGTTAAGGAGGTTGGTGACCTGCGCGAGTGCGCCGTCTGCCGTCTGCAGCAAGCCGATACCGTTCGTTGCATTCTGTGAAGACTGCGTGAGAGCTGCCTCGTTTGCCTGCAAGCCATCAACGACGGCAAGACCGGCTGCGTCATCCGCGCCAGTGTTGATGCGCGAACCGGAGGAGAGCTGTTGCAGGACCGTCTGCAGACTGGCTTGCGTCTGGTTCAGGTAGTTCTGCGCGTAGATTGCAGGGATATTATTAAGGACACCCAAGGACATTTTGATCCGCTCCTGTGTAGCGATTTGGTGTTGCAGAGTTCGCGTTCAGCGCAGTGCCTGTCCCGGGTGCGATTGGGTCTTGTTTGCCAGGATCTGTGAGGATCGCCAGCAGGACACAATCACCGTGCGGAAGGCTCCGCGTTCCCAAACCTCATCGGCATTGTCGGTGTTCGCATTAGCGCAGTGCGTTTCGCAGCTACTGAACAAGCCACGTTGTCAAGCCATCGTGTATCTCTGATTTCTTTCGGAACTGCGCGAGTGAGAAGACCGATCTCTCACGTCCCACTTGGACCTGCTGCGAAGCTGCACACTCGCGAGCCGGAGGCAACCGCCGATGAAGCATGTGAGGTTGGCTTTGCATGATCGAACTGACGCGGCTGAACGGGAACAAATTCATGGTCAACCCTGATCTGATCAAGTACTTCGAAGCAACTCCGGATACAACCATGACGCTGGTTACGGGGGAGAAGTTGTTGGTGGTAGAGAGTTGCAACGTGGTAGCCGAACTGGCAACGGAATACCGCGTGGACGTTTTACGAAGCGCATGGCCGGATGCCCTTATCGCCCTCAGCGCGAAGAGCGGGTATCAAGCGTTCCTCGCAGTCTGCGAACAGGATAGGGACGCCGCACACAACTCACTCCGCGGATAGACCGCGCTCCCACCTGAAGCTTAGAAAGGAACGACTGTGGACATCGCCAGCATCTGCGGCATTGCCTTGGCCCTGCTTGGAATCCTTGGCGGGATGATGATGGAGGGCGGCAGCATCGCGCAGATCGCGCAGCCTACCGCTGCCTTGATCGTGCTTTGCGGCACAACGGGCGCGGTGCTCTTGCAATTTCCAATCCCTATCTTTCTTGCAGCCATGAAGCAGGTTGCAAGCGTCTTTATGGTCAACGGGAATCACGCAGAATCCACGCTTGAAAAGATCGTACTATTCGCTAATAAGGCGCGTCGCCTCGGCGTTGTCTCGCTTGACGAAGATCTCAACAGTATTAGCAATCCATTTATGAAGCAGGCATTGATGCTTGCCGTCGATGGCATCGAGCCCAATGCAATTCGACAGATCATGCATCTTGAACTGGAGAACGGCGCTGAGATGGACGAGAAGCTCGCGCAGGTCTTTGAGGCAGCGGGAGGCTATGCGCCGACAGTTGGCATCATCGGCGCGGTGCTGGGTTTGATCCAGGTGATGCAGCATCTCGACAACATCGGAGAGGTTGGCCGCGGCATCGCGGTTGCGTTCGTTGCAACCATTTACGGCGTCGGCCTCGCCAATCTCATCTGTCTGCCTATAGCCGGAAAGCTGAAGATCCGCTATCGCGACGAGCAGATGGTGAAGGAGATGATGCTTGAAGGTGTGGTGTCGATACTCGAAGGCATGAACCCGCGGATGCTGGAGCTGAAACTCCGCACCTACCTTTTCGAATCGCGCTCCGCCGCAGAACGTGAGCGGGCGGTGACGGCTTGAAGAAGCGCGTGCAGCATGTAAATCATGAACGCTGGCTAATCTCCTATGCGGACTTTATAACGCTGCTCTTTGCGTTCTTTGTCGTGCTCTTTGCCTCGAGCCAGGCCGACAAGAAGAAGCAGGCACAAGTGGCCGAAGCTGTGAAAGCGGCATTCACCGAGATGGGCGTCTTCGACCCGGCGTCGAAGAGGTTGTCGATCGCACACCAAGGGGGTGCGGCTTCAAATGTAGAGAACAAGCCAATCGCGATGCCCATGCCAAGCCAGCAATCGCTGGAACAGTTGAAGCAGTCGATCGATAAGCTGGTTGCTGACCAGGTAGGCCAGGGCAAGTTGCCGTCGGGTTCTGTAACAACGCGGATCACGCCGGATGGCCTGGTGATCTCGCTTCACGATGCAGGCTTCTTTGCGTCAGGATCGGCGGAGGTGAATCCAAGCTCGCTCCACATCCTCTCAACGATCGTAGATGCTTTGCCGAACCGGGGAGTACGCGTGGAAGGGCATACGGACGATGTGCCGATCCACACGCTTCAATTTGCAACGAATTGGGAACTTTCGACAGCCCGGGCTTCAGCGATTGCGCGGTTCATTATCGGCAAGGGCAGTTTCGATCCGGCACTGCTTTCAGCCGCTGGTTACGCAGAGTTTCATCCCGTGGCAAGCAATCTTACGGACGCTGGCCGCACCGAGAATCGACGGGTGGACATCATCCTTTTAATGGCACAGCTGGAGCCTTCTACGCAGACAAGCCAAGTACCTTGACGATAATTCGCTTTGATCGCTGGCCGTCGAACTCCGCATAGAAGATGCGCTGCCAGGTTCCCAGATCGAGCTTGCCTTTCGTGACGGGCAGCGTGGTCTCGTGATGGAGCAGCAACGCTTTCAGGTGCGCGTCGCCATTGTCTTCGCCGGTGCGGTGGTGCTTGTACCCCGGCCATGAAGGCGCGAGCTTTTCCAGCCATGTTGCGATGTCTTCAATCAGGCCGTCTTCATTGTCGTTTACGTAGATGGCCGCAGTGATATGCATCGGCGAGACAAAACAAAGTCCATCGTCGACACCACTGCGGCGCACGATGGCTTCAACCTGCGGCGTGAGATGCACCATCTCGTATCGCTCTTTTGTTGTAAGGGTAAGGTATTCGGTGTGCGCTTTCATCGTGGGCATCCTGGGATCCTCTAGGCACTTGGATGCGACATATACTTGAGCTATGGAGAGGGTGCCGGACGAGACTGAGTCGCTCTTCGACGCCGCGCTGGACTACATGGCGCGCGGCGAACCGGAAGTGGCGGCTCGGCAATTCGAACATATCGTGACTCTCAATCCTGGCCATGCTGAAGCGCGCCATGGATTGATTCGCGCGCTGGAGGATGCTGGACGGACAGACGAAGCGCTTGCAGCCGTTCTCAAGCTGATCGCAAGCGACCCGGATGATGTGCTGGCGCAAACTCGGCTCTCCATGATCTACCAGCATCAAGGAAAGATCCCGGAAGCAGAGGCTGCTGCCGCGAAGGCGAAGATACTTGGCTGGAAGCAGGAACTACGAAGCGGCATCTCGGTAAAGACAGACTTATGACGCTACTCGTCGCAACAACAAATCCGGGAAAGCTGCGAGACTTCGCAACCGCTGCCATGGGCTCAATAGGTATCGAGCCGCTTCCTGGACTCGAATCAATTGAAGCACCGGAAGAGAATGAGCTTACGTTCGAAGGCAATGCAACGATCAAGGCGGTGTATTACTCGAGGTTTGCGCCAGGCAAAATCGTAATTGCGGACGATTCCGGGCTCGAAGTAGACGCACTGCGTGGAGCCCCGGGAGTGCGTTCGGCACGCTTCGCAGACGATTGCGGCTTTCATCTCGATGCTCTGCAGGACCACCGCAACAATGCGTGTTTGATGGATGCCCTTGGCGCAGTGCCTTTGCATAAGCGGCAGGCAAGATACCGGTGTGTCTTGGCAGCAGCGCGCGACGGAGCAGTCCTCGCTATCGGAGTGGGTTCCGTAGAAGGAATGATCCTCGACATTACGCAGGGTTCCGGTGGGTTTGGATACGATCCGTACTTCTTGCCTGGGGGCGAGCAGAAGACAATGGCCGAGCTTGATTCTCAACGGCGAATGATGCTCAGTCATCGCGGCCGTGCGCTGGCCGATCTTTCGTCCAGACTAAGTGGGACCGTTCCTGATTTGACGCTGTGACCTATTTCGCACAAAGCAGTCGGTAATCGAACGCCCCCAGCAAGAATCCTTGACGCTCGTTATCCGTGGGCGAAATAATTCTCGTTGTCGACGCTTCGTTCGTATCCTTGCGAACTGCGCCCATGAACCGCGCATAAGGAGCTTCGCTATGGCTACTGCCGCCCCGCCCGCACTTCCATCGCAAGAGCGTCATCGTGGTGTACAACCGCTTCGTGCCGGGCAAGGGAACTCGTTTCTGTGGCGCAAGCTGCATTCGCTCTCAGGAATTATTCCCATCGGCGCGTTCCTGGTTGAGCACATCATATCGAACTTTGAGGCAATCAACGGGCCTCTGGCTTACGCACAGCAAGTGAAGTTTCTGAACGGTCTGCCACTGGTTCGCGTGCTGGAGTGGGCATTCATCTTCATTCCGCTCGCGTTTCATGCAGGATATGGCGTGTTCATCTCGTTCCGTGGTCGCAGCAATGTCAACGTGTATCCGTGGGCAGGGAACTGGATGTATATCTCGCAACGCGTGACCGGGTTGATCGCGTTCGCATACATCATTCAACATGTCTGGCGGCAGCGGTTCAGCGGCGTAAGCCTGCCGGAGCATCCCGGCGCAGCGTTCGCTAAGGTGCAGCATGAATTGTCAAATCCCTGGATGCTAGCGATCTACGTGATTGCGATGATCGCGACGACCTGGCATTTTGCTTACGGGATCTGGCTGTTTGCGGCAAAGTGGGGAATAACGCCCGGCGACCGCGCACGGAAGAAGTTTGGATACGTGTGTGCGGCGATCGGGACTGGACTTTGCGTGCTTGGTCTTTGGGGAATGTGGGCGTTTGTAAGTCCGAAGTATCAGAATGCCCCTGCGGACGTGATGCCGGCACAGCCACCTGGCATTATGCTACCCGCGCCTTCTCCTGCGACATCGTCGAACTCCCAATAAGTACGAGATCAAGCACGAAAGGTATAAACATGGCAGTACCAAGGATCATTGTTGTAGGCGGCGGATTGGCAGGACTTTCGTCGGTCATTAAGATCGCGGAGGCGGGAGGCACGGTCGACCTGTTTTCGATTGTGCCGGTGAAGCGTTCGCACTCAGTCTGCGCGCAGGGTGGCATCAACGCCGCCAAGAACCTAAAGGGCGAGGGCGACGACGTTCATAAGCACTTCGATGACACCGTTTATGGTGGCGACTTTCTTGCGAACCAGACCCCCGTTCAAAAGATGACAGCGCAGGCGCCGGCGATCATTGACCTGCTCGATCGCATGGGCGTGCCGTTCAATCGCACACCCGAGGGGCTGCTGGATTTCAGGCGCTTTGGCGGAACGCTGTATCACCGTACGGCGTTTGCCGGCGCGACTACGGGCCAGCAGCTACTTTATGCCCTTGATGAACAAGTGCGACGCTACGAATCTGAAGGTAAGGTCACGAAGTATGAGGGTTGGGAGTTCCTGTCCGCGGTGCTCGACTCGAAGGGGGTATGCCGAGGGATCTCGGCCCTCGACCTAAGATCAATGGAGGTAAGGACCTTTGCCGCCGACGCGATCATCATGTGTACCGGTGGAATCGGTGCGATCTTTGGCAAGAGCACAAATTCAGTGGTGTGCACGGGGTCGGCTCAGGCCGCTCTGTATCAGCAGGGAGCGTTCTACGCGAACGGCGAATTTATCCAGGTGCATCCAACTGCGATTCCAGGCGAAGACAAACTTCGCCTGATGTCTGAGTCAGCGCGTGGTGAAGGCGGCCGCGTGTGGGTGCCGCGCTCGAAGGATGAGACGCGCACCGCGAAATCTATTCCTGAAGCAGACCGCTTCTACTTTCTTGAGGAGTGGTATCCAAAATATGGCAACCTGGTTCCGCGTGACATTGCGACCCGGGCGATTCACCGCGTTGTCTATGAGCTGGGTATGGGCATCGACGGGCAGCCCATGGTGTACCTCGACTTGACGCATATCGATCGCGAGACGCTGAATCGCAAGCTTGAGGGAATCCTCGAAATCTACGAGAAATTCGTTGGCGATGATCCACGCGATGTACCAATGAAGATCTTCCCTGGCATGCACTACACGATGGGCGGACTGTGGGTGGACTTTGACCAGATGACGAACATTCCCGGCGTCTATGCGGCAGGCGAGGCGGATTATTCGATCCATGGGGCGAACCGGCTGGGTGCGAACTCGCTGCTTTCGTGCATTTACGGCGGCTTTGTTGCAGGACCGAATGCAATGGCCTACGCGAAGGCGCTGCCGCCTGCAGAAGGAGATGGTGGACACGCGATGGAACTGGCCCGGCAAAAGCTGCTGAACCAGGGGTTGATGGATTCTTCAGGAACGGAGAATCCCTTCAAACTGTGGCGAGAGCTCGGCGACACGATGACTCGGCATGCAACGATCATTCGCCACAACGCAGGCCTGGCTGAGGCGGATGCAAAGATTGTCGAGTTGATGGACCGGTACAAGAACATCAACTTGTCCGACCGCAGTCAATGGGCGAACACGAGCTTTGCCTTCACCCGTCAGCTATGGAACATGCTGGAACTATCGCGTGTGGTCGTACAGGGCGCGGCGATGCGCGACGAGTCTCGCGGAGCGCACTACAAGCCTGATTTTCCAGAGCGCAATGATGAACAGTTTCTAAAAACAACGAAGGCGCAATTCTGCAACGGTGCACCGAGAATCACGTTTGAAGAAGTGGATACTTCACTCATTGTGCCGAGAGCAAGGAACTATGCAGCGACGGCGTAAAGCCATTGAGTATGCTGCTGCGGCAGGTACATTATGCATGGAGCCTACGAACTACGGCTCGCGTCAACGAAATAGATTGCAGAACAGTAGGTCATTAGATTGAGGAATTTTATGGCTACATCCACCGCAAGTCGCACCATCAAAGTTGAAATCAAGCGTCAGTCAGGACCAGACGGCTCCGCAAAAACGGAGAAGTTTGAGATCCCGTATCGACCAAACATGAACATCACGTCCTTGCTGGGGGAGATTGCCTGCAACCCGGTGACTGCGGATGGAACGGCCACTGCTCCCATCACCTATGACGCAAACTGTCTGGAAGAGATCTGCGGATCGTGCGCGATGCTCATCAACGGCAAGGCCCGCATGGCTTGTTCAGCGCTCGTCGACAAGCTGAACGGCGACGGCACTGGGACCATCACGCTTGCGCCGCTATCCAAATTTCCGGTTGTGCGTGATCTTTCAGTAGATCGCAGCGTGCTGTTTCAAAATCTAAAGGCGGTGAAGGCGTGGGTGCCGATCGACGGGACCTACGATCTTGGTGCAGGTCCGAAGCAGTTTCCCCAGCTTCAGGAGCAACTGTATCCGCTGTCGAACTGCATCTCCTGCACAATTTGCATGGAAGTCTGTCCGCAATTCAACGACTCGACTAACTTCGTAGGTGCGGCGACAATCGCACAGGTAAAGCTCTTCAACAACAACCCAACGGGCGCGGTGCTGAAGGAAGAGCGTTTGCGCGCCCTTGCGGGCGATGGCGGGGTACAGGAGTGCGGTTTCGCGCAAAACTGTGTCGAGGCTTGCCCAAAGCAACTCCCCTTGACTGAAGCAATTTCAGATGTGAGCAGGGATGTCCTGCTGCAGCAGGTCAAGGACTTCTTTGTCCGGTGATGCTGCCAGCGCTGAACGATGCTACTTTGGCTAACAGGGATTACTGGAGATCAGGATTATGAGCAGCATTGGACTTGAAGCAGCGCGTCGCATTATTGCGGCGGCTGAGAAGAAGGCAGAAGAGATAGGTCAGCCCATGAACGTTGCTGTAGTCGATGATGGCGGCAACCTGGTTGCTTTCGAACGGATGGAGAACGCCTGGCTTGGCTCGATCGATATCTCGCAGAAGAAAGCCTGGACCTCACGTGCCTTCGACATCACAACCAAAGATCTCGGCGCAAACTCGCAGTCAGGCGACCAGTTTTTTGGGATTCATGCTTCAAACGGTGGGAAAGTCATGATCTTCGCTGGAGGCATTCCGCTTAAGATCGATGGCAGAGTTGTAGGAGCGATCGGCATCAGCGGCGGATCGGGTGAGCAGGATCATGCAGTTGCAGAGGCCGGTGCGGCGGCGTTATAAGCGCTGCGGGCATATTGGGAGCTAGGGGTCAGTATGAAAAGACTTATCTTCGTGGTGGCTTTCTACATCCTGGCAGGTACATTCTCGAATGCACAAACAAATGTGGGTCCGCTCCCCAAACCTGCGTTCGAAGCCAGGACTGTAGCGATTGTGAACAATACCCACAACGATGCGGTAAGTGAAGGTGCCGTAGAGGCCCTAAAGCGGTGGGGTAGACTTACGATCGTTGACGATAGCGACACCGCTGATATCACCCTGACCTTCGACAAGAAGAGCGAACATGAAGGAACGAGTACCCAGAAGACCGGCGAAGATGGTAAACCTGACTCCAGCTACTCGATGTCATTTTCGTCTTCGATTAAGATGAAAGCATTGCTGAGAGGGAACAACAGCTCTTTCTACTCGACATCGACAGGTGAATCGAAAAAGAAAGCAGGATTGGCCTGCGTTCTTAGTTTGCAGAAGACTTTCCTTGAAGCGCCACGCTGAAGCGTCAATCAGCTCTTGGCAATAAGAAGGGTCCCGCAGAAGCGGGACCCTTCTTTACGTTGACACGCGTCCTATTTTGAGAAGATTGTGCTGCTTGGGATCTTCTCCTCGTTGCTGACAATGCGATTGCTGGAACGTTTTGCCGCTTCCATCGCGACGTGGTCAAGATGCTTATGCGCGTCTCTACCTACTTCGGTAGCGTTTGTCTCCTGCTCAACTGCTTCATGAGAAGGACGTGATGCGATCTTTGTAGAATCGATGCCCTGTGCCATAGTGTTCCTCCATCTAAAACTGTGAGTATTACCAGTTGCCCTGAGGTTGCCGCCGCCATCTACTTTTCAGCAATGATGTCGATCTTGTGGATCTTTGGGGTTTCGGTAAAGAGTTCATCCGCCTTGGCCATCAACGCCTTGGCAATGTCGCCGTTCAGGTGCGCATCCCGGGCGGCTTCATCCGCAAATGTATCGAAGATGCCATAGCTTCCGTCATCTTCTTTCAGTGCGTACCAGGTGACCGTACCAGCTTCGTTCCCGGCCATCTGAGCGCCCTGCTTCAGAAACGCTTCTACCTCGGCTTCTTTGCCCGGTTTGGCTTTCATCTCCCCGTACAACGCAAACTTGACCATTGAGCTTTCTCCTCGTGCTGGTGGATAGGATGCATAAAGCATGATTGCGGCTGACTCGGTTGCATATGGCCGTACGCCTTGCGGCGACGAACCTTTGCCTCAGAGCAGCGCCTGCGGTAGCCTGTTTATTGGAGATGCTTTGTCCATGATGCTTCGTTCGCTTTTCCTGCTGGCCGTGTCGACGCCTGCCCTTTTTGCCCAATCCACGCCATCGCCGACGACCCCCCAGACTTCGCCTCCGCCAGCAACTTCTACCCCATCGCAGGAGTTTCCGGACGCACCGAGCACGGTCGTTCACGCAAAGGCTGCACCCGAGCCTACGGGTCCAACCGTCGTAATCGATTCTTCGATGGGCCGGATGGTCTGCAGGCTTTTCGACAAGATAGCGCCTGTGGCCTCCGCGAACTTCGTTGGACTCGCTGAAGGCTCAAAGGATTGGGTGGACGCCAAGACACAGAAGAAGGTCCATGGGCAGCCGTTCTACAACGGACTCACGTTTCATCGGGTGATCCCACAGTTCATGATTCAGGGCGGCGACCGTCTCGGCACGGGTGAGGGTGATGCCGGTTATTTGTTCGCGAACGAGACCGACCCGGCGCTGAACTTCGATGTAGCCGGGCGGTTGGCTATGGCGAACGCCGGCGTCGGCCCAGGCGGAAGCGGTACGAATGGATCGCAGTTTTTCATCACGGAAGTGCCGTATACCGATCTGAATGGAAACTACACCATCTTTGGGCAATGTGATGAGCACAGTGTGCTCGTCGTCGCGTCCATCGCTCGCGTCGATCGAGACGCGCAGGACAAGCCTAAAGAGGCTGTCATGATCAACAAAGTTACGGTTGTACGCGAAGGCCAGCCTATGCCTCCTGTGCCGGTAACCGCCTCGCCGGCACCGTCAGCCAAATAGTTTGCGCTTACCCACGATCATGCGGGTGCGCTCTTCCACTGTCCCATCAACCTGCAAGGAGAAGATCCACAATGCCAACCAAGCCGGGCACTTACGCCACATTTAAAACATCAGAAGGTACCGTAGTTTGCGAGCTCTTCGAGAAGGACGCCCCAGAGACCGTCGCCAACTTCATCGGTCTCGCCGAGGGAACCAAGGACTGGAACAGCCGCGGCAAAAAAGGTGCAAAGCTCTATGACGGATCGATCTTTCATCGCGTCATTCCGCAGTTCATGATCCAGGGTGGCGACCCTGAAGGCACCGGCATGGGCGGTCCCGGCTACAAGTTTGCCGATGAGACCAAAGGCTCGAAGCACGGATTTCAGGAGAAGGGCAAGCTGGCAATGGCAAACTCCGGGCCGAACACCAACGGATCGCAGTTCTTCATTACCGTTGCAGACACAAGCTGGCTGACGGGCAAGCACACTATCTTTGGCGAAGTTGTTGAAGGCTACGACATCGTCGAGAAGATCTCGAAGGTCAGCAAAGACGGTATGGACCGTCCGAAGACGCCGGTTGTGCTCGAGTCGGTCACAATCGAGCGCGTTGCATAGCTAATTTCAGCTCGAACGACAAGGCCCGCTCGGTTGAGCGGGCCCTTCGCGTTAAAGCAAGAACAACTACGCCACGCCGATAATTGTACAAAGCTCTTTCACCGAATCTGCCGATTTCTGCAAAGCAGCTTGTTCTTCCGGCGTAAGCTTGATCTCAATGATCTTCTCAAGGCCCTTTGCTCCGAGCTTGCATGGTACCCCGACGAACAGCCCGGAGATGCCGTACTCGCCCTGCAGATAAGCGGCGCAAGGCAGAATCTTCTTCTTGTCCTTCAAAATGGCCTCGACCATTTCCACTGCTGCGGCGGAGGGCGCGTAGTACGCTGATCCCGTCTTGAGGTGCTTCACGATCTCGGCGCCGCCATTCGCAGTGCGAGTTTCGAGTTCCTTCAGGCGATCAGGTGCAATCAACTCGGTGATGGGAATTCCAGCCACGGTCGAGTAGCGCGACAGCGGAACCATTGTGTCGCCATGGCCGCCGAGCACGAAGGCGGTAACGTTCTCGACCGACACTTCGAGCTCAGCAGCAATGAAAGTCCGAAAACGGGCCGAGTCCAACACACCGGCCATGCCAATTACGCGTTCGCGCGGAAAGCCAGCGTGTTTGAACGCTGCCTGCGCCATTGCATCAAGCGGGTTCGAAACGACAATAATGATGGTGTTGGGTGACGCTGCAACAACCTTTGCAACGACATCCGCCATAATCTTTGAATTCGTGTTGAGGAGGTCGTCGCGGCTCATGCCGGGCTTTCGCGCGATGCCTGCGGTGATGACAACAATGTCCGAATCGGCAGTGTCGGCGTAGTCGTTGGTACCGATGATATTGCAGTCGCGCTTCTCAATAGGCATGGCCTGCAGAAGGTCAAGCGCTTTACCCTGCGGAACGCCTTCGACTACGTCGAGCAGCACAACGTCAGCAAGCTCCTTGGCGGCGATCCAGTGTGCCGCGGTTGCTCCGACGTTTCCCGAACCGACGATTGTTACTTTCTTACGCATGGCGATCTCCCCTTACTCATTAGAACAATTTTCGCTGTTCAGAGATACGAGTGGCAAGCACCTGTGCGATGAACGGTATGGTGTCTGATTTAGCGTCTGGCTTCGCAAGCCTCGGCTACCGCGCGGTGATTGCCTGGTATTAGCAGGTCGGGAGCGATTCACACGAATACAATCTGTCATTCTGTACGAACTTCAGGCGTGAGGTGGAGTTCCTGTGTGGTCGAGTGCGGTCAAGGCCGCCGAACTCGACGTATGGATTGATCGTATTCAGGAGGCGGGAATCTTCAGGAGGCGGGAATCCTAGGAACGGGATTATCTCGAATTTCAACGCTGCATCTGCTCGTGAAGCTGCTCGATTGTTGGAGGGCCGCCCGCCTGAACTGTTCGAGGATGCCATGATCGCTGCGATTGCGTTGACGAACAGACTGACAATAGCGGTCAGGAACGTAGGATTTTCAGCAAGTCTGGTTCGCTGTGGTTGACACTTTTGTAGATCCACGTTGACTTACATAGAAAAAAGGGCCCCGGCAGATATGCCAGGACCCTCTTTTGTACTCAAGCCTTGCCTAGAAATTATTCCAGAGTAGCTGGTTGTATACATCGTGATGGTACTGGATCTCGGGTGCCTTGACGATTGTTCCCAGCAGTCGAGCACAGCGATCCGCAGAGGCCTGCTTCAGGTCCGCGTAGCGTCCCTTCACATCCTCGCCAAGAAGCGTCGTGGTCCACGCAGCGCCTCGGAAATCTTCGAGCGCGGTGTAGACGTTGTCGGGCAGGTACCGATCAGCCTGGCGAAGGTTCTTAATCTTCGCGGTCTCGCCGTGCAGGCCAGTCTTGAAGACAGAGTAGAGCACCATGTACGGATTGGCATCCGGCCCAACAGAACGTACTTCCACGCGCGCCGATTTCTCGTTGCCGATAGGAATGCGGATCATTGAGCCACGGTCAGTTGCGGATGCCTTGATCTGGTTCGGAGCTTCAAAGTGCGGATCAAGTCTGCGATAGGAGTTGACGCTGGCGTTCAGGAGAAGGCAAATGTCGTTGCCGTGGGTGAGGATGCGGTCGACGAACTGCCACGCCATCTTCGAAACCTTTTCGTCGCCTTTCGGATCCCAGAAGAGGTTCTTGCCATTCTTCGTGATGGAAACATTGGTGTGCATGCCGCTGCCGTTGACGCCGGTGACAGGCTTCGGCAGGAAGCTTGCCGTCATCCCCATCTGGGTCGCGACCTGGCGGCAGATCAGCTTGTACAACTGGATCTGATCGGCGGCGGTGACGACATCGCCATACGTGTAGTTGATCTCGAACTGGGAGGGTGCGACTTCGGGATGGTCCTTCTCGTTCTCAAAACCCATGGCGCGCTGCACTTCGGCAGCGGTGTCTATAAACTCGCGGAGCGGGTCGCCAGGCAAAGAGTGGTAATAGCCACCGTTATTGACGTACTCGAAGGTTCCGGTCTCATGGAAGTTGCGCTCAGCGTCGATGCCGTCGAAAAGAAAACCTTCAATTTCGTTTGCAGCATTCAGGGTGTAGCCGCTGGTGTCATACATTTCCTTCGCAAAGGTCTTCAGAACGCCGCGAAGGTCCCCAGCGTAGTGCTCGCCATTCTTATCGATGACATTGCCGAAGACGATGACTTTGCCCGCCCCGAAGACGTCGGCTGGCACCCAGTAAAAGGCGCTCCAATCGATACCGAGGCGGAGGTCGCTCTCGCGCTGAGCGGTGAAGCCGCGAATAGAGGAACCGTCAAAGGTGAGATTGTCCCATCCTTTTACGAAAAACTTCTTGTCGTAATCAAGCATGTGCAGCCGGCCTTCGAGGTCGGAGAAGATGACCGTTACAGCCTTGATGCGCGACTCCTCGGTCAAATACTTTAGCCGCTCTTCCTGGATCACATCGTTTGGGACCCGGTTCTTACGCTGGTCTTTCGCCGCCAGGTTCAGATCTTCCAACTCGGAGTAAGAAAGTTCAAGAAAATCACGATATTCGCTTGGCATGGAACTCCTTCTAACAGTTGTGCCGAACGGCAGCGGTAGACCTTGTTCGGTTTTAGGGATAGGGAAGACGTCTGGCGGATCTCCGTTGCTCGTCCTTCCTCTCAAACTTATCAGATTCTCTTAGGCGACAGACATGAAGTTCACCTCGTCTTTACGTCATCTTTATAAGTTTGTGAAGTGGTCATGGCGCATGGTAATGCGGCGAGTCGACCCGGGCGGCAAAGCGTACTGCGACCGTAGCAAATAGAATGGAAAGATTGGTTTGGAGCGGTTGGAGGTAGTAGTGGCTGGTTCAGCAAACAACAGGCGCATTGCATTGATCCAGATGTCGTGTGCGCCGGATACAGCGGCGAATCTTGAGAAAGCAGCGGATCGCGTCCGAGATGCCGCGCGCGCAGGCGCAAACATCATCTGTCTTCCGGAACTATTTCGCGCGCAGTATTTCTGCCAGCGCGAGGAGCATGCGCTCTTCGATCTCGCCGAGTCCATACCCGGACCTAGTTCTGAGCGACTGGCTGCCGTAGCACGCGAAGAAAAGGTCGTCGTGATCGCCTCGCTCTTTGAGCGCCGGGCTCCTGGGCTTTACCACAACACCGCGGCAGTTCTCGAGACTGACGGTTCGCTGGCGGGGATCTACCGCAAGATGCATATTCCGGATGATCCTCTCTACTACGAGAAGTTCTACTTCACGCCGGGCGACCTGGGGTTCAAAGCAATGAAGACCTCACAGGGCCACATAGGAACGCTGGTGTGCTGGGACCAGTGGTATCCCGAGGGTGCTCGTATTACCGCGCTCCAGGGAGCAAACACCCTTTTTTTTCCGACTGCCATCGGCTGGCATCCAAGCGAAAAAGAAGAGTTTGGCGAGGCGCAGTACTCTGCCTGGCAGACGATTCAAAGGTCGCACGCGATCGCAAACGGCGTCTTCGTCGGAGCGGTAAACCGGGTCGGCTTCGAGCATGGCGACGTGGTCCATGACGGCGTCACTATAAAGGGGCCAGAGGGCGCGGGCCTGGAGTTCTGGGGCGGCAGCTTCATCGCCGATCCCTTCGGCCGCATCATCGCAAAGGCGCCCCATGATCGCGAAGACATTCTGATTGCGGAGATCGATCTGAAGCTCCTTGAAGACACTCGGCGTAACTGGCCCTTCCTGCGGGATCGAAGGATCGACGCGTACTCCGGGATCACCAGCAGGTTTATCGACTGATGACGACTTCGCGCCCGAAGAACTACCGCATACCGGCCGAATGGGCTCCCCATGCGGCAACCTGGATCGCATGGCCGCATAACGCGGAGGATTGGCCGGGCAAGTTCCAGCCCATTCCGTGGGTCTACTCAGAGATAGTCCGGCATCTCTCGCGTGCCGAAGATGTAAACATCCTGGTGAACGACCTCGCCGCAGAAAAGCGGGCCACCCTCCTCTTGAGGCGCGCTGGTGCAAACCTTGCGCGGTTGCACTTTCATCACTGGCCAACGGACCGCGTCTGGCTGCGCGACTCAGGGCCGATCTTCGTCAAGAATGCAGAGGGTGACCTTGCCATCACAAACTGGAAGTTCAACGCGTGGGCGAAGTATGACAACTGGCACCGCGACGACCAGATTCCTCAGCACGTTGCAAAGCTCTATGCGATGCCGGAGTTCCGGCCTGAAATAGAGGATCATCGCCTGGTGCTCGAAGGCGGAAGTATCGACACCAACGGAGCAGGAATCCTTCTTACGACCGAAGAATGCCTGCTCAGCGAGGTGCAGCAACGTAATCCCGGGATCAGCCGTGAGCAGTTGGAGAGCGCATTTGCTGAGTACCTCGGCGTTGAGAAGGTGCTCTGGATGCACCGCGGTTGTGCTGGTGACGACACCCACGGACACATCGATGACGTGACACGGTTCGTTTCGGAGAATACCATTTTGACTGCAATCGAGCCCAACACTGCGGACGAAAACCATCTGCCGCTGGCAGAGAATCTCGCTCGGCTGAAGTCTGCCCGCAATCTGCACAATGAACCGTTCGAAGTGCGTGAACTACCGATGCCGAATCCCGTCATCTTCGACGGCCAGAGGCTCCCGGCAAGCTATGCCAACTTCTACATCGCGAATGAACTTGTACTTGTACCAACATTCAATGACTGTCACGACCGGGTCGCATTGAACATCATTGCGGAATGTTTTCCGGAGCGGGATGTGGTTGGAATCCACGCGGTGGACCTGGTCTGGGGGTTAGGCACGCTTCATTGCATGACGCAGCAGGAGCCAGCGTAAGCGGAAAGCGCAAATCATCGCTGCCGCCTTCGGATGTCGCTTAGTTGGCTGCAGAACATGATTGGATCGTCACTCCGAGTGCCGCCTCTACCCTCTTGGAGCGCCAGGTTACAACCTCAACTGTCGAATGTTCAAACGACCTTGACTGTCTCAGCCATACCCCGGTCGCCCACCTCACTCGACAAGAACTCCATCAGCAACCCCGCAGTGCATATGCGATCAGCGTCTCGCCTCGTTTGCCCGTGGCCGCCTCGTACGCGGCATTGCTCTCTTCTTCTAAACCAGGTATCGCCGGGTCAAGTTCACACCGCTCGATCTCTTCCGTACTCGCCCCGATATAACAAAGCTCGCACGTTGCAAGGTTGTCCTCCTCCGTCCGCATCGGAGGCCCAAACGTTCTGCATAAAATTGGTCGGCTCGCATAAAGATCGCATGTCCCAAGATCTGCCCCTTGCGATAGGTCGAGCGCCGGACAGGGCTCATTGTTCGCAAACTCCTCGAAGAGAATCACCTCTTCATACGACTCGCCAAGAACCCCCGTCGCCACATCTCCTGGAAACCATGGGTCAAGCCTCGCCAAAGCGGAGGCGACCCTCGCCTTCACCCGCGCCCCCCGTTCTGGATCCACATCTATCAATGCGACCAGCCCCTTCCGGATCCTGTCCGCATCCTGCCACCCGATTGGAAACACGCCTACACAGCACTGCGAACACCCCGGCCGGCACTTCAGCCAATCGCCGCTCCGCGCCGTTGCGTCTGCCATTGCATTCGCGACGATCTTGATCAAGCCGTATGCCGGTTCCATCTAAATACCACCTTACTGCGCTGACTCGAATGCGCTTACCGAAATTTACTTGTCGAAAGCACCAAATTCCCTCAGAATACTGCTCTGAACGAACTCGTCTTCGAGATCGAGCAGAAAGCAGATGGCGGGTACATCGCCGAGTCCCTTGGCGAAAGCATTTTTACCCAAGCAGATAGTTGGGATGAGCTGCGCCTTAATGTGCAAGAGCCTGTCGAAGCTTACTTCTTCGACTCTCCAAAGCCATCTCGCATACGGCTACATCTGGTTCGAGATGAAGTCCTACCAGTAGCATCAAGTTGCCGCGTAGCTTGAGCGGCACGGCACTTGCGGATCATCTCTGCCGCCGATGGCAGTACATCAAGGTCCATCAGGTTGGCAGCCATATCATCCTGCAAATACAGCATCCGACGCCCATCGCATCTCCGTTCCTGCTCACGGTTCTCTGCGGATTGGAACTCTAAATTCAACCGTCCAAAATGTCACAGCACACAAGAAGGTCGGTCGCGAAACGATCTTGTCTGAACTGTAGCTATCCGAGCACCCGCGTAAAAATCGCATCTACATTCGCCAGCTGCCTCTGGAACGCGAACGCCCTTGCAAACTTTTCCGGTGTTAGCCGAGTCGTAATCTCCGGCTCCTTCGCCACCTCATCCTTGAACACCAGGTCGTCCTTCCAGGCCCGCATCGCGTGACCCTGTACCAGCTTGTATGCATCCTCACGCAGCATCCCGGATTCTGCTAAATCGAGCAGCAGCTGCCCCGAAAAGATCAGTCCACCGGTGGACTCGAGGTTCTTCATCATTCGCTCTGGGTACACTAGGAGTCTCTCGATCAGCGTTGCCGTCTTCGCTAGAAGATAGTCCGCCAGTATCGTCGAATCGGGCAGAATCACCCGCTCTGCTGACGAGTGCGAGATGTCTCGTTCATGCCACAGCACAATGTTTTCAAAGGCCACCTGCGCATTCCCCCGGACCACCCGCGCCAGCCCGCTGATCTGCTCGCTCGTAATCGGATTTCGCTTGTGCGGCATAGCGCTCGAACCTTTTTGCTTTTCCGAAAAGAACTCCTCCGCCTCGCGCACCTCGGTTCGCTGTAGATGCCGCACCTCGGTGGCAATCTTGTCCAACGTCGACACCATCACCGCCAGCGTCGCAATGTACGCAGCATGCCTGTCGCGCTGCACCACCTGTGTCGCGATCAACACTGGCGTCAACCCAAGCTCCGCACAGATAGCCTCTTCATGCGCTGGCTTCAGATGCCCGAACGTCCCCACAGCGCCTGACAATTTTCCAACCCGGAGCTCTTCCGCTGTCGAGTCGAATCGCGCGAGATTCCGCTGCATTTCGGAATACCACAGCAGCATCTTCAGCCCGAACGTCGTCGGCTCTGCATGAACGCCATGCGTGCGCCCGATGGTCGGCGTGTGCTTGAATTCCAACGCCCGCTTCTTTAGCACTTCGCTGAGCCGCACGATGCCCGCTCGAATGAGCGCCGATGCTTCCTTCAGTTGCAGTGCCTGCGCCGTATCCACAACGTCGGTCGAGGTAAGCCCATAGTGCAGCCATCGCGACTCGGGACCAATGTGCTCCGCCACCGCCGTCGTAAAGGCAATCACATCGTGCTTAACTTCATCTTCAATGGCCTGGATTCGCGCCACAGTGAAATCAGCTTTGTCGCGAATTGCATCCGCAGCATCCTGCGGAACCATGCCAGCCTTTGCCAAAGCCTGCGACGCCGCAACCTCAACCCGCAGCCAGCAGCGATACTTGTTCTCGTCCGACCAGATGCGACTCATCTCCGGTCGCGTGTAACGAGCGATCATTCGCTCACACCGAACAGTGCTGCCATCTCCGCATGTAGAAACCCTTGACCAGGCTTGTACGGCTGCACCCACTTACCATCCATTACAAACTGCGGGATAGCCCGCTTGCCTACGTTCTTGATCACAGCGTCAGCAGCACCAGGTGTGCTTTCGATATCGATCTCTGTGTAGGGAATGCTGTGCTTTGCCAGAAAGCGTTTGGCTTCGCGACAATCGCGGCACCAGGAAGCGGAGTAAAGGGTCAGGTCCATCCAACTATTTTACCGTCTTCAGGTGTAAACCAGCACAAACTGCCTGTTGCAGCATCACCGCGCCTTGCCCGGCGTGACCATAGCGCAGCTGAGGTCTGCATGTTACTGATCCTTCAGCGAGCGGCACAAACACCCGAAGCATCAGCGCGAAACAGCCGTTCTTTGCCAGGCGCAACAACCTGGCGCGCGCTCTGCTAGCATTTCACCGTGAACATCCTCTTCGTCGGCGACGTATTCGGCTCCTCCGGCCGCCACATCGTTCGTGAACATCTGCCCCACGTCATCGAGACAAATGCAGTCGATCTGCTCGTCATCAACGGTGAAAATGCCGCCGGAGGCTTCGGCATCACGCCTTCGCTTGCGGAGGAGCTGTTCGACCTCGGCGCCCAGGTCATCACCACTGGCAACCACATCTGGGACAAGCGCGAGATCTTCGAGTACATGACCGTCTCCGCCGACTCGCATGTGCGCGGCCGCCGCGTGCTGCGCCCCGCCAACTACGCTGTTGGCACACCCGGCTTTGGCATGTACCAGGGCGCGCTCCCAACCGGCCAGGAGTACGCGGTCATCAACCTGCAGGGGCGCGTCTTCATGTCCTCATGCGACGACCCGTTCCGCAAAGCCGACGAGCTGTTATCGAAGATCACCGCCAAGGTCATCCTGCTGGACTTTCACGCCGAAGCGTCATCGGAGAAAGTGGCACTTGGCTGGTATCTTGACGGCCGAGTCACTGCAGTTCTCGGAACACACACCCATATTCCCACTGCCGACCAGCGCATCTTGCATGAAGGCACCGCCTATCAGACGGACGTTGGCATGTCGGGCCCGTACGACTCCGTGATCGGCGTTGAAAAGGAGCTGGTCCTCAATCGCTTTTTGACCGGCATGCCTGGCAAGTTCGAAGCCGCGAAGGGCAACGCAAAGATGTGCGCCGCGCTCGTCGAATGCGATGGCGCAACCGGCCGAGCGTCGCACATACAACGCATCATGCTAGGCGAGTAGCGCACCACCCCCAAAGCAGAAGAGGCAGCCCGAAGGCTGCCTCTTTCGCGTGCAACGATAACTTCTAGTGAGCAGCGCGCCTCGCCGGGGCCTTCTTTACCGGCGCCTTTTTAGCAACTACAAGTGCGGCATCGCTCATGGTGATCATGATCGGGTTAGGCGTATAGGAGGCGTAGGTCCCGGTCATATTCACCTTGTCACCAACTGCCGGTGGCGTCTTGAGTGGCTCTTTCAGGTTGAAGGTGAAGTCTGCCGTCTTCGCCTGCACGGCATCGTCGGACACGGAACCGGTGATGACAGAATCAGCCACTGAGACGATCGTGACCTGAGGCACTTCAACGTCTTTGCCCTTTACAGTAGCCCACACCTTCTCGGCGTCTTCAGGTTTTCCGTTCGCGAGAATGAACTCCTTGTCGCCAATCGCCAGCGTTGCCAGGTCAGGCGTGGTCTTGATCACATCGGCGACGATGTCAGCAGGCGAGGGAGCCGGAGCGATCTTGAAGTCGTCAGGCGGATTCAAATTGGTCTGTACTGCTGCCGTAACGGTATCAAAACCATCAGCCTTGCCGTGGTACTTCTTATAGCAGTACGTAGCAACCTTCAGGAACTCCGTCTTGTAGGGATCGGGCGCATAGGCAGCAGCGCGCGAGGTGTACCAGGTGCAATTCACGTAATCAGGCGGTGTCGACTGGTAATACGCGACACCAAGTTCGTATGTGTCCTGCAGCACGGCACCAGGCTTGGTGGTCTGGTCGACAGGCACCGCAGCCAATTCGGCTTTGAAATTCGTGATCGCGGTCGCTGTGTCTTTCTTGTTCAGCGCGGCCGTAGCGATGGCGCTATAGAAGTTTGGAGTCACGCCAGTCTGCAGCGTCTTGAAATCGGCATCTGACATGTCCTTCGGCTTGGTTGCCGCCAGTCCCTTGGTCGCGTTTGAGGCAGCGGCATCCAGCGCTGCCTGCTTCGCCGCCGGGTCCGTCAGCGCGTCTGCGGCCTGCTTACGCAGGATCACCTCAAAGGTCAATCCGCGCAGGTTGTTCGGGTCAATCTGCAACAGGCGGTCCGCGGCATCAAGTGCCTTCTCGTTGGAAGGCACCTGGCTGTACGCAATCATCAATTGCTGCAGCACATCAGCCTTTACTGACGATTGCGGATACGCGGTGAGGTAAGCCTCGCACGCAGGAGCCTTTGCAGCGGGAGTCGTAGCGCTTGCGCAGGTGTTGTAGGAGGCGTACTCCGCTGCGGGCATCTGAACCTGCCCGGCATCTGCGGGAGCAGCAGCGGCCTGGCCGAAAGCAATCTTAGTGGCATAAGGCGCAAAGCTCGCGGCCGTAAGGAGAGATGCAATAACTGCCTTCTTCATTCAAAGCTCCTGGGTTGTTGGTTCTTGATGGAACACGGTACCTAATTTAGAGATGGAGAGCCCTGGATCACCGGCTTCCTTCGCTAAGCCACGTGATGCGGATTATAGAAACCGGAATGCTGTCACGCAAGTATGTGGCTTTTGCTCAACGATACACCGTTCCCGCATCGCTTCTAGGATCCTTGATCATGCTACATCTTTGTGTGTCAGGCGGATTTACTTTGAGCACTTGCATCGAGCGCGCGCGGCACATCTGCGCCTCGCGCCTTCTTACCCCGGAGTCCCTTCCAGGTGAGGCGATTAGAATTGCACACTGATGCCCATTTGTGGGGTTGCGGCCGCCTTATCCACAATAGGTGGGGTACCAATTGTTGATTTGCGACATGCTGCTGCCTAAGATAAGCGTCAGGGTTCCGATTGATGAGCGTTGCTGCAGCTACTCACGGCGCCTGCTCCACTTATCTCCGGTCATACCCCGGTTCACAAACCTGGTTAGTGAGGCACGATGCTCAAGCTTAAGAAAGTCCAGATACTCGGCTTCAAGTCATTCTGCGATCGCACCGAAGTACAACTCTCGGGCGAAGGCATCGCCGCCATCGTCGGACCAAATGGCTGCGGCAAGTCGAACATCTCCGACGCAATCACCTGGGTTCTCGGTGAACAGTCAGCAAAGAGCCTTCGTGGCATCAAGATGGAAGACGTCATCTTCGCTGGTACACGCGAACGCAAGCCGACCGGCATGGCGGAGGTTTCGCTTACGCTCGTCGATCCCGATGTGTACGACGGTCCAAGCGTGCAGGATGGAACTGATGTCGTATCCATCGACACCGCGCACCTCTCCGATTGGGATGAGACCTCCTTCCGCCAGCAGCGAGCGCTTGAGACCGAGGAAGCCGTGGCGGACGCGCAGCCCGGCACGGTCCTCGAAGGCGAAGCGATCGCCATGGCCGCAGAGGCCTCCGCCGAGGCTGACGCCGAGACCGCTAACGCTGCAAACCCGAACAATGTCGTCCTGAAGATTCGCCGCCGCAAATTTGGCCGTGCTCCCGTGCGTGCCGGCGAGCTGACCATCACGCGCCGACTGTTCCGCACTGGTGACTCCGAGTACCTGCTGAACGGAAAGATCTGCCGCTTACGCGATATTCAGGACATCTTCATGGGTACGGGCCTGGGTGGCGAGTCTTACGCCATCATCGGCCAGGAACGTATTGGGCAGCTACTCAGCTCAAAGCCGCTTGATCGGCGCGGCATCATCGAAGAGGCGGCAGGCATTACGCGTTTCAAGACGAAGAAGCGCCTGGCCGAGTTGCGTCTCGAGTCCGCCAGGCAGAACCTCTCCCGCGTCAATGACATCTTTGAAGAAGTGACCAAGCAGATGGGCACCTTAAAGCGCCAGGCGGCGAAAGCCGAGCGCTATGGCGCACTGCGCGATGAACTCCGCACCAAGCTTCGTGTCACCCTGGCGAGCCGCATGGCGCAACTCGACACAGAAGCCAGTGCTGCCGCGAACGAGATCGCGCGTCTTGGCGTTGTCATTGATGCTCACGCGACCGACCTCGAAGCCATGGACGCCGACCACACCGAAGGCGTTCGCCACGGGTACACGCTCGATGCGCAGATTCGTGAGTCCGGCACAATCGCAAATCAATCTGCAGTGGAGCTCGAACGCATTACTGCGCGAACGGCCTCAAACGCTGACCGCATCGCAGAGCTCACCAATCGGCTCGCCAACGGCGGCGAGGAACTGGAAACCTCCCGCCTGCAACTCGCACAGCTTGCCGGAGAACAGGAGCAGCACCGCAGCTTCCTTGAGACCGCGACGGCCGAGTCGACGGGTTCGCGAGAGACGGCGCAGACGCAGCAGCAGGCTGCTCAAAACGCGATCCGTGCCCTCGCCCAGGCCGAACAGCAGGTCGAGAACAATCGCCGCAGCGGCATGCAGCTGCTGCAGCGTGCCTCGCAGACACGCAACGAAGAGGCACAGGCTGCCGCAGCCTTGGCTGGCCTTGATCGCGAAGCCGAAAGACTGCTGTCTGAATCGGATGTCGCACGCCAGGAACTGACGCAGTTGGGCCTTGAACGCGGCCAGGTAAAGCTCTCATTCGAATCCGTGACGGAGCGTCTGCAGCGCCTCGAAATAGAGATAGCCGCACTACGGCTTGAGATCGAAGGCAGTCGCAACGCAGAGGCACAATCGAAGAAGCGCGGCGATCAGCTCCGCGGAGAACAGGCCACACTGATGGGCCGTCGCAACTCGCTCGAATCATTGATTCGTGAACACAGCTACTCGACCGACACCGTCAAGAACCTCTTCCGCGCCAAACCTTCATCCGGTGCGGGCGAGCTTGCACCGATGGGCACACTCGCAGATTTTCTCGAAGTCGATGGAAAGTACGAAAGCATCGTCGATGAGTTCCTCCGCGATGAGCTGAACTTTGTTGTCGTAAAGAGCTGGGATGCCGCTGGCGAGGGACTTCGCCTCTTGCAGAAGGATGTTGCAGGCCGCGCCACCTTTCTCATCCACACCGATGAGCCTGTCGGCTTCACCGAAGGGATGTCTGCGGAAAGTCAGCCGGGCGGTGAAGGGGTTGTGGCGCTAAAGGATTGCATCCGCGTACGCAATGGATTTGGGCGATCGCTCGAAGTGATTTTGCCGCGTCTCCGCGATGGCTACGTCGCACCCGATGCCGAGAGCGCACGGACCATGGCGCTTGCATACCCACAGGCGTTCTTTCTTGCTCCGAATGGCGAGATGTTCCACAACGTGACCGTGACTGGCGGCCGCACCCGCGCACAGGGCCCACTTGCTCTTAAGCGCGAGTTGAACGAAGTGCAGCAGAAGGTAGACGCCGCTGCCGCAGAGCTTGCAGCGACCGACATCAAGACGGCAGAGTTTCAGCGTCAGATCGCTTCTTCGACCGCAACGCTCGACGGCAAGTCGCATGAACGGCGCGATGCCGAGCGTGAAGCCGCAAACTCCGGTGCCGCGCTGCGACAGATGGACTCCGAAGCACAGCGGATCGAACGCCGCCTGCAAGACTGGCAGCTCACGAGCGAGCGCAACCGCGATGCGCGCACACAGAAGACTGACTTGATCGCACGATTACAGCAGTCTGCCGAAAAGCTTGATGCCGAACGCACCACCCTTGAGGCGGGTCTCGCCGACCTTCAGCAGCAGCTTGGCGAGCTTCGCATGCAGCGCGAGTTGCTGCAGCAGGCAGCAGCCGAAGCATCAGCAGCGCTGGCTGGTCTTGAAGAGCGCCGGCGTAATGCTGCCGGAAATCTGGAACAGACGACACGGCTCTTCAACACGCAAAATGCTCGCATTCAGCAGCTCGATCAGCAACTATCACAGGCAGCAGCCGAGAAGCTGCGTCGCGAAGAAGAGACAGCGGTCCTTGCCCAGCAGCACGAATCGTTGAGCGAGACGCGGGCCACTGCAGCAGCCAACGGTGCACGCATCAGTACCGAGGCTGCAGAGCTCCGCACACGGATGACTGAACTCGATCAGCGCCTGCGCACGCTGCGGCATGAGACAGAAGCTCTTCGCGAGCAGCGAGCAGGCCTTACCGCACGCGCGGCAAAGCTTGCCTCGGACATTGAACACATCGAAGCAACGTGCCTTAACGATCTTGGTGTCGAGGCAGGCTTGCTTCGCGCTGACTCGGCCATCGAGAGGATTGATGGCGAGGCTCTTACGTTGCAGGAAGAAGACTCGAGAGCGTTGAAGCAGCGGCTCGAAGCCATGGGCCCGGTGAACATGATGGCGCTCGATGAGTACAACGAGACTGCGGACCGTCATAGCTTCATGGAAACTCAGCGTAAAGACCTTATGGACTCCATCGAGAACACGCAGGCTTCCATCAAGGAGATCGATGACGTCTCGCGCGTCAAGTTCGAAGAGGCGTTCAAGGTCATCAACGATAACTTTTCGATCACATTCACAAAGCTCTTCGGTGGCGGCCAGGCGTTCATGAAGCTGACGGATGTCGAGAACGCGAACGAGTCGGGGATCGACATCGTCGCCTCCCCTCCGGGCAAGAAGCTGCAAAATATCCTGCTGCTCTCCGGTGGGGAGAAGGCGCTTACTGCTTTGTCGTTGCTGGTCGGCATCTTCCAGTTCCAGCCCGCACCATTTTGCGTGCTGGACGAAGTTGATGCACCGCTCGACGAAACCAATGTCGGTCGTTTTGCCAAGCTGATCGCAGAGATGTCTGCAACCACCCAGTTTGTCGTCATCACTCATAGCAAGCGCACAATGTCACAGGCAGACGTAATCTACGGTGTCACAATGCAGGAGCCTGGCGTGTCGAAGATCGTCTCAGTCGCGCTGGGCAAGGGCAACCGCAACGAGCAGGACCGCCGCGCTGTGGCCTAAAGCTGGAGTAGCTCCTGTACAGCCTGCGCAGCACCTGATCTTTGGCATGTGGTCTCAAAGCCCTGGCTACGTCCCTACTGGTCTCTGCCTTTACGGCATCTCCGTCGCAAACCAGTTCACCATGCGCTCATCACGATCGCGAACGTGGGCCGGATCGACAAAGTGGTGTCCCTCGTTCGGATACACCACAAGCTGTGTCTTCACCCCTTCAGCGCGCAACGCATGCCAGAATTCAAAGCTCTGAGGAGCAGGGCACTCGCCATCACGGTCGCCGACAATCACCAGCGTCGGCGTCTTCACCTTGTTGATGTACTCGATCGCGGAACTCTTCGCGTACACGGCAGGGTCATCGTAGACTGTCTTGCCAAAGAACGGCAGCATCCACTGGTCGATGGAGTTTTCACCGTAATAGCTCTTCCAGTCGCTAATGCCCGCACCCGCAACCGCAGCCTTGAAGCGTGTCGTCTGCGTGACGCCGAACATGGTCATAAAGCCACCGTAGCTCCAGCCAGTCAGGCCTTCGCGGTTCGTGTCAATCGGGAGCGTAGCTTCCAATTTATCCATTCCCTTCAGCACGTCGCGAAGGTCGCCATAGCCGAAGTCCTTCACGTTTGCCTGGGTGAAACGCTCCCCCTGGCCATAGCTTCCGCGAGGGTTCGGCGAGAACACAAAGTAGTTCATCGCTGAAAAAAGAGCCCCGCCTGCGCCCCAGCTTGAGCCGATCGCAGCGGACGGGCCGCCGTGAACTTCGACGATGAGCGGGTACTTCTTCGATGGGTCATAGTTGGCTGGATAGAGGAGCCAGCCCTGGACGTGGAAGCCTTCATTTTCCCACTCAACCGATGCGGATTTGCCCCAGACAGGCTTGATGCCGTCATTCAGGTGTGTGATCTGCTTCATGGAACTAAGTGGGCCTGCAAAGACCTCAGGCGGCGTGTCGAACGAGGAACGGATGAAAGCCAATGATTGTGAGTCCGCAGACAGGGAGATTCGCATCTCGAGACCGCCGGCACGGATCGTCTCTGGCAGGGTGACGTTGTACTGCGATGACTCCTTCTGTGAAGGTATGTCGTACGCGAACAGATGTGACTTGCCTTTCGCAATCTCAGCCACTCCCAAAGTGTCCGAGCTTACCCATGAGAACCATGCAGGAGACGCTTCACGGTTTGGAGTAACGTCAGTCGGCACGCCCCCTTTGGTCGGTACGGTGTAAATGTCTCCACCAGTCGATCCCTGGTCGGACATGATGCCGCCAATGAAGGCGATCTGCGAGCCATCGGGCGAGAAGCGCGGGACGGCGATCTGGAGACCGTGCAGCGGACCGGAGACAGTAGTTGGGTCGAGGATGACGCGAGGAATGCCGGTTGGTGAACCGTTATAGTTGCAATCCGAAGTAGGCGAAGGACAAAGCAGGAGGCTACCGAGAGTCCGGGTATAAAGTTTCGCTACCCACCAGTTGTTCTCACCGGGCGGAGTGGCTGCCACAAAGGCGATCTCCTGGGAGTTCGGAGCCCAGTCGAACTCATACACGTGAAGGTCTTTGGGGGTTAGGAAGTTGCCTCTGCCATCGTTGATGTTGATGCCGTAGCCGCGCTGGATCTCCACACCATCTTCACCGATCACCCCCGACCAGGGCTTCATCGCGGCCAGGGCTCCCGCTGAACGCGTGGCGTCCTCAACGAACAGGAAACCGATCGACTTGCCATTGGGCGACCACGCCAGAGAGTCTATGTTTCCCGTAAGGTGAGTGAGCTGCTTCGTCGCGCCCGAGCGTTTAGTCCAGAGAAATATCTGCTCCTGCTCTCCCTTCTCTGACTTTGGTGTGCACGTAGAAGTAAACGCGAGAGCAGAACCATCGGGCGACCAGACCGGTGCCGAACTGGCGCAGTCTTCCCGCGAGCCGACCCTCAGGATTACGTCTTTTTTGGGGTCTGCCACATCGGTCAGATGAATCTGGCTGCCCTCGGTCCGGCGAAGCGTCCAGGCGACTATCGCGCCATCCGGCGAGAGAGCAACCCAGGTGGGCGACTTGGACGCATGCATAGCCTCGGTAATCTTTTCGACGCGAGGATCATGTTTCGCCAACGGGGTCATCGCGGCAGGAGTGCCGCTCTGGGCAGGTAGCTGAGACGCTGCCAGGAGCGCAAGTGCAGGCAGTCGGACGGCAGTGCGGGCAAGTCGCAGGAAGGCTAGTGACATGAAATTCAGGCTAGCATGTCAACCAGACCGGTCCAGCCAAAGCCGAGGAGGAAATAAGTCCCTAAGGAATTGACTCCACCGCAGGTACTTGGTATTGTTAGAAGGTTCCGCGAGTATCCGGAGCGCGCCGTCGGGTGTTCCCGCAGCGTGGTGGGCTGAAGGTTAGCCTAAAGTGAATCTTGATCTGCATGGCAATTCGCCTGCAATCAGCACTTCCTTTACACTGGATACAAGAGATTCACCTGGACAAGCTGGCCAGATTAGGGCCGGTACTTGGTTCAGGCCTATCGCAATCGTGCCTGTGACACCCTCCACCCAGGATGGGCTATACGGGCCGGGACAGCGAAACGGAGTTGGCTATTCCGAACAGCTGAAAAGCTCTGGAATGCGCTCGGCCACCGTCGACTGTTTTCGTCTGGTTTGTTGTACCGATGTACAGGCGTGAAGCAGGGAAGATCTTCGTAAGAGACGCATCAGCGTTCTCACTTGTTCGCATGTTTGCGATAAAGAACCGGAGCCCTCGCCCTCCTGCGCGTTTGAAAACGAGTTTGATTCACAGTGTTTCGAAGGAGCATCAGTGCCTACGTTCCATCAGCTTGTCAAGCAGGGCCGCACGCCGACACGTTACAAGACCGCCAGCCCCGCGCTTCAGGGTTCACCCCAGCGACGCGGCGTCTGCACCCGCGTCTACACCCAGACCCCGAAGAAGCCCAACTCGGCGCTTCGTAAGGTTGCCCGTGTACGTCTCACAAACGGCATCGAAGTTACGACATACATCCCAGGTATTGGCCACAACCTGCAGGAGCACTCGATTGTGCTTATCCGTGGCGGCCGTGTGAAGGATCTTCCAGGTGTTCGCTACCACGTTGTACGCGGGACCCTCGACTCAGTTGGCGTAGCAAATCGCAAGCAGAGCCGCTCGAAGTATGGCGCCAAGCGCCCGAAGGCTGCAGCCGGTAAGTAGTTTTTAGCAGTTAGTGAAATGTAAACAGGTTCAGGTCTTGAGAAGTCAACGGCCCTGAAGGAAGAAGAGAAGAGCAATGCCAAGAAAAGGTTACATCGCCAAGCGTGAAGTTTCACCGGATCCGGTCTATCAGTCAACCCTGGTGACCAAGTTTGTGAACAGCATGATGTGGGGCGGCAAGAAGTCGACGGCACAGGGTATCTTCTACACTGCCATGACTAACCTCGAGCAGAAGGGTGGCGATGAGGCCCTGAAACTGTTCAAGAAGGCCATTGAAAACTGCAAGCCGCTTCTGGAAGTAAAATCACGCCGCGTTGGTGGAGCTAACTACCAGGTCCCCATCGAAGTTTTGCCAGAGCGTCGTACTTCCCTCGCAATTCGTTGGCTTGTTACCTATGGCCGCGCTCGTGGCGAAAAGGGCATGGTCGACAAGTTGACCGCAGAACTGCTCGACGCAGCTAATGGCCGTGGCGCCGCGATGAAGAAGAAGGAAGACGTTCACCGGATGGCTGAGGCAAATAAGGCGTTCGCGCACTATCGCTGGTAGGTTTCGGAAGAATGGTTAGCAAGCAGAGAAGCACAGCTCGCTAAATCCTCAGAGTTCAAGACGCAGAACTACCGCAGGCTTCGGCTTGCAGATAAGAGAACAACCGTGGCACGCACTACACCTCTAAATCGTTGCCGGAATATCGGGATCATGGCGCACATCGACGCTGGCAAGACGACGACGACCGAGCGCATCCTCTTCTATACGGGCATAACGCACCGTATTGGAGAGGTGCATGAAGGCACTGCGACCATGGACTGGATGGAGCAGGAGCAGGAGCGTGGCATCACCATCACCTCCGCTGCGACGACCTGCACCTGGAAGAACATCCTCATCAACATCATCGATACGCCCGGCCACGTGGACTTTACCGCTGAAGTAGAGCGCTCGCTCCGTGTTCTTGACGGCGCAGTCGCATGTTTTGACGCGGTCGCAGGCGTGCAGCCGCAGTCCGAGACGGTCTGGCGGCAGGCTGACAAGTACAAAGTTCCCCGTATCTGCTTTATCAATAAAATGGATAAGGCCGGCGCGGACGCAGTTTACGCAACCTCGACGATCGTCGATCGCCTTGGCGCCCGTGCGATTCCGATCAACATTCAGATCGGTGCAGAGGCCAAGTTTCTTGGCGTGATCGACCTGGTCACGATGAAGGCGATTCTTTGGCACGACGAAACCATGGGCGCGGAGTATTCGATAGAAGAGATTCCCGCAGCACTGCTTGAGACGGCAAAGATTGCGCGCAACGTGCTGATTGAAGCAGTTGCCGACTCCGACGATCTCATCATGAACAAGTATCTGGACGGCGAGGAGCCGACCCTCGATGAGCTCAAGGCTGGTATCCGCAAAGCCACGATCGCGATGAATATTTTCCCGGTGCTCTGTGGTTCGTCGTTCAAGAACAAGGGCGTTCAGACGCTGCTTGACGCCGTAGTCGACTACCTGCCCAGTCCGCTCGATATTCCCCCGATGATCGGTTCGAGCATCGACAATCCAGAAGAAAAGATCGTCCGCAAGGCCGACGACGCTGAGCCGTTCTCTGCTCTCGGCTTTAAGATCATGACTGACCCATTTGTCGGCCAGCTGATCTTTATCCGCGTTTACTCTGGCCAGCTGAAGACCGGCGATTCTGTACTCAATCCGCGCACCGGCAAGACGGAGCGCATTGGCCGCTTGCTCAAGATGCATGCGAACAAGCGTGAAGAGATTACCGAGATTCTTGCCGGCGATATCTGCGCCGCTGTCGGCCTGAAGAACCTGATCACCGGCGATACGATCTGCACAGACAAGGCTCCGGTAGTTCTCGAATCAATCGACTTTCCAAAGCCGGTCATCGAAGTTGCAGTTGAGCCAAAGACCAAGGCTGACCAGGAGAAGATGGGCATGGCCCTCGCCAAGCTGGCGCAGGAAGATCCCACCTTCAACGTTCGTACCGACATCGACTCAGGCCAGACCATCATTGCCGGGATGGGTGAACTGCACCTCGAAATTATCGTTGATCGCATGATGCGTGAGTACAAGGTCGAGGCGAACGTCGGCAAGCCGCAAGTCAACTATCGTGAGACCATCCGTTCGAATGCCGATGCAGAAGGCAAGTACATTCGCCAGACGGGTGGCTCGGGTAACTACGGCCACTGCAAGATTCGCGTCTCGCCGAATGAGCCCGGCAAGGGATATGAATTTACAAACGACACCAAGGGCGGCGCAATCCCTAAGGAATACGTAAAGCCGATAGACCAGGGTATCCAGGATGCCATGCTTCGCGGCATTCTGGCCGGCTACGAGATGGTCGACATCAAGGTCTCCTTATACGACGGAAGCTATCACGATGTCGACTCGAATGAAATGGCATTCAAGATCGCCGGATCGATGGCCTTCAAGGAAGCTGCACGGAAAGCCAAGCCAGTTCTACTTGAGCCGATCATGTCGGTTGAAGTGACTGTCCCCGAGGACTACATGGGAACGATCATCGGCGACCTGAACTCTCGCCGTGGACGCATCGAAGGCATGGAGATGGTAGGCAACACACAAGCGATCCGTGCAAGTGTGCCGCTGTCGACCATGTTCGGGTACGCGACGCATATGCGAGGTGCGACCCAGGGCCGTGCAAATTACTCAATGCAGTTCAAGCAGTATGAAGAAGCGCCTCGGTCAGTCTCGGAAGAGATCATTGCCAAGGTTCAAGGCAAGGAAGCAGTTGAAAAATAGGCTGAGTTGTTTGAACTGAGTCGACCATTTCTGAGAAAAGAATTTGTAGCTTGATTTATCAAACGCAATACGGAGAGAGTCATGGGTAAGGAAAAGTTTGACCGGTCTAAGCCACACGTAAACATTGGCACGGTGGGTCACATCGACCACGGCA
>CAHJWN010000014.1 GCA_903642265.1 Acidobacteriaceae bacterium | reverse complement strand
AAGTTTCAGAACGGGAGTGTGGACGGAAAGCTGGGGAAAAAGTCATAAAGTATTAAAGTGTCAGAAGCGGGAGCCGATAAGTTGATGTAGGTGGAGGAAGTCTTATGAGCATCTCAAACGGTATCGGAAATTTGCGGGGTCTGACGAACACGGTAACCCCAACACCCCAAACAGTGCAGACGGGCAAAGAGCAGCAAGTCAAGACTGCGGTGGCTTCATCCGCATCACCGCGCGCGAGCCAGGCAGTTGATCAGGCAGTGATCAGTTCCACCAGCAATTTGCTGTCGGAGGCCTTGAACGGGTCCGACGTCCGGCTACACAAAGTGCTGCCGATCCAACAGGCAATTGCGTCAGGGACCTACGATGTCTCTTCCTCCGAAGTTGCGGATAAGATCATTGGTTCTCTGACCTTGTAGGTCCTTCTTACGGTAGATCTCTTCGCATCGCAGAACCCGATCTTCGGGCCGTAAGAAGGGCACATCAGCCTAGAGATCTGCGCCGTCCCCTGGCAACATGGGGCCTGCTGATCCGGCAGTTGAGCAGGGCAAGCACCAGCCTTCAGGTTGAACTGCGCCCTTGCTCAAGGGGCATCATCGAAGTCATTCGCTTTAGAACTCAGGCGGTCTGCAGATTAGGCGTTGTTGCATTCCGGCCAGCGGCTTCGGCAAGACAGTTGCACGCTAGCGACAACGGGGTGATGGAGCAATGGCAGAGAAGGTCAAATTGAGCGATGCATTAGAGAGGACGGCTGCTGCGCTGGCAATGTTCGATGGCGGTGCTATCGAAGAGCTGACGGTGCAGTTGAGTGCGGCGACAGAGGGCCTGGTTGAGGTGGAGCGCGAGCCCATCGAAGCGATCAAGGCGCGGCAGAGGATTCTGGCAGAGGTTTTGATCGCGACCGAGCAGAGCATTCAGCTATTGCGCGGTCTGCGAGAACGGAAAGCGAGGAACGAATGGGCTCTCTAATCTCAGCATTGAACATTGCGAAGGAAGCGCTGTCTGCAGAGCAGTCCGCGCTGAACATTACGGCGAACAACGTGGCTAACGCCAACACTGCGGGGTACACACGTGAGGTGGCAAACTTCACGACCGAAGACACCTACCTTCTCAACGGGTACGAGCAGGCCAACGGCGTGACTGCGGGATCGCCCACATCCATCCGCGACCGGGTTCTCGAACAGCGAGTGGAGCAACAGACGCAGGCGGCGGCACAAAGTTCGACGCTCGAGAATGCGTTGAACGGAGTTCAGGACATCTTCGGCCTCACGGCAAGCAGAAGCTCTTCAAACCTGACCGCGATTGGTTCTTCAACCGACGCTTTCTTCACCTCGTTGACAGCGTTGGCGAACAATCCTTCCGACACGTCCACTCGGCAACAGGTTCTAAGTGCAGCCTCCACCTTGTCGACCAGCTTCAATGCTGCTTCGACGCAGCTAGCCGAGATTACAGCTGGGCTGAACAACAATGCGCTGACCATTGTGGGTCAGGCGAATACCCTGCTGTCAACCATCGCGAATCTTAACGCGAAGATTGCTGTGCAGACCCAGGGTAGCGATTCGGGCGTGCTCGAAGATCAGCGGCAGTCGGCAATCGCGCAGTTGTCGCAATACATCGGGTTGGACCAGATCACGACAGCCCACAACGGAATCGAACTCACCACGAGCAACAATGGATTGCTGGTTGCAGGTAATCTCAGTTACCAGCTGAGTGCGTCGCTTGTAAACGGTTCCGTGAAGATCACAGCGGGACCCGATCATGTCGACGTGTCGACTGGACTTTCGGGCGGATCACTTGGTGGCACCCTGGCGGCGCTGAACTCCAGTCTGCCTCCCATCCAGAACAGTCTTGACACGCTTGCTTACTCGATTGCCACGGCAGTGAATACGCAGAACGCCCTGGGCATCGATGCGAACGGGAACGCTGGACAGGCGCTTTTCACGATTGGCATCTCCTCGATCGGAGCAGCAGGCACGATCGCCCTGGCAACTACTGACCCCACCCTGGTTGCGGCTGCAGATGCCGGTCAAGGATCTTCCGGGAACACAAATGCCACGGCTCTGGCTGCGCTTGGGACAGCAAAGATTGCCAATGGCGATACAGCGTCCGGCTATCTTGGATCAACGCTCGCGCAAATTGGCGAAGCGGCTTCTGAGGCCACCAGCGACAGCGCGGTGCAGCAGGCAAATCTGACACAGCTCACGACCCAGCGGAATTCGTTGTCTGGCGTCTCTCTTGATGAAGAGGCGTCCAGTCTCACCGAATATCAACGCTCCTACCAGGCTGCATCGCAGCTGTTCTCCATCATCAATTCACTTTTTGCGAGCTCGATCAATCTCGGCGTGGTCACATCAGTCAGCTAAACAGCAATGAAGGAACATAGGAGAAGACGATGAGGGTTGATCCGTTTTATGTTCAGGGGCTGGTGGGTGCGCTCAGCGATGCGCAGGCGAGTGAGGCGCAGCTCTCAGGCCAGTTGTCGAGCGGGCTGCGCGTGACGAGCCTTTCGACCGACCCGGTGGCTGCCGGGCAGGCGACGGTACTTGGGTCTGCGATAGCAGCGGATGACTCCTATGTCTCAGCTGCAGCGACAGCGCAGAGCAAACTACAAGTTACCGATTCAACGCTGGGCGAGGTAGTAAGTTCGCTCACGCACGCGATCTCGCTTGCTATTTCAGGCGGTGATGGAACACTCAATACAGCGCAAAAGACGTCTATTGGCATTCAACTTACGCAGCTCCAGACCCAGGTGCTCTCGCTGGCGAACACATCGTACCTGGGGCAATACATATTCTCGGGCAGCCAAGGTTCTATAAGACCTTTTACCGCGACGGCTGGAACCGCAACGGCACCGGCGACGATCAGCTACAACGGCGACACGGCCGTGCAGTACACGACAACTGAAAATGGGCAGCACATACAGACGAACGTGGCCGGTTCAAGCGTCTTCGACGCGCCTGGCTCAAGCGTGTTTGTTGCTCTTAATCAGATTGTTACGGACTTCACGTCGGGTGCAGATGCGACGACCATCGGCGCAGACTCGTCGGCATTGACGACCGCGCTGAACACGGTGAGTAATCAGCGTGGTTTGATCGACACCTCGCTGGCGCAGGTGCAATCGACAAGCACTTACGCGCAGACGGACGCGACCCAGCAGTCGGCGGCCCTAAGCTCGCTGGTGGCAGTGAATCCTGCAGAGGTGGCAACGCGTTTGAGCAGCACAGAGACGCAGGCGCAAGCGTTAGAGAGCGTGATTGCCGGGCTTGAGAAGGGAAGTTTGTTCGACTACATCAAGTAGAAGGCAGGGCACGTTTGCCACAGTCAGTGCTTTGATCCCTCCCGGTAGTTTAGGCTTGAACTGGAGCTTGAAGTGCTAGGAGCGGTAAAATTTTTTTGGAATGCTACGCGAGGCGATCGGTTAACTCCATGGCGAAGCGAGTACTTGCGCTGGCGCCTTGAGACGTACCTTGGAAAGCCTGCTGAAGACGTGCAAGCGCGGGACTTTTGGAACCTGTTCTGGAGCGATAAGAGGCAATTCTTCCGCTTTCTAGGCTGGGTGAGCGAGATGCGCGGGTACGCCGACGGCAGGAGTCAGGATTGACCTCTGGCCGCCATTTGGATCTTGCGATGTCTGCAAAGCCGTCGCGCCGACAGATGTTGGCAGGTGCTGCAGCTGCCTTTGGATCAGCGTGCCTGTTCGAAGGATGCCGCGGTCATCAAGGTAAGGTTCCCGTTAGCGCAATGGCCCCTGCGAACGCTGGGAGGTCGCCCGGTGCCATGACTTCTTTGCGGGCCCATGCAGCTGCCGGCGACTTGTTGACGGGCTTCGCCGTCGTTCCTTCCTTATTACGCGATGATGCCGCTTACACCAACGTCGTGCGCGAGCAAGCCAACTTGATCGTTGCTGAAAACGCGATGAAATGGGCTGCGCTGCGACCTTCTGCGACAAGGTACGATTTTGACGATGCAGACATGTTATTGAACTTTGCCGAACAGGGCAGGATGAAGATGCGCGGTCACAATCTTCTATGGCACCGCGGAATCCCGCAGTGGTTTACGGCCATGGCAACCCCGGCCAACGCAAAGCAGCTGCTGCAGGCGCACATCGAAACAGTCGTTGGCCGGTATGCTGGGCGCATGCACTCGTGGGACGTGGTCAACGAGGCGATCCAGATCAGCGACGGCAGACCCGATGGGCTTCGGAGTTCTCCGTGGCTTCGGCTTGTAGGAGACGATTACATTGAGGTGGCGTTTCGCTCGGCGCGCCGGGCAGATCCACAGGCATTATTGACCTACAACGAGTACGGGATCGAAGCAGAAAACGCACAGGATGAAGCGAAGCGGCAGGCCGTCCTGCTGCTGCTGCGACGCATGCGTGCTCGCCATGTGCCAATTGACGCAGTCGGCGTCCAGTCACATATCTCAGCTGGCACAAAGTACGGTGATGGCCTCTTGCGCTTTATCCGGGGTGTACGGGAACTCGACCTCCAGGTCTTTGTCACGGAGATGGACGTGAACGACCGAAGCCTGGCACCAGCAATCGCCGCGAGAGACGCGACAGTCGCTCAGACTTACAAGGATTACTTAGACCTGGTGCTCAGTGAACCGGCGGTGACCGTGATCGTGCTGTGGGGCGTTTCGGACCGCGATACCTGGCTGAACCATGAGGACTCGCGGCAGGACCGTGTGCCAGAACGACCGCTGCTTTTTGACGACAGGTTCAGACCGAAGCAGGATTTTTACGCGGTCCGAGATGCATTCGATCAACGACATCCGGTGCATCCAAGCCTGAATGGCTAAAGCTGCTTTAGAGCTGGGATGGAGACATCTCGACTGTGAATCTATGTAACGTAACAATCATTTGGAAACGGAGAATATATGGGACAGACCGTGGAGTTGAAGGCCGCCGACGGCCATGAACTAGATGCTTATGTAGCCATGCCGGAAGGTCAACCAATTGGCTCGTTGGTGGTGGTGCAGGAGATCTTTGGTATCAATAGCTCCATCCGCGAGGTCGCTGACGCATACGCGGAGGATGGTTTTGTGACGATTGCACCAGCTTTGTTCGATCGCTTTGGCAAAGGTATTGAGCTTGGATATGACGAAGCTGGCATGAAGCAAGCGTTCGAGCTGTATCCGAAGTTGGATCCAAGGATCTCGCTTCTGGACGTTGCAGCGGGGTTTACCAAAGCAAAGGAGTATCACGAGAGCGTCGGAGTGATGGGGTTTTGCTTCGGCGGCCTGATGAGCTGGCTCTCGTCAACGCGTGGTTCGGAGTTGAAGATGTGGCCGAAATGCGTTGTAGGGTACTACGCCGGCGGCATTGGCAAGGTAGCGACCGAGGAACCAGGCTGCCCCGTGCTGCTTCACTTTGGCACGAACGACTCGCATATTGGCGCCGATCAGGTAGATGCAGTTAAGGCGGCGCATCCTGAAGTCACGATGTATAGGTACGAGGGTGCAGACCACGCCTTTGCCAACGCGCAGCGTCCAAGTTTCCATCCTGCTGCCGCAAAGCTTGCGCGTGAACGATCATTGGAGTTTCTCAAGGCGCATATGGCGTAAACCCTAGTTAGCACCGCATCACGCTCTGATAAGCGGGTGCGGTGCTTTATGCGTCGAGTCGACCTAGCCGACGCGAGCCTATACCGACGCTGCGCGAGGTTTTGTAGAGTTTAAAGAAAGCAATTCCGCAGCTGACCAAAATGACGCCCCAGATTACGACGAGTATGGTGGTCGCCCACTTTTCTGAGAATGCGTTCCAGAAGCGAAGCACCTGGCGGCCATACGCGATTCCGAGGTACACGGCGAAACAGTGCCGAATCAGCCGGCTTATGGTGAACGTCGTCATGAACTTCGTGCGTGACATCTTCAGCGCGCCCGCAGCCAGAACGAACGGGCTGAGTGGCATTGGCGGTGGAAGCAGCGCCGGAAGCGCTACAGACAGGATTGCGTGGTTCTCCATCCAATCGCAGACACGTTTGAAAATGCGTGGAGGAACGTGCTTTTCCAGGAAAGCCATTCCGCCAGATTGGCCCACCTGATAGCTGAGATAGCCACCGACAGCAGAACCGGCAGTTGACAGAAACACCAGCAGGAACATGTTCATTTTCTGGGCTGCGAAGAGGACAAGCATGATGTCGGTTACGCCAGGTATCGGAAGCGGAACAAACGACGAATCAATAATCGAGACGAAGAAGAGGCCAAAGATCCCGAAGGAAAACAACAAGTGCAGAAATTTATTCGCATGACGGACATGGGGCTTAGCGACTTCCTTGATGACTACCATCGCGAGGTTTATAGGAAATTTGGACACAGGTTGGCTTCTCTCGGTAATTGGACGCGGTTCCAGGGGCGTAAGACTCCTGTGGCAGGAAGATTGCTCTAGCAATGTTGAGGCGCCGCAGATGCTTACATAAAGAGCATCCCTGGCAGCGGCGGAAGAACGTCGGCCTCAGCCGCATAGCGGCGAAAGAGACTGATCGTCTCGAGGCACTCTGCGTCAAGCTTGTAGTGGATGTTTTCGGTGAGGTATGTGCGGATCGTCGCAGGTGCAAGGTCGATACGCGGCGTCCATTCTCGGACGAGATCGTCGATGTGAGTAAGGCCGTTTTCTCGCGAAAGGTCAAGATCAGCCAGCAGTCGGGACCGGTTGCTTATGGCATCAGGCCGCACTGCCCAGACCGCAGCTACCCACGGCAGGCCGGTGCGGCTCTTCCACTCGTGAGCTATGTCAAACCAGTGACAGGGTCCGATTTCACCTTCGATCGCCATGCGTGCCTCGAGCGCCAGCAGTGCGGGATCGCCGATGAGCAGCGCGGCATCAGCGTCCCGCAGCATGGCGGTGGGATTGGCCTGGGCAGGTATGAAGTCAGGCGATGTGCCTACGAATTTCGAAAACAGAACTTGTGTGTAGGCGATAGAGCTGCGCGATGCTGTATCAACGGCAATCGTCCTCACACCTTCCAAACTAAGTGGGGCTTTCACGATGAGTTGGATGGAACGCACAAAGTCGAGCGATGCGATCGTCGAACCCGGCACAATGGCGAGCTCCGGGGTTAGCGCTGCGATGGGAATGAGCCCGAGGTCAGCAGATCCGGCAAGCAGACTCGCTGCACACTCGGAAGGCTTCATGCGTGTCACCTGATAGCGCAGGGCGAGCTCGGCATTGTTGGGCGGATGCTCGAAGTTCCACATGAGCGGAGCAGGATTGAGGAAGCCGATGGCGGCGACACGGATGCGATCTGAGGTCAGCGAGTTCACGGTTTGAAGGTCACGGTTCAAGCATTCGATGGAAGAGAGATCAATGAAGATGCGTCGGAGATCCTCCCGCTTTGGAACGGTGGTTCGTCTGGCAATGGAATTAGGCGTTTACCACTCAAGCTTAGTTGAGATGATGCCGATTATCAGCACTCGCGGGTATTGCGAGGGAGCGTCCGATGAGCGTTTGGATCCGAGTACGATCAATTGCAGAAGCAGCGTGGTTTGGCGTTGCTTTGTGCACCACTCTTTGTGCACAACAACCGTTGGTCAAGTTCAATGGCAACTCGGGTGTTGGCACCAAGATATCTATCGTTAACCTGCGTGTACCAGGGAAGGCATGGCAGCATTTTGCAAAGGCCAGGGAGCTGAAACGACGTGATCGGACGGCTGAGTCTGAGATCGAATTGCGGAAGGCGATTGCGATCGCACCAAGGTTCACCAGCGCTTATCTTCTGTGCGCAAGCGTCCAGGTGCAGGAGCATAACTTCGGGGCTGCTATCAGCAACGTTACCGAGGCTCTGCGGATCGAGCCTGATGCCATGTGGGCGCGGGTGTTGCTCGCCAGCGCCTACAACGGCCAGAAGCGCTACGAAGATGCGGCGATTGCACTTGAAGGAATGCGTGGTTCTGAGGCGGAGTCATGGCAGGGATCGTATGAACATGCGAGAGCTGCAATCGGCATTGGAGATGTGACAGCTGCGCTGCACTGGAGCGAGATGGCGATGGCCAAAGCTCCAGAGAGCTTCAGCGACACGCATCTTCTGCGGGCAAACGCCTTGATGTTGAAGCGGCGCTGGGCGGAATCCGTCGCACAGATGGAGGTTTATCTGCAAAGCGAGGGAGCAGCAGTGCATCGCGTCCAGGTCTTAGCAGCTCTACAGAAGGCGAAGCGGCAACTAGAGAATGATGACCTGCAGAAAGTAGCTTGGAGATAGCTTCACTGGAAGAGACACAGCTCAGAGCGTAGGCGCATTCCTAAGGTGCACATGGGGAGAGAACAAGGAGCACTCTTCAGACTCGCAGCGTGTAGGGAAGAGCACAGTTCTTGCCTGCTGCCTTGGCTTCGTAGAGGGCCAGGTCCGCACGACGGACGAGCGCTGCGGCATTCGGCAGGCCGTCCTTATTTGCTGAGACTCCGATGCTAACGGTAATCCGTCTTCGGTTCAATGGAGCCGATTCAACGGAGCGGCAGATCCGTTCTGCAACAAGCATCGCTCCACTGAGTTCTGTATTCGGCAAAAGAATCGCGAACTCCTCACCACCGTGGCGACAAACTACATCAGTTGCACGTGCCCCCTGGAGCAGTAAGGTTGCTACCTGCTTCAGAACTGCGTCACCTTCAGAATGGCCGTACATGTCGTTGTAGTTTTTGAAATTATCTACGTCGATGATCAGCATCGCAAAATCAGAGCTATAGCGAACTGCCTTTTTGAATTCATACTGAAGTTTGTCATCAAAACCGCGACGATTGCACAGACCGGTCAAAGCGTCTGTGACTGAGAGCTCCCGCAGCTTCTCGTTCGCTTTGCGCAGTTTCTCGTGCGACTTCTTTAATTCGATCTCTGCCTGCTTTTCAACGCTGATGTCGAGCGAGACGCCTGCCAAGAACTGGGTGCCACCCGCACCTTGAACTGGGAACTTGTAGCTGCGCCAATAGATTGTGGCTCCGTCGGGAGCGGGGGAGGTGTCCTCCGTTGTCTGAAGAGATTGTTCTTCCAACACTGAAAGGTCAGCATCTCGGAATGACTTCGCAAACGTCGCTGGCCAGATTGCGAAATCATCTTTCCCGATCCATTGCTCACGGCTGATTGCAAACCGCTCTGCGAATGGCCGGTTGTAATACAGCAATCGCCCCTGGGCATCCTTCATGTAGCCGACAAGTGGGCTGTTGTCCATGAACGCTTCGAAAATCGCATTGCTGTCGACAATCTGCTCATGAAAACGCGTGGTTGCGCTCAGTGCCGCGCTCAATCTTTGCACCTTCGTCCGCATCCTGATCTGCGTCTCGACCTGGCGAGAAAGAAGTTTGAGCGCTGCCGTTTGTTCAACCGTGAGCTGTCGCGGCTTTGTGTCGACGACGCAAAGTGTTCCCAAAGAAAATCCATCTTCAGTCTTAAGTGGCATGCCGGCGTAGAAGCGGATGTTTGGATCGCCCGTGACTAGCGGATTTTCTTCGAAACGTTGATCCAGCCTGGCGTCTTCCACAACGAAAAGTTCGGATTGGCCTATGGTGTGAGCACAAAAGGCATGCTCCTGAGGGGTCTCCGTTACGCTTACACCTATTCGCGATTTGAACCACTGACGTTTACCGTCGAGAACGGTGATAAGGCTGATAGGTGTGTTACAGATTGTGGCCGCCAATTGAACAGCATCTTCAAAGGCTACCTCTGGATCTGTGTCCAATAGGTCGAGTGCCATAACTGACGCTATCCGCGCTTCACTGTCGACGATCAAAGGGTCTCCGCAGACGATTCCACTCTAATCCCAGGACTCGCTTCGTCGACAACTCGCGTTGTGCAAGAGAGCCTGCGACTGGTTCGACCCATAATAGCCCATCCATCGCGTAGAGAACATAACCAGAAAGCAGGTGATTTGACGAGATCGCATGTCTGGGAGCGACGTAGCTGAAGCTGATTGTTCTATCGATCCCGGCTGGTTACGAAACCTGGAACCCAGAGAAGAGCGCGTTTTGCGTCGCTGTCAGGAAGATCTGCCAGAGAAAGTCGGGCAGCCTCGGCATACGCGCACGCGGTGTCGGTTGCGTAATCAATTGAGCCGTGGCGGTGCAGAATCTCGAGAATCTGGAGATGCGATACATGGTCAAAGCTGCGATCGGCAAGAACTTTGCGGATCGCCTCCCGGTCGGCCCCGGTTCCTCTTTCCAGGGCGTGAATGACAGCGAGGGTGGCTTTGCCCTCCCGGAGGTCGCTCGCGACGGGCTTGCCAAGAATGTCTTCGGCCGCCGTGAGGTCGAGAACATCGTCAATAATCTGAAAGGCGAGACCCAGGTTTCGACCGTATTCACCTAACTGCGCGTCAATCTGGTCCGTGGCGTGCGTAATAGCTCCGCCAAGCTGCATGGAGACCTTGAAGAGATAAGCAGTCTTGCGATAAATCAGATCGAAATATTCTTCCTCATTAATAAGGTGGCCGAGCTTCTCCATTTGCAGAAGTTCGCCCTCGACCATCTGCTGCGTAAGCGAGATCAGAAGATCCAGAACGCGGAAGTTTCGCTGTTCAAGGGCGGTGTGAAAGGCCTGCATGTAAAGCCAATCGCCTGCCAGCACGCACTTGGCGTTGCCCCAGGTGGTGTTTGAAGACGGTCGGCCGCGTCGCGTATCCGCTTCGTCGATGATGTCGTCGTGAACCAGGGTTGCGGTGTGTAACATCTCAACGACCGCACCCAACTTGATGCGGGAATCACTGGTCGAGCCCAGCGCCTTCGCCGAGAGCAGCAGCAGCAAAGGGCGAATCCGTTTACCACCGCCAGCTATCAGGTACTCTGCAATCTCAGTAATAACGGCGACTTCAGAGGCTGACTGCTGCGAGAACTCCTTCTCTATTGCCGCGAGATCGTCGCGGAGCAGATCGAAGACCTCTTTTGCCGTCGCGATGGAGAGCGTGCTCACTCACCCTTGAGAGTATCAGGGCTGGGTTCCATTTGGAGAGGAAGACAAGCCGCCATCAGCCTGTAAAAACTCGCGCCAGCTTTGGAAACAGGGCGAACAATGTGCCTAACGCGCAATCTGAGGAGTGAGGCGCGCCTGTAATCGCGCTTGCAGACGCTGATGAGCGAGCACACCAAGAATATTAAGAAGCGTAAACAGGCTGATAAACGCGCTTATTCTTCGTGACAGCGATTGTGGACGAAAGTTGAGCCACACGGTGTGCGTGCCGGGTGGGATGTTGATGAGGATGAGCCCGCTGGGGTCTCTTGCGATGGGCAGACTCTCTCCCTGCTCGTCTGTGGCGCGCCAGTAAGGATAAAAGTAGAGCCTGAGTCGAACGCGGCAGGGAGCAGCTGACAAGGTGAGAATTTTCCTTTGACTGGACGATTGCTCTTGTAGCTCCGCGCGACATGCGGAATCGGTAACCGGCCTATTTGACTGGTCGACGACACCCACATCGGAGAGATCTGAGGGTCCAACTGGCATGAGCGTTGCGGCTGGCAGGTACTCCGGCGCTCCCTTACGTTGCCACGCTGCAAGCTGGGTTGTAATCGGAGGCGTGCGATTGCTGGCGACGGCCTGCTCGCTCAGGTAGCCGATGAAGGGTAACAAGGAAAGCGCTCCCAGCATGAGGTAGGCAGGTTTGCGACGTGAGAGACGCGTTCCGGGGCTGAGCAGTAACAGAGGCAGAGCGACTCCCATGAGGGAGAGAAACCGTAACGGAAACTGGACGAAGCGGAGCTCCGGTGCATGACGCCACAAGGGAATCGAGAGCGGCGACTGCAGAACAAACGAGGCAGCAGCAAGACATATCCAAAGCGGCAGAGCTGGATTGTTAGAGAGTGGCGAGGTCCGCTTGCGCAGGCATGCAAGTACAAGCATTGTTTCCACGCAAAGAAAGATCCAACAGACGACGAGCAGCGGACTGTCGTTGAAGTTGTAATGCGGCATGAAAAGCAACAATTGCAGAGGGTTGATACGTAAAAGCGTGTTGGGGTGGATCCAGACTCGCTCCTTCCATACGGGCACAAGGTAAAAAGCTGCGAGACCAGCGGCGATCGAGTGTACGGCAAACATGCCAAGTAAAGGTTTGACTGACCGCCTCAGTAGAGCGCAAAGGCAGGCAGCGATGGTCAGACTGTAGAGCAGGACGATGGAAGCAGGGATGTTGGTGATCCAGCTAAGACCTAAAAGAAGCGCAAGCAAAAGTATGGAGCGCAAGCGGGCGCGACTGGTCTGCGGTGTGCCGGGCACCCACACTGCTTGATAGAAGTACAGCGCGATCAGCGGGAGCCAGGCTTGCACGAGCAGCTCAGCCGCCGCGAATCGGATCAGTGACGTGGTGATGGTGTACGGGCCGAGCATGTAAAGCAGCGCGGCGACCAACCTGTCCTGCTGAGCGACGAACGACTTGCTGGCGACGTACATCGCAACGCCGCTTAGGACGAGAGCCAGATACGCGAACACAGCTGGAGCCAACTTCAGGGGCAAGATAAGGGTGAGCAATGCGCCTGAAAAGTACGAGAAAGGCGGATAGAAGGTAAGGTGCGGGTCACCCAGTCCGTAGTTTGAAGCTGAAGCCCATCCCGGGTTAAAGCGCCCATGCAGCCAGCCGTCGCGCAGATCCAGCCACGAACAAACGTGAAAAGGAAGGTCTTGCCCTGTATAGCCGAGCAGGATGTACGGAACGATCGGAATCACGGCGAGCAAGGGAAGGAGCAGGAGGCGTCGGAAGGTTCGGCTATTCCCCATCGCTATCCGGCTGAACACATGCATGTGCCCCCTAGAGCGCTGAGGCAAGGGCGTTTTGCTGAAGTTCGAGCAAGCTGCGAATGCCTGACTCCGCAAGGTCGAGCATCTGGTTCAACTGGGCGCGGCTGTAGGTGTCCTTCTCCGCCGTCGCCTGAGTCTCGACGAGACCGCCCGAGGCTAGCATAACGACATTCATATCAACATCAGCGCGAGAATCTTCCTCGTAGCAGAGATCTAGGAGCACATTGCCATCGACAACACCCACCGAGGTGGCCGCTACCATCTGTTTCAGGGGCGAAGACTTCAAGGTCCCCGCCGTAACCAGCTTTCCAAGTGCGATGGCCAGCGCCAGGCAAGCTCCGGTGATGGCCGCGGTACGTGTTCCGCCGTCCGCCTGGAGGACATCACAGTCAAGTATGATGGTCCGCTCGCCGAGTACTTTCATGTCAACGACGGACCTCAGGCTGCGCCCAATGAGCCGCTGAATTTCATGGGTGCGTCCGCCGACCTTGCCGCGTTCACTCTCGCGCGCGGTGCGGGTAAGCGTGGCCCGTGGGAGCATTCCATACTCTGCCGTCACCCACCCGCGACCGGAGTTACGCAGCCATCCTGGAACTCCCTGCTCTACGGTCGCATTGCAAAGCACCCGGGTATTGCCGCATTCGATGAGGACGGATCCCTCTGGCATGGCAACGAAACCCGGGATGAGGCGGGTCGGACGAAGGGCATCGGCGGAGCGATTGCCCGGCCGGTAGACTTCAGAAGCGATTAGGGGAGAAGCACTACTCATAGTGGGGATTATAGTTGCGGTAGTGAATGGCTGAACCCGTTTGTGCGCGAAGAGGTCAGGCTCGAAAAGCCAGCAAGTGAAATGTCCTTAGGTAGACCTGTGAGTAAGCAGGCGTTAGCGGTGTCGCACGAGCGCGGCAAGGTGGCTATAAGGGTGCCGACTAAAACGGGGAGTTGCGTTCGCGTCCCGTTTTAGGAAGATTCCCGCTTTGAAACCGATCTGAGGGCAAGTCGCGTTGTGCATTCCTTTTTGGGAAAAGCTCGTCAGACACGGCAAAGACCGTTTCCCAGCTTAGTGCTTTCTTATGAACCACTTCTTCCAGGTGTCCCAGTTTGGCATGCGACGTGAATACAAGCGTCGTATGGAATCCCGCAAGGCGGGATTGAGACGAGCCCTGGAGAGTGATGATGCAGGCATTGCAGAGCAACAAAGCGTCGGATTTTTTGCAGTCTGATTCAGATGGAGTGCACCTGAATGGTTTAGCGAACATCAGGTCTCGCGATCTTGCTTCAGCCTTCGATGTGTCAGTTCAGGCGGCCCGCAGGTTCCTGGAACGGCGACGGGCTAACGCTATCGAGTCGGGCGTCTCTGACAGCCTCCTAGAAGACGCTTCAGGCGATTACCCAGCCAACGCTCATCTGGAACCAGAGCAGAAGGCCAAGCCACAGCAGCATGCAGCGGGAGAACACGCCGCAGTCCAGGAAGCAATGCGGCACCAGGACCAGCGCCTGGAGCAAAACGACCAGCGCCTGGAGCAAAGCCTGCATGAAGGCCGTTCGATTGAGGCAGTGCTGAAGTTTGAAGCGCTGAGCGACTTCGATGAGATTGAGCGCGCTTACCTTGCTGAGGGTGACGGATCGGAGCCGCTCTTTTCCTATGCCGATTCGTCAGCTACTTTGCGGCGGGCGACCGCTGCCATTTCTTCTCCCAATCCTGAGAACGTGCGCAATGCAATCCTGCGGCTGGCCCGTGAAGCCAACGGGCCAGCAAAGGTCTCTATGCCCGCTTCAATTTTGGATCCGGAGTGGATCCTGGCTCAGAGTGAACCTGCCAGCCGAGTTGTTCATACCTCCGCGTTTGCAGACGTTGCACGGCGGGTCTGGGGTACGCAGGTTATCTCGCCTGCAGGAACGCCTGAGAGCACACCTCTAATCCAACGTAGAGGCTTCGAAGATAAGGCGCTGCTGGTTCACTCTTTTGTAGAGGCGGAGAATGGCGCGTTCTTGCCTCAGCTAAAGGTTGATGGACCGAGGGAATCCGAGGTGCACGACGTTGCAGAAGAAGTAGCGACGCTCCATTCGCCGGTAACACCGTACGAGATGGCGTCGCAACCCCCAGTGCTGCAACTTCATGCGCTGCACTCTCCTGCGTCCGAGTTGACCGCATTCGGGATGGTGCACGACTCAGTCGCAGGGGTTTCAAGTGGCTGTGCTTACGAAGATGCTGCCTTGGCGCACGACGCTTGTAATCTGCTCTCAGCGCTCGGTTTATACGGGGATCTTCTTGCCTACCCCGGTGTGCTCGCAGAGGAGCACCATCATTACGCAGGCGAGTTGAAGCTGATAGCTGGTCGCAGCCACATGCTGATCAGCCGGATTCTCAAGTTGAGTGACCCCGGCGATGATTGGTGCACCGCGGCAGAGAATGCAACGCCCACTGCTCGTCAACAACCAGGCATGTACACGAGACCGCGAACGGTTGGTGCAACGGCTCAAATGGACGGAACACCAGCTGCTGGTTCGGCAGATGTTATCGAAACGAGCCTGGTGGACCTGCTCACGCGCTGGCGCAATTTGCTTTCTACACTTTCTCATGGGTCGCTTGAGATTAGCTTTGGCCCAAATGCAGATACACCAGTCCCGATGGCTGCTGAGTCGCTCGAGCGAGTCCTTGTAAATCTGGTGCGCAATGCCCGATCTGCAACGATCGCAGGCGGCGCGATCCGCATCGGAGTGGGCGCACTCGACGGAATTGGCCCCATCCAAAGTCAGGGGATTGCCCTCACAGTGGATGACTCGGGATGCGGAATGACCCAGGGCCAGGTGGATCACCTCCTGGGTCTCGCAACGGCTGACATGTCGGCGCAGTGTGTTGCGTCTGGCAGGGTCTCACAAGAGACCGCCTCCGAGGGGTACGGACGGTGGCGGCAGGACACGGCGCATCAAACGGTTGGAAGTAAACCTGGCGTTGGCTCTGCTGGCAACTCACAAGGTGAACGTACGGCTGAGGTAACCAGTTCAAGCGTCTTGCCGCCGGCCGAAGGCCATGCGCATCATGGTCTGGGACTGCAGGTGGTTCGAGACCTGGTCCGAGCAAGTGGCGGCCTGCTTCTGATCCAGAGCAGTGTAGGCCGAGGAACACGCGTTGAGATCCGCTGGCCAACGGCTCAGGCCCAGCCAGTAGCTGACCAGGCCCAGCCATTAGCAGACCAGATTGCACAAGTAGCTACCAGGCATCCTTCGGTTTCTGCTGAGGTCGTGACGATTGCTGCCGTGATCCAAGCAGAGGCAGATCCAACTTTGCTGCTGGGACCAGAGATGGTCGCCCACAAGGCAAACAAGTCGAGTTCAGAGACGGTGGAGGTCTCTGGCCCAGTTATACCGCAAGTACAGGCCGTCTCCGTCGAGCTGGCCACCTCGCCCGGTGCCGTTGGACCTGACGGATTCAGTGAAGCGGAGTTGCGGATGATGATGCTGCGTCTTCACCGATCGAGTCCCCCATTGGGGAGGTTTGAGGACGAGACTGGCAGTCGGAGGGAAGCATTTCAAGGCAACCCGCAGCGCTACTTCTCTACGTCGGGAGAGGCGGCAGGCGCGCAAGAACAAGGGTCGGCCCTGGAGCGGATTGAAGATTCACGCTTCAGGGTCCAGAGGCTTTCACAGGATACTTACGCCGCAGTGAAGGGAGCAATCGCATGCTGAAGACTCGAGAGTTCGGAGAGCGGGATGATGCACCAGGAGACGCCCAAAACGGACAGAGTTCCATATCCCGGAGACTGGCAGCTGACGGCCTTGCGCGGGATCCACCACGGGTGCTGATTGGGACGGGTCTGGACGCCGGGCAGATCATCGGCCAGTTGCATGACGACACGCACACAGGTGAAGCGCGGCAACAAGTTGACCTCGAGAGCGGGGGTGAGGTGAATCAAGCTGATCTCCTGGAGGTCGACGCTGTGACCCTGCGGCTTAGGGACCGGAATGTGCCGCAGGTCGCAGGCACCGTGGCGCAGCACCTGCTGGTGGTCGATGACGATGACGCCGTGCGGAACGCTTGCGCGGAGATCGCTCACCGTATGGGATTCCGTGTACACCAGGCAGACAGCGTTCCAGCGGCAAGAGCAATCCTGAAGCGGCTTCCGGTGGACCTGCTGCTGTTGGACATGAAGCTTCCCGGCGAGGGCGGCCTGCTGCTGCTCGAGGAGACGAAGGTCTTACATCCGGAGACCTCAGTCGTCGTGATGACTGCCTTTGCGACAGTCTCTTCGGCGGTCGAAGCGATGCGGATTGGCGCGGCCGATTACCTTACAAAGCCTTTCGCCCTTGAAGAGCTTTCAGCAATGCTCGACCGTGCGTCGCAACGAAAACATTTCAACATCGAGAGCAGGCTTTTACGCGAGAAGCTGCGTTCGCAGAAAGGCGACGGTCACATCATTGGTAACAGCCCTGAGATGGAGAAGCTCTACCGGATCCTCTCCAAGGTGGCGTTCTCGAGTCACCCTGTGCTGATACTTGGTGAAAGCGGCACGGGCAAGGAGATGGTTGCGCGGTCGATCCATTTCAATGGGCCCAATGCGCGAAAGCCATTCATACCTGTCGATTGCGGGTCCCTAGTGCCGACGTTGATTGAGAGTGAGCTGTTTGGTCATGTGAAAGGGGCCTTCACCGGCGCCAGTCGTTCGAAGGAGGGGCTTCTGGCCGCCGCGGAGGGAGGGACCGTATTCCTCGACGAGATAGGCGAGCTGCCACTCGATCTGCAATCCAAACTCCTGCGGGCACTTCAGGAGAAAGAGGTGCGACCAGTCGGTGCCACGCACGCTGTACCCATTTCGGCCCGGGTACTAGCAGCTACCAACCGCGACCTCGCGACCATGGTCGAGCAGGGAAGATTTCGCAAGGACCTTTACTTCCGGTTGAACGTCGTCAACTTGAAAATTCCTCCGCTGCGCGAGCGCAGAGAGGACATCCCGATGCTGGCGCAGCACTTCATTGAACGAATGCAGCGGGAGAAGGGCCGTCAATACCTGTTTTCGGACGATGCACTGAAGTTGATGGCAGAATTCGACTGGCCGGGTAACGTGCGCGAGCTTGAGAACGCAATCGAACGCGCGTGCTCTCTGGCTTCCGGAAACATGCTTCTGATGAGCGACCTGCCAACCCAGTTGCAGGACTTCCGAATGCAGGCGCATCAAACGCTGCTCGAACAACGCCAGATCGAGGCTGCAATGCAGGCGGAGCAGCAGGCGAGCGGCTACCCGGCTCATTCTGACGCAGCTACAGGAACGGGACCAGGGTTGAACGATACATCGCTTACGCGGCTTGAGAACGGCGAGACGATCGTATCGATTGCAGAGCTTGAGAAACAAGCCATTCTCAACACAATCAGGCAGCTAAATGGAGATAAGCTGTTGGCGGCTCGGCTGCTGCAAATCGGCAAGACGACGCTTTACCGAAAGCTGAAGGAGTATGGCGTAGCAGAAGGTGTGGAGGAGATGAACTAGGCTGATGCGCCCACCAAGTGATTCCGCAGTCTCTGCGGAAGACAAGAATGAGGCGTGATTAGAATAGACGTTGAGGTGTCAACAGATGAGTCTCAGCGACCAGCCATTTGACGTCACGTGTCCGGACTGCGGGGGAATCTTGAAGATCGATCCGGTGAGCCGGGCGATCATTGCTCATACCTCAGCGCCGAAGAAGAAGATGTTCGAAGACTTCGGCGATGCGGCAAAGGCGTTGCGGGAAAGCGACGAGCGCAGGGAGAGCCTGTTCCGGCAGTCTGTGGATGCGGAGAAGAATAAGGATGACGTCATGGCAAAGAAGTTTGCCGAAGCTGTGAAGAAGGCGAAGGAGTCTCCATTGACCGAAAGGCCGTTACGAGAGTTCGATCTGGATTAGCAGCTTTGGGAACAGATGTGAAGTAGAGAAGTGCGATCAGACCGTGGTGCTGCCAGGAATTAGGTTGTGGGCAGGCGCGGCGGTAAACTGGAGAAATGCCACCAATCCTAAATGCGCAGGGGCTGACCAAAGCCTTTGGTGCAAACGCACTGTTCCATGACATCTCGTTTACAGTTTCGGACGGCGACCACATTGGCCTCATCGGCCCGAATGGTGCCGGTAAGAGCACCCTGCTGAGGGTCCTTGCAGGAGATGAAGACGCTGATGCCGGCGATGTAGCGATTCGTAAGCGGGCGCGGGTTGGCTACGTGCAGCAGGAGTCTGTCTTTGCGCCGAAGTTGACGGTACGCGACGTGCTTGAGAAGGCTTTGGCGAATGCTGGCATTCCCGAAGCTGAACGTGAGGGGCGACTGCGTGAGACGTCCGGCCGTACCGGATTTCCATCGCTTGAAGCCGAGGCGGCGAGGCTCTCAGGAGGTTGGAGGAAGCGACTTGCGATCGCTGAAGCAATCGTTACCAAGCCTGATGTGCTTCTGCTCGATGAGCCTACAAACCATCTTGATCTGGCGGGTATTGCGTGGCTGGAGCAGATCGTGAAAGAGACCGACTCGGCTGTCGTGATGGTCTCGCATGATCGATATTTCCTGGAAAATACGGCCGAGGAGATGGTGGAACTGAACCGCGTCTATGCGGACGGCCTGCTACGGGTGAAGGGAAGTTACAGCAAGTTTCTTGAAGGTAAAGAGCAGTATTTGGAGGCGCAGACGAAGCTGCAGGATGCGCTCAAGAACCGCGTAAAGATCGAGACCGACTGGCTGCGACGCGGGCCAAAGGCGCGAACAACCAAGTCGAAGGCGCGTATCGACAGCGCACAGGAGTTAATTGGACAGTTGAAGGAGGTCAACTCTCGGACGCAGACTGCGAGCGCGGGAATCGACTTTTCAGCCACCGAGCGGCAGACCAAGCGGCTGGTGGAGATGGAAGGTGTCAGCGTCGTGCTGGGTGATCGGAAGATTGTTGAGGACCTGAACTTCCTTATCACATCAGGAATGCGCGTTGGCCTTGTTGGGCCGAACGGAAGCGGAAAGACAACGCTGCTACGTCTGCTTACGGGCGAGTTACAGCCTTTGGCGGGGACGTTGAAGCTTGCGGCTTCGCTCAAGATTGTTTATTTCTCCCAGACGAGGGAGCTTGACGAAAGTTTGACCTTACGTCGGGCGCTTGCTCCTGACTCGGATTCGGTCGTCTACCAGGGCCGCGTAGTTCATGTGGCTAGTTACGCGACCAAGTTCCTGTTTACGAGCGAGCAGCTGAATCAACCGGTAGAGCGTCTTTCTGGTGGCGAGCGGGCACGTGTACTGATTGCAAAGCTGATGCTGGAGCCAGCGGATCTGCTGCTGCTCGATGAGCCGACGAACGATCTGGATATTGCCACACTCGAGATTCTTGAGGAAAGCCTGCTGGAATACACCGGCGCATTGGTCTTGGTGACGCACGATCGCTACATGCTCGATCGTGTCTCAACTACGGTGCTCGGACTGGATGGTCGCGGCGGCGCGCAGCGATTTGCCGACTACTCGCAATGGGAACAAGGGGCTGGGATCAAGGGTGAAGAGGTCATCGCGGCTTCGATTGCGCCAGGCGCTGCAGGAACAGCAGTGGCAGCGTTGAGCGCTCCTGAGCCGACTGCAGCAGGCGGAAAGAAGAAGCTGTCGTATCTGGAGGCTCGCGAGTACGCCGGTATCGAGGCTGCGGTAGATGCGGCGGAGGACAGGTTACAGGCCGCACGCGAGTTGCTCGACGACAATGACGTTGCGGTCGACTCGATAAGGTTGACGGCAGCCCTCGCCGAGATGGAGAAGGCGCAGGAGTCGGCCGATGCGCTGTACGCACGGTGGGCGGAACTGACAGAAAAAGCAGGTTAGAAGAGATCTAAATGCATGTTGAGGAAGCGCTGGGGCTTGTGATGAGTCTTACAGGAAAGCGACCGGGAGCAAAGCCCTGATGAATCTGACGAATGCGATTGTGGGGACAGAGCGATTCCGTCTGCGGCAAGGTGCAAGTTCGGTTGCTGTACATTGCATTTTTTTGCTGGTCGCGCTGGGAGCGTTCCAGCGCGCTCCGAAGATTGCGGCCTACAAATTACCAGGAGCGAAAGATGGCGTTCGGCTGCTGACCTACTATGCAGCGGGTAGTCCAGAGCATGCAGCGAGTGAACTCGCGTCGAAGGTTACGGACAGCCCGAAGCTAGAGACGAAGGCACCCGCTGTACAAGCGAAGACCGCACCGGAGAAGGTGGTCGCCCGGAATGTAGAGCGAGGCGCGGGCAACACGGCACAAAGCGGATTGGGCGATGGCGAAATAAACATGGCGCAGCTGACTTACTTTCCGCACCCCAAGCCGGACCTGTCGACTCTGCCACCTGGAACACAGGGCGATGTGGTTCTAAATGCGGTAATCGATGTACACGGCAAAATCGCAGACCTGACGCTGCTGAAAGGTTTGGGACATCCCATCGATGATGAAGTGATTGCGGAGGTTCGTACGTGGACGTACAGCCCTGCTACAAGGAACGGTACCCCGGTGTCGAGCGAGCAGGAGCTGCATTTCCACTATGAACGCGGCTGATTGCTCCGAGCCGGTTGCAATCAAGCTGCTGGCTGGAGCATACTTGCGGGATGAATTGCAGTACCCTCCCGATTGCGTTGGCGATGACGTGTCCACCCCCGTGTAGTGGCTTGGCGGGGCGGTGTGGGATGGGTCGATTGCGATAGTCGTACAAGAGACAACTTTCCAGACCGCCCGCTCCTTTTGGAGAGCGGGCATTTTTATGTACGCAGCATCTTACGAAACAATAGAACCTGGGAGGAGCATCGATGTCAGAAGCAGCGGCACCACAGCAACAGTTTGCCACGCTGGCGATCCACGGAGGCCAGATCGTTGATAGCGTAACCAAGTCTCGCGCGGTGCCTATCTACCAGACGACTTCCTACACGTTTGATGATTCCGACCATGCCGCACGTCTCTTTGGCCTAAAGGAGTTTGGCAACGTATACACGCGTCTCATGAACCCCACTACCGATGTGTTCGAAAAGCGCATTGCTGCCCTTGAAGGTGGAGTTGCAGGGTTGGCGACGGCGTCGGGCCAGGCGGCCGAGACGCTTGTGATCCAGACGCTCGCCAGCGCCGGTGACGAAATTGTTTCTACGACTTCACTGTATGGCGGTACCTACAACCTGTTTCACTACACGCTGCCGAGGCAGGGGATTACCGTACGCTTTGTCGATGCTGATGATTACGAGAGTCTGCGTGCAGCGATCAATTCGAAAACGAAGGCGGTTTACACTGAGACGCTTGGCAATCCGAAGCTCGATATAGTAGACATCGAAAAGCTGGCCGCAATTGCTCATGAGCATGGGCTACCGCTTGTGATCGACAATACTTCTGCGTCGCCAGCTTTGGTTCGCCCGATTGAGTGGGGAGCGGACATTGTCATTAACTCTGCGACCAAGTTCATTGGAGGGCATGGGACAACAATCGGCGGTGTGATCGTCGATGCCGGACGCTTTGACTGGAAAGCTTCGGGACGATTTCCTGACTTCGTCGAAGGCGATCCTTCGTATCACGGCCTCTCCTATGTCGAAGCGTTTGGGCCAATCGCGTTCATTATCAAAGCTCGCGTACAGGGCCTGCGGGATACGGGTGGGGCCATCTCACCTTTCAGTTCCTTTCTGTTGCTGCAGGGTACAGAGACACTGCACCTGCGCATGGAGCGGCACTCGCAGAACGCGCTCGCCGTCGCAAAGCATCTTCAGTCGCATGCAGGCGTGGAGTGGGTGAATTATCCGGGCTTGAAATCAAGCCGCTTCTACGACCGTGCTCAAAAGTACATGTCCGATGGGCAGAGCGCGCTCGTGACCTTCGGAATCAAGGGCGGCTATGAGGCGGGTAAGAAGGTTATCGACGCGTTCAAGCTGTTCTCGCATGTGGCAAACATTGGCGATTCAAAGTCGCTGGTCATCCATCCTGCATCTACTACTCACTCGCAGCTTACTGTTGAGGAGCAGGCCACTACCGGTGTGGTTCCAGAGCTGGTACGGCTCTCAATAGGCATTGAGGATATTCGCGATATCATTGAGGACCTTGACCAGGCGATTGCCGTTGCGAGCGCAGCGGAACTTGTCACAGAAGCCGAATTGATCGCTCGATGAGTAGCGGCACGCCTCCGTCGCCCACGTTCGAGGGGGATTTCGTACTTGATGAAGTCCTCCCGCTCGAGAGTGGCGAAATCTTGGAAAATCCGAAGCTGCACTACGCCGTTTATGGGCATTTGAACGCAGCGCGGGACAATGCCGTACTGGTCTGCCATGCTTTATCAGGGTCGGCACAGGTCGCAGAGTGGTGGCCGCAGCTTTTTCTGTCAGGCGGGCTACTCAATCTTAACCACGACTGCGTTATTGGAATAAACATTTTTGGGTCGTGCTACGGCTCTACGGGCCCGCAATCGATCGATCCTGAGACGGGCAAACCTTACGGGCCCACGTTTCCACTCATCAACGTGCGGGACATCGTGCGGGTACAAGCGAAGCTGATCGCATCGCTTGGCATCGCACGGTTGAAGCTCGCGATCGGCGCTTCTATTGGCGGCATGCAGGTGCTGGAGTGGGCAATTCTTTTCCCGGATCGCGTCACCCGCGCGATCAGCATAGGCGTTGCTCCGCTTGGAGCGATGGGGCTGGGCTTGAATCATCTGCAGCGACAGGCGATCATGATCGATCCTGCGTGGCATGAAGGCTATTACGAGCAGGGTGACGGTCCGCGCGCGGGACTTGCCCTGGCACGGTCGCTTGGCATTATCAGCTACAAATCTGTGCCGCTTTTCGAGCAGCGCTTCAATCGCAAGCCGAATCGGCATGGTGAGGAGAACCCCTGGATTTCTACTGCGGCGGGACAGAATGGCCGCTTTGACGTAGCAGGGTATCTGGACTACCAGGGAGAGCGTTTCCCCGGTCGCTTCGACGCAAACTCTTACATCGCGATTACGCGCACGATGGACACGTTCGATCCTGTGCGAGCGCATCAATCGCCCTTCACGGCGTATGCCAGGATCTCGGCCCACCTGACGCTCGTCGGCATTTCAACGGACTGGCTGTTTCCTCCCGAAGATATCCGCTCGCTGGCAGCCATCATCAAGGCCGCAGGCGCGCGCTGTGACTATCGCGAGATGGCGTCCGTGCATGGACACGATGCTTTTCTGGCTGAACCAGAGCAGCTGGTGCGCCTACTTACGCCGGTGTTCGAGTAAGCGCAGAGACTTCACGGTATTCTGCTCTAACTATGAAAACTTCTTTTCTGATCTATTCTGCTTTGAGTGGATTTCTCTTGGTGGCGACAAGTGCAGCCGCACAGTTGGCGGAGCCGAAGCAGATCGTCGTGTTGCATGCTGCGCGGCTGCTCGATGTTGCGACTGGGAACATCACAGCACCGGGCGAAGTGCTGGTGCGTGGCGACCGTATAGCCGAAGTGGGCTCGAAGGTAACTCGGCCCGCAGGTGCAGAGGTGATCGACTTGGGTGATAAGACGCTGATGCCTGGGATGATTGATGCGCATGTGCACCTGTTTTTGCATCCCGGCGATGAGGACCTCCAGACCATCGAAGAAAGTGTTCCGCAGCGCACGTTGATCGCAGCAAGCGCTGCCAAGGCTGACCTGATGGCAGGGTTCACGGCCGAGCGTGACATGGGCACGGAAGGCGCGCAATCAGCTGATTCAGCAGTGAGGAATGCAATTGACTCAGGCGTAATTCCTGGGCCGAGGATGCGTATATGTGGAAATGCCATTGACATTACCGGTGGGCATGAAGACGCAATCGGCTTCAACCCGGAGCAGAAAGTGCTTTCAAATGCGACCTATGCAGATTCGGCGAACGATCTGGTGAGGGTAGTGCGCGAGGAGATGAAGGGAGGAGCCGATTTCATCAAGATCTACGAAACGGGTAAGGATAGACTCGTTGATGGAGTTTTTGGAGCGCCATACCAATACACGGAAGCTGAACTCGCCGCAGCAGTTGGCGAGGCGAGAAGGCAAGGAACGCACGTTGCCGTTCATGCAACCGCTGAACCAGGGACCGGATATGCGGTCGCGGCGGGAGTCGTCTCCGTTGACCATGCGTATCAACTTAGCGAGGAAACAATGGCCTCGATGAAGGCGAAGATGATCTTCGCCGTACCGACCTTTGCAATTACCGAATACTTTGCCGCGCATATAGCTTCACCAGAGCGTGCCGCGTTGGAACGGCAACTTCAAGCACTCCACGCTGCGGAGTTCAAGAAGCAACTTGCCGCCGGTGTTCCGATGGCTGTTGGAAGCGATGTTGGGCCATTTCCTCACGGAACGCAGGCAAGAGAGCTGGAACTTATGGTTGAGTATGGAATGAAGCCATTGGATGTGCTGCAGGCAGACATGCTGAACGGTGCAAGGCTACTCGGGTGGGAGGGCCAGCTCGGACAGCTTAAAGCGGGATATTACGCAGATGTCTTAGCTGTGCCGGGTAACCCGACTGAAGACATCAAGGTCATGAAGTCAGTGAAGTTCGTAATGAAAGGCGGAGTGATCTACTTGCGTTGAAGAACCTGTTCTGGATCGTAGATTAAGGTAAGCACAAGCAAATGCTGCCCACCGAAGGAGTACGTTCGACGATTTGATTGAAGACTAGCCGGTCTATGGACCTCGTATTGCTCGCCAGCGATAACGGTAGGAGGGGTGAGCGAACAACCAGCTCCAAGCTGCGGCAAACGGTTCTTCCAGCCTCCAGCGAGTAAATTACAGAGCTCGCCAACGGCGTCACAAATCCAGTCGCTTCCTTCTACAATGACGGTGTCGGGGAGCATAGCCTGGGTAACGGCCACCGAGGCAGCAATGCTGAGCCTGAGCTCGCACATTCCCGTTAATGCACCGGCAAATCCGATAAGTGCGGTTTGTTCGTTGCGCCGAGCCGCTGTATCGTTCGTTGCGTTTGCTCGTACGCACAGCAAGACATCCATACCAAACTGAACACTAAAGACTTCGCGTACCGTCTCGTCAAGAAGCTGCAGATTTCCTTCAGAGAAGATGTCAAGCTGCGGTGATGGAACAACCTCAGCGAGGTTCGTTTCAGCCATGGTGGGTTCTCAGTAGTGATGGATTGAAAGTATTAATATCTAGGCTGCCAGTAGCGGGATCACCTTCTGCTTTACCTGATCCGGAGTAAAAGGCTTGCGGATATACCCGCTCGCACCGACAGCGACAGCCTGGCGGACATGTTCAGAGCTGCTTTCAGTGGTCACCATCACAATGGGTACATCAACTGCAAGGTTCAGCGCACGCAAGTTCTTCAACATATCAAGACCGTTCATAACGGGCATATTGATATCGCACATAATGAGCTCGACCGTTTGCACCTTTAGGATCTCCAGCGCCTCGGCGCCGTCGCCCGCCTCAATGACCCTCTGAAACTCAAGGCCGGCCAGGGTAAGGGCTCGAAGAATAATCTTCCGCATCATTGCCGAATCATCGACAATCAAAATGGATCCCCGCATGGAAGTTCTCCTTGACTGAAGTATCGGCAGGCTGAGTCAACGCATGATGCCATTCACATCAAGAATCAGACCGATGCGTCCGTCTGAGAGAATGGCACAACCCATCAACTCTTTTGATTGTTTGAAAGCGGACCCAAGACTCTTGACGACGATCTCCTGCTTTCCAAGCATCTCGTCGAGAAAGAGGCAGAATCGCTTGCCATGAGCCTCGGTGATCACTAGAACTCCGTCAGCCACATTGGTGGATCGAGGCTTGATTTGGAAGCGGTCATGCAAGCGAATGACAGGGACTTCCTCTCCGCGCAGCCTGACTGTCTCATCGCCGGAGATGGTTGAAGAGATCTGTGATTCGGTGGCGCAGAAGATCTCAATGACTGACGTAATCGGCAGGATATAGCTGCTATCGCCCACCAACACGACTAGTCCTTCGATCAGCGCAAACGTTAGAGGGAACTTGAGGAAGAAAGTAGTTCCGAACCCCATCCTCGATTCGATCTCAATGCGCCCGCGCAGGCGCTGCACGTGTCGTTGCACGACATCCATACCCACACCTCGGCCGGATATCTCGGTCACCTTTTCGGCTGTAGAGAATCCGGGTGCGAAGATGAGTTGAAAGATCTGCATGTCAGAAAGCTGGGCTCCAGGTGGAATGAGGTTTCGATCGACGGCCTTCGCTAAGATTCTTTCGCGATTAAGACCACGGCCATCGTCGGAGATCTCGATCACTACCTGCGAAGCTTCGTGGTAAGCCGCAAGCCTGATCTGTGCTGTGGGTTCCTTACCAGCCAGAATGCGTTCTTGCGGACCCTCGATGCCGTGATCGATGGAGTTACGCACCATATGCAGCAGCGGCCCGGCAAGCTCTTCTGTAATCGTTTTATCGAGTTCAGTGTCTTCGCCGATAGTGCTGAGTAATACCTGTTTGCCGACCTGGCGTGACAGCTCGCGGACCAGTCGCGCGGTCTTCTGGAACTGCAGCCTGATAGGCACCATGCGCATACTTGTCGCAGTCCGCTGAATTTCTTCCGTGATGCGGTGAAGCAGTGCGAGATCGCTGAGAAGGCGAGGGTCTCTGAGTGCTGCGACTTGCTGGTTATGGCTGACGAGGGTCTGTGCAATGACCAACTCTCCAACGGCATCCATAAGCCGGTCCAGCTTTGCGGTCTCGATTCGAACGGTAGAGTCATCCGCGTGGCCGGATGTTGGCTGTTGTCTTTTATCCTCGCCGATTGCCTGCGTTGGAGTTGCGGCAACTGGCAGTTTTGTCTGCTGAGAGGTGGCCGTGTGCTGATCCACAATCTTTCGCGGATCGACCTCTACCAGCAGAGTCGCTTCTTTGGCGACGGCCCCAAGACTCAGCAGAAGATCAGCATTGCTTGCTGGTGGCCTATCGACCTCTCCCGCTGCCTGACGCTGGACGCGCGTAATCTCAACTGCGAGGTAGTCGACAGCTCCAAGTAAAACATCAACGCGGGGCGGCGTGAGAATGAGACGCTGAGACCGAGCATGATCCAGCAGCGTTTCCACTTCGTGGGCAATACTCTGGATCGACTTCAGTTCAAGAAATCCTGCTAGACCTTTAATCGTGTGAATGCCACGAAAGACTGAGTTCACTGATTCGAGGTCAGAGGCGTCTTTCTCGATCAACAGCAAGCGCTGTTCTACATCTACGAGGTGTTCGCGCGACTCGGTGACGAACTCAGCGACCATTTCGGGATCAGCAGCAAAGGCACTTAAACCAGAGGTGTCGGGTGTGTTTGTCGCGGCGAGGCTGTCAATTAGTTCCAGCATGAGGATGCCTTCTTCATTCTGGCTAATCGTCGGTCGATAAGCGCGTTTGGTAAAGCTCGGAGATTGATGTTCATTCAGGCCGTTACGGGGAGAGCCTTCGATGGGTTCAGGTTCAGATAGGCGAGCAAGTCGCGAATGTTTAGAAGCAGCTTGCACTTGCCGCGCACTTGAGCAACACCGATAAAGCAGGACGCCGGCTTCAGTTCACCGAATTCGAATGTTTTCTGAAGAGCGTGTGATCCCAAAAAGTCGGAGGAGTTTAGCTTGAGAACTTCAAGCACCTCATCAACGACAATGCCAAGCACCTTATCGGTCGAGCCAAGCGTAGCCCATATCACCATGATGCAGAACTTTCCGGTGAGCGGCCCTGCCGGTAACTCTAACGAGCGGCGAAGATCGATGACGGGAACGACACTGCCGCGCAGATTGATTACGCCCGCGATGCATGCAGGGGAGTGTGGAACCGTGGTGATGTCGAGCGTCTCCAGCACCTCGCGAACGTTCTCGATCGCAATCCCATACTCACCATGAGCAAGGCGAAAGATCACATATTTTCCGCAACGCAGATCCTCAGAGAGGAGGTCTAGAGGAATCGGGGCATTGAGATCGGCAGTCGTGTCAACTTCAGACATAGGAGGATTCTCGATGTGCGACGCGGATCGCTACAAAGGTGTTATCGGCAGAACACTCAGCGAGGTTAGACGGTGACCATGGGTGACCTGAATCACAGCGCATGAGCAATGTACAGAGCACCTATCACATCCCCAGAAAGAGTGAATATGGGTTCACACGCCAAGAGGATTGGTCTTCCTAGAATGAACGACACTCCGCGATGCGTCTGCCCTGCGAGTAGTTTGCGCGCAGCAATGCTCTTAGGACTAAGCACTGCACCTCTCACGGGCTGCCCATTACCTTGCCTTGCGTTTGTTGCGACGGAAAAGAAGTGGCGCAACTCGTTGGTTGGTTCCGAAACGACAAAGATGCTTGCGGTGCAGTTGGTTGCGTCCTGGATCACCCTGAGCCACGGGTCTGAATCTGCCGCGTCGAACACCCCAAAATGAAGGACCGAGTGCGAAGTCGGGATAAGCGTTTTGAGTGCTTGATGTGGCTCGCCTGCCTCGGCACAGCGTGCGCCTAGCATTTCCAAAGCACTATCAACCCTGGGTTGATACGTTGCGATTCTGTCGTGTAAGTTGCCATCAACATTGAGATCCAAGCCACGCTGCCCGTCTCCGAGTTCAGAAGCCGATACGCCCAGCCTATTTTGCAGCAGATGCAGGCAACCTGCCATGGCTACGCTTGTCTCTGCCGAATCATCCGCATCGTCGATGCAACTGTGCGCAATTGTATCGATCGTCGCCAGGTTGAGCGTCACGCGATGGACCAGCTCTAACTGACGACCCGAACCAACGGATACTTCGGCCGACACGTTTTGGATGTAACTTGCCGTGTCTCGCAGTTGCTGAAATGATCGCTCGACGTTGCGGGTCTGCTTAATCGTCTGCTCGACTGAGGCTTCGCTCTTGTGTAGAGCTCCTTCAACGTCTCGAGCGGCAAGGCACATCAGCTCGGTTCGGTTGCCAAGGTCCACGGTAGATTTACCGGTTCGTTCAGCGAGCAGCCGGATCTCTTGCGCGATGATGTTGAAGCCATCTCCTTTCTTGCCGGCATTTGCCGCTTCGATCGCTGCGTTCAAGGCGATCAGGTTTGTCTCTCGCGCAATTTCCCCGATGATTGTCACCACACTGTCTACTTCGGCTACCCGGTCGGCAAACAACTTCATCAACTCGGCCCCGGCAGATACAGTTTGGGCCAGCTCCTGCATATCGCGAGCCGTCAGGGTGACCATCTGAATGGCGCTATCAGCATCATGTACGAGGGTTGAGGTTCTGACAGCGATCTCCTGGCTGCTGCTTGCGTTCAGCTCAGCGAAGTTGCGGATGCGCTCCTCGACAGAGACCAGTTCGGCGATTCGCGCCTGTTGCTCAATGGATTTGCGCGTTACCTCCGTTGAACTTCTGAGGAGGCCAGCGCTGAGGCTTGCAAGCTCGGCGGCACAGCCTGCAAGTTGCCTGGGCTTCTCATCGTGGCTGGCTGCAAACGTGCGCCGCAGCAGCGAGGTTATGCCTTGCAGCATGGTCTGAGTACGGTGGCTTCTGGATTGATTGTTTCGCGTAGTTCTTCAACGTGCAGGTGTGTCATAACCGAGTTATCGGCGGGAATGCCCCCGACCGTCAGATGTCTGCTTTTGCGAAGCAAGCCTCTGCTTTAGATCGGCGGCAAGCCATCCACAACAACTACGCCCGGCGGTGGTTTGAAGTCGAAGGTTTCATTCGGGATTGAGCCGCCTTCCCTCATCGTAGTAAAGACGAACTCCGTCACAGAGCCATCGACCTCTTCAAGCCGCATCCTCTCGATCAAGCCCAACGGCGTCACGGAAAGCGTGAGAAGCTTTACGCGCTGTGCCATGCCTTTAGGCACGCCGGAGATGCGGTAATTCGCTCCGTCCGGCACCACAGCAATGTTGTCGAGTTCTTTTTGAAGCTGCGTGTGTCCCAGAAGAAAGCGCAGGGGTGAGCGCAGGTCATCCAGTCTCCTGGCAGGGATGCGTGTCGCCTGCGTATCGCCCGGAGTGTAGAACCAACCAAACTTGCCGTCGAGAATAAAGACTTTTCCTGCAGGCGCACTGTAGTTCCATCGCATGCGCCCAGGCTTTTTGAGGAGCAGAGTTCCCGTCTCCGTTCGGTCAAGGCCCATACCAGCGTAGTGCTCGGTGTAGTTCGTCGTGAGCGATGCGAGATGGTTGTAGTGATCATCTACCTTGCGGATGATTGTGTTGGTCGCAGGTGTTTGCGCACCAAGGATCGACTGGCCAGCAGAAACTGCAACTACGACCAGACCAATGGCCGGAAGCAGAAGCTTAGCGAGGCGCACTACTGGATTGCTTGAGTGCAGTTGGTGCCGCCTGCGGGATCGTAACGGACAGTTTTGTTCTCGTCCTCGCAGAAGCCACGATCGCCGGTTTTACCTACAGATTGCGGAACTGCTGTCAGTTCGAATGAGCTATAGCTATCCTGGTTATTCACCGTGATCTTCGATCCGCACGTGATCGCGTAGGTATATCCCGCCTTTTGGCCGGTAGAAAGTGCATTCTCGATGAGTTGCGCAGACTGAGCGGAGGGTGCACCAGCCTTTGGATCGCCCCCGAGCGCAGGGAGTGTGCAGGCGAAGCCATTTGCCGAATAGGAGGAGTTATAGGAGATCTCTGCGTTGTAGATCGTAGCGAGTGATTGAATTGCAGAGTTCTCATTTGCCGATTTGCGGAGTTTCAGAAGTTGCGGGATGCCAAGAGTCATCAGAACGAGCATGACGGACATGACAATAAGCAGTTCGATCAGCGTAAAGCCTTCATCATGATTCGGTATCGATGAGACGTTTTGGGTCTGGATTGGGCTGGTCATTGTTCCTCTTGTCGATCTCCAGATGTAGTCCCGTGCCAGGGTCGGCGCGGCGTTTCCTGCAAAAACTCTATCAGCAACGTACATCAACAGGCCAGATGCTCACGTTCGATTTTCAGGCTTCCAAGGTTACCAAGCAGGGTGAGCGCCATCAGTTCGGGCCGGAAGAGCTGTTGGGCTGCTACCTGAATTTGGGCCGGCGATACCGCCTCGATCTGCTCGGTAATTTCGTCGACACCGAAGAATCGTCCGAAGTACATCTGCTGACGCGCAAGGTTCGCCATCCGGCTTGAAGAGCTTTCGAGGCCCAGCACTATATTGCTTTTGAGCTGATCTTTTGCGCGCTTCAACTCGGCCTCGCTCACCATCTCCTCTTTGAGACGGCGAAGTTCGTCGAGGGTGAGCCGAAGTACACGTTCAGTCTTGTCGATTGAAGTTCCCGCGTAGACACATAAGGAGCCGGTATCGCGGAAAGGATTCATCTCCGAATAAATGGAATAGGCGAGACCCTGGTCTTCGCGGACCGTCTGAAAGAGGCGGCTGCTCATCCCGCCGCCTAACATTGTGTTCAGCAAATAGATCCCGTACCGGCCTTCATCTGTCACTTTAGGTGCCGGAACGCCAAGGCAGAACTGTACCTGCTCGAGCGATCTCTTTCGCTTCAAAGTGATGTGGGGCGTCGCAGGCGAGGCCTCCTGGCGTACGAAGGGGTGATCTGTGCTCGCAGCGAGGGAGCTGAACTGCTGCTGAACCTGGTCGACAAAGTGGTCATGGTGGAGGTTGCCGGCAGCGGAGAACACCATATTGCTCGGTGTGAAACGGCTGGCGTAGAAATCGAAGACCGTTTGCTGGTCGAAGCTGGAGACCGTCTTCACTGTGCCCAGAATAGGTCGACCAAGCGCATCATCCTTCCAAAACTTCTGGCAAAAGATCTCATGAACAAGGTAGTCAGGATTATCCTCATCCATCTTGATCTCTTCCAGGATCACACCTTGTTCGCGTGCCAGATCTTCAGGCGTAAACTTTGGATGTAGAACGAGATCCGAAAGAACGTCCAGCGCCGGGTCTAGGTTTTCGTCCAGAACCTTAATGGTGAAACCAACTGTTTCTTTTCCAGTGAAAGCGTCAAGATTCCCACCAATCGTATCAACTTCTCGAGCGATTTGCGAAGCCGAGCGGGAGGTGGTCCCTTTAAAGACCATATGCTCGACAAAATGGGAAATGCCGTTTTGCGCAGGTGTTTCGTCGCGTGATCCTGAGTTGACCCAAACACCCATAGAAACACTACGTACGTGGGGGATGCTCTCGGTAAGAACGAGCAGCCCATTGGGAAGAACGGTGCGACGGATATTGCGAGGCGTAGCGGCGGTGACGACCGGTGGCGTGAGCGTTGCAGACATATAACTCCTATTGTTTCACAAAGAAGCGTTGGATCAAGTCAGATGTCCGAGCACATGAAAGCCAAGCAATCGCCTGGTTTGCCGGTAAACTTAAAGCTGGTAAACGATGTTCATCAAAGAAAATGCGGCGCTGTTTGGTAAGACGCTAGTGGAGTTGCAGACGCTCGTGACGGAGCTCGGCCTGCAGAAGTTCCGCGCTGCCCAGATCTTCGAAGCCCTGTATCGCGGACGCGTCTCGTCGCTTGAGGACATCACCACGCTGTCGTTAGAAGCACGAGAGCGACTGGCGCTCGAAGGCTTTGCCGTAGGGCGGCCGGAGGTGGTGCAGACCGCAAAATCGATCGATGGCACGGAGCGCTATCTGATGCGCATGGCGGATGGCGAAACCGTAGAAACAGTATGGATGCCCGAAGGTGACGGCGGCGAGCGAGGCGACGGGAGCGATGCTGCAGAAGAAGAGGCGGGTGAGGTCGATTCGATTCAGCTGAGATCAGTGAACTCCGAAGTCTCAGAACCAGAATTGGGGAAGCTTGAACAAAGCGCCGGGCGCAAGCGCTGGCGGGATGTCGGCACCCTTGAAAAGAATGGTTATCGCCGCGCCACCATCTGCATTTCGAGCCAGGTCGGCTGCGCCGTAAATTGCCAGTTTTGCCTCACTGCCAAGCTCGGCATCAAGCGCAACCTTACTGCGGGCGAGATCGCGGGGCAGGTCGCTGCCGTACTCGCGAGGCAGCAGATCAGGGTAGGGCAGGACCGCATCAATCTTGTCTTCATGGGTATGGGCGAGCCGTTCCTGAATTATGACTCGTTCATGGCCAGTGTGCGTCTTCTGAGTGGGGCGATGGGTATCCCGGAATCACGAATGACTGTCTCTACAAGCGGCATAGAGCCCGCCATTCGGCGATTTGCGCAGGAACCGGTGCGACCGAAACTGGCATTGTCACTGAATGCTTCCAATGATTCCGTTCGTGCTGAGATCATGCCGATCACTCGTAAATGGAACATTGCAGCGCTGCTCGACGCGGTTGCAACAATCCCGCTGGGTAAGCGCGAATATGTGACGTTTGAATACGTTCTGCTGGGAGGTGTTAACGACCAGCTAGTGCATGCGGGCGAGGTGCTTGAACTTCTGCGTGGCTTGAAGGCGAAGATTAACCTGATCGTCTGGAATCCCGGTCCGGGTATCGCTTACTCGCAGCCTGCGCCAGAGGATGTGACGCTCTTCCAGGCGACCCTGATCAGCGGCGGTCTGCCAACCTACATCCGGCGGCCGCGTGGCCGGGACATCTTTGCTGCGTGTGGACAGTTGAAGCGGACAATGGATGACGAGCCGCAGTTGGTGTCGATTGCTTCCGCTTAGGGCCGCGGCGTCGGGGCGCTAAGCCGCCGCTGCAGCATGTCTTTGACCTCAGGCCATTCATCTCGAATGATGCTGAAGAAGCAGCTATCACGGCGGCTACCATCGGGCATAATCAAGTGTCGGCGAAAGGTTCCTTCGTATACGCCGCCGATGGCGCGAATTGCAGCCTGCGAGCGTAAATTTTCATGATGCGTCTTAAAGCTCACCCGGTTCAAGCCTAACTCCTCGAAACCGTAACGAAGTTGGAGAAATTTGGCCTCTGTATTCGCCCGGGTCCCGTGAAATGCTGGGGCGATCCAGGTATGGCCAAGTTCTACTGTTTTGTTCGCGGCGTCCAGGTTGAAGAAACGGGTACTGCCAATGACACGGTCTGGTTCCGGCGCGTCGACCGACCTGATGATCGTCACCCAAGGCATTGTCGTGCCGTCGCGCTCAGCCCTAAGTGCAACGTCTACCCAGTCCCTTAGGTCAGTAACATTCTGCGGCCAATGCACCATGTAGCGCCAGATTGCAGGCTTCGAGAGGGGATCAAGGGCGATCGCTTCAAGCGCGGGCAGATATTGAAGCGATAAAGGCTCCAGGCGGATGCGATCGCCTTGCAATGTGGGCGTGAGAGGCATGTAACAAGAGTAAGGGAGATTCACGTCAAAAATATTTGCTGCGTTCAATGAAAAAGCTCCGGCTGCTGGCCGGAGCTCGTTACGAACACTCATTCTTTTTTAGAAGTGGTAGGCGACACCAATTGTCGGCATGGAGATAACGCGATAACGATTCGTGGTGAAAGGCTCATATCCAAAATCAGGCGTCTTCGCCAGGAAACCGCGGTATTCGGCGCGGATGTCGAAACTTGGGCTCAACTCGTACGCTACGCCTGCGCCAAAGATTGCACCAAGTGCAGTCGTCCGCTTGACATCGAGATTCTGCGTCTGGTCGTCTTTGAGTGGAGAGAAGAACATCGCGCCTACACCGCCCTCGATGAAAGGGTTGTAGCGCTTATAGGTTTGGGTGTAGACGTACGCGGCGCTGAATTCCTGCTGACGGGTGTGTATCTGATTCACGATGGTGCCGGGCACGGTATAGACAGGAGTGTTCTGGGTGAAACCGTAATTGGCCTCGATACCGCTACGGGGAGTGAGCAGATAACGGTAGCTCACAAGCGCGCCGAGCGTGGTATTAGGTGTGACAAAAGTCCCGGTGGCCCCATGGATCGTTGGAGAAAAGTTACCGGAGGCGCTGATGCTTACATCCTGACGGCTCTCCTGTGCAAAGCCGGCAGCTGCCGACAAAAGTAGAGCACCCAACAACATCGTCTTCTTCATTCTTCTCCAAACCCCTTGAACATCTGCGACCCGCCATACAGCCCGCCATGCAGCTTTTGCCATAGAACCGACTGCAACCAATGTCACTGCACCAATTGTAACCGTAGGAACAGGAACAAGGGGTCCGGGCGCGACAATCTGCGAACGCAAAGACGGGCCAGCAGGGATTGGTTTGCTGGCCCGTGAGTGTCCTGGGAAGGGCATACGGCGCGAAGTGCGTCAGCTTAGGAAGCCGGCGGTGGGCTAGGTGCATCATTTGGGCGGCCCTGGCCGTCACGGCGATGCTCCATACGCTCGTGTTCGCGCGCGACCATTGCATCGAACTTCGGCTTCTGATCGTCCGTGAGGATCGACCGGATCTTCGCGGTTTCAGCGTCGTGGATGGTCTTCATCTTCTCGCGCTTGTCGGCCCGCGGAGTCGACGTGTCCTGATGAAGTGCCATCATCTGCGTCATGCCGTCTCTGTCAATCTCCTTTACCTGGGTGACCTGGTCGGGAGACAGACCCAGATGCCTGGTCATCATCTCAATATGATGTTCCCGCATGTGCTGCATGTCGCCATGCTGCGGCGCTCCACCATCATTCTGCGTAGGTGGAGGCGTGGCATCCTGCGTGGTTTGCGACCACATTGGTGTAGTGCCAACTGCGAAGGCGCAGAGTGCGAGCGCCGTACAGCGCATCCGATTTGTAGCAAGGTTCATCATGATCTTCATTGCGGCTTCTTTCGGTCGTGCGGCGATCCGGCTGGAATCTCCGGGCTGGTCGTTCTGCATGTACAGACGTGATTTGGTTCCAGAAGTTCTGCACAGTCGACCAGAATTTTGCACGCCTGAACGGCAAGATAGATCTCAGCCTCGTTCAGGCAGAAAGCTGTAGGGCTCGCCCTGTGTGGCCGAGTAGCGTTCAACAATGCGCAGGAAGGCGAGCGCCGCATGGGACAAGCTGGCATGGCGGCGGTACACGAGGCGCAGCTTGCGTTCGGTCTGAAGTTCCTTAACCTGCACCCGAACCAGGTCGCCGTTTGCAAGCTCCTTGCGAACGGTAAGCCCGGGGACGAGAGCGACCCCATTGCCCATCTCAACAAAACGTTTAATTGCTTCGATACTGGGCAGCTCCACGCCGATCTGCAATGGTGTTTTGTACTTACGGAAGGCCTGGATCACCTTCTGTCTTTGCGGTGACGCAATGTTGTGAGCGACGAACGTTTGTGTTCCAAGCTGGCGTATGGAGACATGGTCCTCACTTGCGAGGGCGTGTCGAGGATTTACCACCAGCACGATCTCATCGCGATACACGACTGTCGATTTCACCTGCGTGTCATCTGGACGGAAGGACAACACTCCGATCTCGACCGAGTGCAGCAACACCTCATCGGTGATTCGGCTGGCCAGCGAACGCTGCACGGCCACCTTGATACGCGGATGCTGGCGACGGAACTCGTCGAGGAGTGGAAGAAGGTAGAGGCAGGTGTATTCGTTTGCTGCGAGCTGCAGCTTTCCGCTGTGCAATTCACGCAGTTCGGCGAGTGCTCCGGAGGCTTCTGTCCTAAGATTTAAAAGCTTTAGCGCATACTCCCGCAGAACCTGGCCAGCATCGGTCAATGTTCCATCTCGCGAAGATCGTTCAAAGAGTACCTCCCCAAGCTCTCCTTCGAGCTTGGAGATGGCCTGACTGACCGCAGGCTGCGTACGATGGAGACGAGCGGCGGCACGCGAGAAACTTCGCTCCTCAGCGACGGCAAGAAACGTTTCAAGCTGAAACAAGTCCACGAAGTTCCTTATGCCTCTGATCTGGGCAGGTGCTGAACGAAACGAATGCATTGATTAGAAATAGTAATGCAGCTGTCAACGATCATAAGCGTGCGTTATGATTCAGGTCTAGAGTTTAGGAACCCGCAACAAGGATCGAAGCAACATGCCAGAATCCAGCCACATCGTCTTCTTCGACACCACGCTCCGCGATGGCGAACAGTCGCCGGGTTGTACCATGCATCCGGCTGAGAAACTGCGAATGGCGCATCAACTTGCAGCGCTTGGAGTGGACGTCTTAGAGGCTGGTTTTGCTATTGCTTCGAAAGGTGACTCAGATTCGATTCGTGAGATTGCTCGAGAGGTGCGTGGACCGCGCATCACCTCGCTGGCAAGGTGCAAGCGGGAAGACATCGAGGCCGCCGCAAAGGCTGTTGAACCAGCGGGCAGTTCAAGGATTCACGTGTTCTTAGCGTCGTCCGACCTGCACCTTGAAGCGAAGCTCAGAATTACGCGAACGCAAGCGTTGGAGCAGGTAGCTGAATCGGTAAAGCTGGCGCGAAGCTACACCGAAGACGTTGAGTTTTCGACCGAAGACGGAACCCGCTCAGACCCTGACTTTCTTGTAAAAATGATCGCAATTGCCGTACAAGCCGGAGCATCGACGATCAACATTCCAGATACGGTCGGTTACACCACGCCCGCAGAGTACACCGCACTCTTCCGCATGGTGCGCGAGCGGGTGGCTGGCAGCGAGGACGTTATCTATTCCACGCACTGCCATGACGATCTCGGCATGGCCGTCGCGAACTCACTCGCCGGCATAGAGGGCGGTGCACGACAGGTCGAATGCACCATCAATGGAATCGGTGAGCGCGCAGGCAATGCTGCGCTTGAAGAGATTGCAGCCGCGCTGATGGTTCGGCGAGACAAGTTTCCCTACACCAACCACATTGTGATGACGGAGCTCTATCCGACAAGCCAGATGCTCTCGGAGTTGATCAGCTTCGGCTGTTCGCCGAATAAGGCGGTTGTCGGCGCAAATGCGTTCGCTCACGAATCCGGGATTCATCAACACGGCATGCTCGCGAACCCACTGACGTACGAGATCATGACGCCTGAGTCTGTGGGCGCAAATGCAACCAACCTGGTACTCGGCAAACACAGTGGACGCAGAGTGTTGGAGCAGCGACTCTCGGAGCTGGGCTATCCACTGACACGCGACCAGCTCGACACGGTCTATCACCGGTTTACAGAACTTGCTGACCGCAAGAAGTTGATCTATGACCAGGATCTACTGGGCCTTTTTGTTCACGATAAAGCACCAACCCTGACTCACTAAGTCCGAAAGAGAAAGCTCATGCGATTGAAGATTGCGGTGCTCGCCGGTGACGGTATTGGCCCTGAAGTGACGAGTGAAGCTACCAGTATCCTGCGTGCCGTCGCGGAGTTTGGTGGGCACGATTTCAGCTTCGTGCCGCTGCTGATCGGCGGAGTTGCGATCAGCGAGACCGGTTCACCGCTGCCTACTGCTACGCTCGACACGGCGCTCGATTGCGATGCTGTTTTACTAGGTGCAGTTGGCGACAACAAGTTCAACTCGCTGACACCGGATAAGCGCCCGGAGGCCGGACTTCTGCAAATTAGACAGGCCCTGGGCGGCTTCGCAAATTTGCGGCCATCCGTTGCTTATAAAGCATTAGCGGCAAGCTCGCCTCTTCGTCCCGAGGTGACGGAAGGCGTCGACATCCTCTTTGTGCGCGAGCTTCTTGGCGGTCTTTACTTCGGTGCTCCACGTGAGTGGAATCGCGAAACGGGACTCGCGATCAACACCATGCGCTACACGAAAGATGAAGTAATTCGTGTCGCCAAGGTTGCCTTCCAGATCGCGAGTAAACGCCGGAAGAAAGTTACGAGCGTCGACAAAGCCAACGTGCTTGAAGTTTCGCAGCTCTGGCGGGCTGCCGTGATCGAGGTAGCTGCAGATTTTCCCGATATAACGCTTGAACATCAACTTGTCGATTCAATGGCGATGCACATCATGAACACGCCGCGTAATTTCGACGTAGTTCTTACCGAGAATCTCTTCGGTGACATTCTCTCTGATGAAGCTGGAGTGATCACCGGTTCGCTTGGGATGTTGCCTTCAGCCACGATCGGCGGCGCGGTGAATCTTTACGAACCTGTCCATGGATCGGCGCCTGATATAGCAGGGCAGGGTAAGGCGAATCCGCTTGGAGCGATCCTGACGGCAGCGCTGATCCTCAGATACTCGGCGGGTCTTGAACAGGATGCGGCGGCAATTGAGACGGCCGTGGTGAAGGTGCTTGACGCAGGCTACCGCACTGCAGATATAGCTCGCGGCCAAAGCGCGGGGCAAACTCCAGTTACCACCCAGGAAATGGGCAAGCTAGTGCATCAGGCACTTGCGCAATCCTTCGACCGCAGACAGGCGATGCATGCGGTTTAGCTTCAACATCTCGCAGGTTTGTTCAACAGCGCTAATTGCGTTGGCGACAATGACTGCATGCGCGCAGTTCCACTCGCCGCAGATTGATGGAGCGAAGCAGAAGCGCGATAAGAAACATTATTCCGACGCGGAGTGGATGTGGCAGTACGGTCCGCCGCCAGCAGATGGTCGAGAGAATGATTTGATTCAGGATGTGCGATTCCGACCCTTCCTCGTGCAAAACCTGACGGCGCCGCAATCCTTTTGGGGTGTGAGGGGCACACATTACAAGCCGCTCGCCGATGCCGCAATGGACTTTCTATCAGTGCCTGGCAAGGTGGTCGCAGATGAAGACCGCTATCTCACGATCACAGGCTGTGTCTTTCATTTTTGCCCATCGCGAGGACTGCTATGGATTGACCTCAATGCCGCACCGCGGACCCAGAATCTGGTGGCTTTCGGTGCAATCGATTGGATCCGGGACAGCAAGACTACGAGCGAGCCAGATGCTGAATATACGCTGTGGCTGTTCACCAACCAGGCGTTTGGCTTGGTGCCTAACGCATCAAACCAGATTCCTGTAGCGCTTGTGCGCAGCATCTCACGATGGGCCAAGGAGCCACTTGCCGGCTCGGGCATCGTTGAAAAGATTACCCATGCCATCGTCATCGATCCCGATGGTACGCCTCACGAAGTACCCATTGACCAGCTCGGAATCAAGCTGCCGAAGCAACAAAGAACGGACGCACAATGAACAATCCACGCACGCTTTTCGAAAAAGTCTGGGCGCAGCATATTGTGGCTGCCCCCGATGGCGAGCCGTCGATCGTATATATCGACCTGCACCTAGTGCATGAGGTTACGAGTCCGCAGGCATTCGACGGCTTGCGACTGGCAGGACGGAAGCTCCGTCGGCCGGATAGAACCGTTGCAACGGTAGATCACAATGTGCCGACGACGTCGATTGAAGATCGTCTTCACATCGTGGACCAGATCGCTTCGAAACAGATTGACGCACTGCGGAAGAACTGCGCTGAGTTTGGTGTTGAGTTATATGACGTTCAGTCGCCGGAGCAGGGAATCGTTCACATCATCGGCCCGGAGCTTGGACTTACCAAGCCCGGCATGACGATCGTCTGCGGCGACTCGCATACGAGCACCCATGGCGCATTCGGCGCTCTCGCTTTCGGTATTGGGACGAGTGAAGTCGAGCATGTAATGGCCACACAGACGCTGCCACAGGACAAACCGAAGACATTCCGTATCTCCGTAGAGGGGGACCTGCCATTCGGCGTCACGGCCAAAGACATCGTGCTGCACATCATCGGGGAGATAGGAACGGCTGGAGCTACCGGATACGTTATCGAATATGCCGGCGCAGCAATCCGGGCGTTGAGCATGGAAGGCCGCATGACCATCTGCAATATGAGTATCGAAGCGGGTGCAAGGGCTGGAATGATCGCTCCCGATGCGACTACGTTTGCTTATCTGGATGGTCGCAAGTTCTCACCAAGCAATGCAGCGTTGTCCCCAACCTTAGACGCGACTCCTTGGCTGCGTGCGGTGGAACATTGGTCCGGATTCGTGACGGACGAAGGAGCGCTCTTTGATCGCGAACTGAAGATTGACGCAGCCGCGATTACGCCGACCGTAAGCTGGGGAACATCGCCTGGCATGGTGACTGGTGTTGAATCGAGAGTGCCACTGCCTGACCCCGCAGCCAGCGAAGCAGACCAGAGGAATTTTGAGCGCGCGCTGGAGTATATGGATCTCAGGCCAGGCACTCCCATTGAGGCGATCAGCATCGACGCGGTGTTTCTCGGTTCCTGCACGAATGCTCGCATTGAAGATCTTCGAGCAGCTGCCTCCGTCGTCCACGGGTATCACGTTGCGAAAACCGTTCGAGCCATGGTAGTACCGGGTTCGCAGTTGGTAAAAGCGCAGGCAGAAAAAGAAGGCCTCGATAAGGTATTTACAAACGCCGGTTTCGACTGGAGAGAACCGGGCTGTAGCATGTGCCTCGGTATGAACCCGGATATTCTTTCGCCAGGTGAGCGGTGCGCTTCTACAAGTAATCGGAACTTCGAAGGCAGGCAAGGAAGAGGGGGCAGGACGCACCTTGTAAGCCCAGCAATGGCGGCAGCAGCGGCAATCGCCGGGCATTTCACAGATATTCGCAACTGGAAGTTTCTTGGAGCGAACGATGCAACCCATTAATGTCCTTACTTCGATTGCAGTCCCTCTCGACATTTCGAACATCGACACCGACCAGATCATTCCAAAGCAGTTTCTAAAACGCATCGAACGCACTGGATATGGCGAATTCCTGTTCTTTGATTGGCGACAAATTCAGGAGGGTCCTCATACAGGCGAGTTGAATGCTGCATTCGTGCTGAATAGGCCGGAATATAAGGGCGCAAGAGTCTTGGTTGCCGGCAAGAACTTTGGCTGTGGTAGCTCACGCGAGCACGCTGCCTGGGCACTTACCGACTATGGCTTTCTTGCTGTAATAGCTCCAAGCTTTGCAGACATTTTCTTCTCTAACGCCGGTAAAAATGGCATGGTCCTGGTGCGGCTGCCAGAGGAAGATGTAAATCTGCTCACACATCGCAGCATGGCTCGTCCAGGGCACTCGATCACCATCAATCTCGAAGAACAGATTGTTACTGATGATGAAGGGTTCAAAGCTACCTTTGAAGTAGATCCATTTCGCAAGTACTGTCTGCTGAATGGGCTCGACGACATCGGGCTCACCTTGCGGCATGAAACTGAGCTGGATTTGTATGAAGCGCAACACGATGCGGAGTTCTGGTTGCAACCTCGGACTGTTTCATAAGAATTCGAGCGAGTAGGTCTCTACCCAGAACCAGGTAAGACAAATACGAAAGGTATGTACGTGAGCAACGCGATAAATCCGAAGCGATACAGCATCCCACTTACTGAAGGCCCATCTCGCGCCGCGGCCCGTAGCTACCTGCGTGGGGTCGGCTTCTCGAAAGAAGATCTACACAAGCCGATTATTGGCGTTGCCAATACGTGGACCGAAATTGGACCCTGCAATTTTCATTTGCGTGAAGTGGCGGCGGCGGTGAAGCAGGGTATCCGCGATGCAGGCGGGACACCCATGGAGTTCAACACGATAACCATCTCGGACGGCATCACCATGGGAACCGAGGGCATGAAGGCAAGTTTGATCTCGCGTGAGATCATTGCGGACTCTATCGAGTTGGTGGCGCGTGGCAATCTCTTCGATGGGATTGTTTGTATAGCTGGCTGTGATAAGAACATGCCGGGAACAATCATGGCGATGGCCCGGCTGGATATCCCAGGAATGATGCTGTACGGCGGATCGATCGCTCCTGGAAAGCTTGCCCAGCCCGACGGCACTCACAAAGACATTACAATCCTTAACGTCTTTGAAGGCATGGGGGCGCACTCGGCGGGCAAGATCAATGACGAGCAGCTCGAAGCCCTCGAGGCTGCTGCGTGTCCGGGACCGGGAGCGTGTGGCGGCCAGTTTACGGCAAACACGATGGCGATGGCAGGCGAGTTTCTTGGCATTTCGCCGTTCAATTTGACAGGCGTTCCCGCGATGTCTGCAGAAAAGGCGAGTGCGAGTCGCGAGGCAGGTCGCATGATCATGGAACTTTGTAAGTACGATGTGCGGCCGAGCAAGATCCTTACGCGGAAGGCCATCGATAACGCCATTGTTGCGGTGTGTGCGAGTGGAGGGTCGACCAACGCAGTGCTGCACTTGATCGCGATTGCGAGTGAGCTTGGCATCCCCTTGAGCATGGATGACTTCGACCGTATCAGTGAGCACACGCCCTTCATCTGTGATCTTTCGCCAGGTGGCAAGTACGCTGCGACGGACTACCAGGATGCTGGCGGGTCGCGCGTTCTGGCGAAGCGGTTGATTGATGCCGGGCTTATGGATGGTTCGCAGCCAACAGTCTCGGGTAAAACGATTGCGGAAGAGGCGGCGCTTGCGGTGGAAACGCCGGGACAACCTGTAATCCATACGCTTGATAGGCCGTTGAAGGCGACGGGCGGGCTGGTCATCCTGAAGGGGAATCTTGCTCCGGAAGGCTGCGTGATCAAAGTGGCCGGACACGAGCGGCTTTTCCATCAAGGGCCAGCGCGGGTCTTCGATTCAGAGGACGCGTGTCACGCGGCTGTTCAGGCGGGCAAGATCAACCCGTCCGATGTGCTCGTTATCCGGTATGAAGGTCCGAGAGGCGGGCCTGGGATGCGCGAGATGTTGGCTGTCACGGCTGCGATCAAAGGTATTCCGGAATTATCCGAGACGGTTGCGCTGCTTACCGATGGACGATTCTCGGGAGCTACACGTGGCTTGATGGCAGGCCATGTCGCTCCGGAGGCTCAGCTTGGCGGGCCGATTGCCGCCGTGCGTGAGGGCGATCTGATCAGTTTCGACATTCCAACGCGCGAGTTGCGACTTGAGGTTCCAACTGAGGAGATCGCTGCAAGGCTGAAGGAATGGAAGCCGCCGGCAGCCAGGTACAAGCGGGGAGTGTTTGCGAAGTATGCGAACAGCGTAAGCAGTGCCAGCGAGGGAGCGGTAACGACCTAATCGCACAGCGACTTAGCCGCTTTACTTATTAGACGAACTAATTAGGGGTCATGTCTATGCAATCTGATTCGAACCAAGATCCGCAACTAACCGGCGCTGAAATCCTCTGGGCCACCCTTGTCGGCGAGGGAGTTACGACCATCTTCGGCTATCCCGGTGGAGCAATTCTGCCAATCTATGACGCGCTGCGGAAGTTTCCCATTCACCATGTGCTGGTGCGGCATGAGCAGGGAGCTTCGCACATGGCCGACGGCTATGCGCGGGCGAGCGGGCGGGTTGGTGTGTGTATGGCGACCTCCGGACCGGGTGCTACCAATCTCGTGACCGGGATCGCGACGGCTATGCTCGATTCGATTCCTATGGTGTGCATCACCGGGCAGGTATCGTCGAAGGTGCTGGGCAGCGACGCGTTTCAAGAGGTCGACATTACAGGGATCACGTTGCCGATAACCAAGCACAACTACCTTGTCACCCGAGCTGAAGAGATCGCGTCGACAGTAAGGAAAGCTTTTCAGGTAGCGCGTTCAGGAAGGCCGGGACCGGTGCTGGTGGATATTACCAAGGACGCGCAGCAGGCGATGGCGGCGTTCAGTTTCGAAGCTGCAGCGCCTGAGCCAGCGCGGCCGCATCCGATGCTGAAAGCGGAGATGAACTCCTTTGCGGCTGCGGTTGAGTTGATCAAAGCGGCGAAACGGCCGCTGATTCTCGCGGGTCACGGCATTGTGGAGTCGGGGGCGCGTGAGCAGGTGATCGACTTCGCCGAGCGCAGGCAGATCCCAGTAGCGAGCACACTTTTAGGGCTTGGCGCATTTCCCACTTATCATCCTCTGTCCCTCGGGATGATGGGTATGCACGGCGAGAGCTGGGTTAACGAAGCGATTCAGCAGTCGGACTTGCTGCTCGCGTTTGGTATGCGCTTCGATGATCGCGTGACGGGGAACCTGGTGCACTACGCTCCGAACGCAAAGAAAATTCATATTGAGATCGATCCATCTGAGATCAACAAGAACGTAAAGGTCGACGTTGCCCTGATCGGCGATCTAAAGACGACGCTCGATAAACTGCTGCCGAGCCTGCCCGCTCACGACGACAGAAGCTGGATCAACGAAGTGAATGCGATGAAGGGGACGGCGGCAGTTCGGGACATTATCAACTTGCCCGACAACGGGCACCTGTATGCGGCGCATGTGATCAACGACATTTGGCGCGAAGCGCTCGATGCGGGGCGGCTGGCGCAGACCGTCATTGTGACCGACGTCGGCCAGCATCAGATGTGGGAGGCGCAGTACTACAAGCACGATGCTGAGCGCAGTCTGATTACATCTGGTGGCCTTGGAACAATGGGCTTTGCACTGCCGGCTGCAATTGGAGCGAAGGCGGCTTGTCCTGACAAGGATGTTTGGGTGATTGCAGGTGACGGTGGTTTCCAGATGACTGCTGCTGAGCTCTCGACGATCGTTCAGGAAGGCTACGCAATCAATATCGCCGTCATCAACAATGGATTTCTAGGGATGGTGCGGCAGTGGCAGGAGGCTTTCTACGACAAGAACTACTCAGCTAGTCCCATTCTTTCCCCAGACTTCGTCATGCTCGCTGCTGCACATGGGATCGATGGTGCAACTGTGAGTACGCGGAGGGACGTCACTCCGACGGTTACCAGGGCGCGGACGAGCGGAAAGGCCTTTCTCATCAACTTCCAGGTCGAGAAGGAAGATGGCGTGTATCCGATGATTGCTCCGGGGGCAGCGCTGCATGAGATGGTCAGACGCCCGACGAAGAATCCTTTGTTGGAGACAGCGGAGGACGAATGATGGCTTCGTCAAGTATTTGCAGATGCAACGCGATAGCTGTCGTGGCTTTTTGTTTGCTCCTGCAGGGATGTACGTCAAAGACCGAACAGCCATCAGGTGCAGCGCAAACATCTGTGGTGCCGCAGGTCCAGGTACCTCCGCGGCCGTCGGTTGGCCCGGCAACTTTCAAGGTCTTTCATAAGAGCGATACGACGTACACGCTTATCGTTCCAGAGAACAGCACTGACGAGCAGGTCGAAAGTCTTATCTGGCAACTTCGTGATGCCGCTCATGCGAGAACACTTGACCAGCTTAGGCTTAGCCAGAAGATGGTGGACGATCGTAAGCCGCTCGTCTGGTTCCACATTTACAGGGGATCTAAGTGCGCGAGTGAAAAATACGCAGACGGGCCTCCTCCATGCGGCGGGAGCTACCATGCGGCTGGTGACTACACCTACGGTGGCTACGCAAACAGGGAGACTGATAATGGATCGATCTTCCATGGTGAGGACCATGAGACACAGCTGTGGGATTCGGAGAAAGTCTATATAAAGGGTACCTAGGCCAGCGTTGGGCGACGATAGTTGGCAGGTGCCTCCATGGCGCGCACTGCTGGTCCTACAAAGCGGTAGTGGGATTGATCGCTGCAATGGTATGACGGTCTAGTCGTTTGGTAGTGTCGATCAGAAGTTGGCTTACTGGTAAGTGAAAGGAAATAATGCTCCACACGTTTGTAGCGTTGGTAAGTGACAAGCCAGGTGTGCTGACGCGCGTAGCTTCCTTGTTCCGTCGCCTGAATATCAATATAGTTTCGCTGACTGTAGGCGAATCGGAGCGGGCAGACGTTTCGCGGATGACTATTGTTTGTGAAGCTCCGGAACATGCTGCACACCGGATCAAGGCGTCGCTGTATAAACTTGAAATCACTATCGATGTGGATGAGGTTGGCCGCAGTGAGGCAGTGATCCGAGAGCTTTGCCTGATCAAGGTAGAAGCGGGCCCCTCACATCCGATGGGACAAGGATCAAGATCTCAAATATTCGAGCTGGCAAGTGTATTTCGCGCGAGGGTAGTAGATCTCGCTCCCGAGTCAATCATGTTAGAGATGACAGGTGCAGCTTCAAAAATAGAAGGGCTCATTCAGGTAATCACGGAGAGCGGCTATAACATTCTCGAGGTTTCACGCACGGGTAGGATGGCGATGAGAAGAGGGCATCATACAAGCCGGGTATTAAAGGCTTTAGGAACTCCGAACGATGTGCAGACTGAAACAGTTGAGAAGCTTGATGTTTCAGAGATTATTCCTAACGAGTTCGAAGACGTGCATGAGGAAGAAGAATAGCCGACGCCTTTTAGCTTCTGAACATCGCAGGCCATCGCTGACCAGGCGAAAGTCCGGACCAAACAAAATATTCCACCGAAGAAAAGGAAGATCAGATAGACATGGCTAAGGCTTATCACGACGCAGATGCAGACCTTTCACTCATCCAGGCAAAAAGGGTAGCAATCATTGGTTACGGATCGCAGGGGCATGCGCACGCGCTAAACCTCAAGGATTCGGGTGTCGACGTCCGAGTGGGACTGCGGCCGGGCTCTGCAAACGCGGCGCGCGCGGAGAAGGCCGGCCTGGTAGTCGGTACCGTGGCCGATGTTTCAAAGTGGGCGGACGTAATCATGAACCTGACTCCTGATCAGACTGCGGCAAAGGTTTACCATGCGGATGTCGAACCGAACATGAAGCCCGATGCAACGCTGATGTTTGCGCATGGCTTTAACATCCGTTTCCGCACGATCACTCCCCCGGCGAATGTGGATGTTTCTCTGGTTGCACCGAAGGCGCCGGGGCACCGTGTCCGTGAGGTGTTTACGGAAGGGGGTGGAGTTCCTGCGCTTGTGGCGGTTGAGCAGGATAAGTCCGGCCATGCCTTGGCGTTAGCCCTGAGCTATGCAAAGGGAATTGGGTGCACACGCGCCGGAGTGCTCGAGACGACGTTTACGGAAGAGACTGAGACAGACTTATTCGGCGAGCAGGCTGTGTTGTGCGGCGGTACTTCAGCGCTGGTAAAGGCTGGCTTCGAGACCCTGGTTGAGGCTGGATACCAGCCGGAACTGGCGTACTTCGAGGTGCTGCATGAGCTGAAGTTGATTGTCGATCTGATGTACCGTGGGGGACTTGAGTACATGCGGCACTCGATCTCAGATACCGCAGAGTGGGGCGATTATGTGGCCGGGCCGCGAATCGTAACGCCCGAGGTAAAAGCGGCGATGAAGGGCCTGCTGAATGACATTCAAGACGGAAGTTTTGCTAAAAAGTTCATCCAGGAGAATGAAACCGGTCGACATGAGTTCACGCGGATCCGTAAAGCCGAGGCAGCACATCAGATCGAATCGGTGGGTGCTGAACTGCGGAAATCGATGCCGTTCCTTGATCCGGTAAGGGTTGTGGATGGTGCAGTAGTGAAGGCGTAAGCCGCTCGTAAGGTCCCGCAAGCTATTGATTTCTTGCGGGACCACCTCTTCCAAAGGGTTGCATCACCACGTTTGTCATTTCTTCGTTCTCATCTTTGTTAAGGTGCCATCTACGTCGTGGATTGCTTGCAATAGGTACAGCGAGCAGCTTGAAGTAACTCCCATCAAGCCCGATGGACTTTAAGCGCAGGTTGAGCAAGCGGGAACAAAGAATCAGCAGTGCACGTAGTAAGAGCATGGAATGATGTAATGTCGAAAATTGTTTACCTAACGTTTACCTTTTTACTGTTCTCCGCGATGAATTCGTGGGCACAGGTGAAGACTGGATCGACGATGACGCTTGACGAGATGCGCGACAAGTACCGTCTTTTACTTGTGTTTTCCCCGCATCCTAATCAGGACTCACAGTTCGCAAAGCAGATGCAAATCTTGAACGACCCTAAGGCAGAGCTTGGAGCGCGTGATGTAGTCGTACTTGCCGTGCCTAATGTCAGCGGATCTCAAGCTGTTTCTGCGCAAGAGCAGCTTCGATTGCGGAGCAAGTTCCACGTCACAGGCGACCAATTTACCGTGGTTTTGGTCGGGAAGGATGGCGGCGAGAAGTTCCGTTCACACGATCCTGTCACAATAGTGAGATTGAACGTGCTGATCGACGCCATGCCGATGCGACAGCAGGAGGTACGAGATGGCCACCACTCAAAGTAGTTACGACATGCTTGCGATGACTCCTTCTCCGTTAGGCCGGGTGTTCATATGCCCGCCGGAACACCTTACACCGCTACCTGAAATCATCGAGGCTCTCAAGACGATCGTGCCGCTTCAGGGCTTGAGCGATGAAGAGTACGAATGGCTGGCAACCAATGGAATTGAGTATGTAGGAGAAGATGCCGCGATTGTCTTTGTGGAGGGTGGACCGGTCGACAAGATGCATCTCATCCTGAAGGGTGAGATCCATGTGCGGCGAGGTAAGGGATCCGCTGCACAGATCTTTATCGGGCGGGCCGGACAATTGACCGGCAAAGTCCCCTACTCACGGATGAAATCCTACGGTGGCGATGGATACTGCGTTGGACCACACTGGTCTCTGAATATCGATGAAACTATATTCCCTGAGATGCTGCTGGCTATCCCTTCGATGACGCAGCGGTGCGTGTCGGTGCTGCTGGACCGGACGCGTGAGGTAACCCGGATGGAGCAGCAGGGTGAGAAGCTTAATGCCCTAGGCAAGCTGGCGGGGAATCTCGCGCACGAGTTGAACAACCCGGCTTCGGCGGCCCAACGAGCGGCTTCAAGCCTCTTTGGCGATTTGAAGCAGTACGGCCAGCAGCGGCACGAATTAGGCAGGATGATCTCTTCGACTGAACAGGATTGCGCGTTAAAGGTCTGGTATGAGCGGACCCGTGAGCAGATGTCCGATTATTCGGAACGGTCTTCAGCTCATTTCAGTGCGTTGGTGCTCGCTGATAGGGAAGACGCGGTAGCAGCATGGCTGGACGAGCACAAAATTCCGAATGGCTGGACATTAGCGCCCTCGCTGGCGGAGAGTCCTTTGACGATCGCGCAACTGGATGAGCTTGCGGAAATAGCATCCCCGGAGTTGCTGGCGCTTGGGATCCCTGCCTTTGCGATGTCCCTGCGAGTTGAGCGGATGGCGGAGACGGTGATCGATTCGACGGTGAAGATCTTCGACCTGATCTCGGCGATCAAAGACTACTCTTACATGGACCAGGCCCCGATCCAGGATGTTGACCTGGCAGAGTCAATCGGTTCGACGTTGGCGATTATGCAGTCCAGGCTGCAGGGAGTGACAGTGGTAAAGGAGTTCGATCCGGCGCTGCCAAGGATAAGCGCGTACGGAAGCGAGCTAAACCAGGTCTGGACTGCCTTGATCGAGAATGCTCTTGAGGCAATTGAGGAATCGATTGGCGTAGGCGGCGTGCTCCGGTTGATAACGCGAGTTTCGGGCCAATCCGCGCTCGTGGAGATATGGGACAACGGGAAGGGAATCCAAGAAGACCTTAAATCTAGGGTTTTTGAGCCCTTCTTTACGACCAAGGCTCCCGGCCGAGGCCTTGGGCTGGGACTGGACACAGCGCAGCGCATCGTAAACAAGCACTCAGGTGTGTTGAGCATGAAGTCCAAACCTGGAGACACATGCTTCCAAGTGCGACTTCCCCTCAACCAGGCTCAGGCGTACTAGAGGCGCCTTTCAGTCCCGCAGATCGCTCAAGGCACAGTCTCAGCCGTCGCTGAGGAGCGTTGCAGTGTTAGAAGGTAACGTCGTACTGGCTCGTCTGCCCATCCTGATGTCGCTAAGATGGGCAGACGGACAACGGTGTTACGTCTCAAGAGCAGTTAACAGGGTTAAACGGGAACGTAAATGCAGTAGCCGCGGGGCGGAGCGGGGAACTCTGCGTTGCCATCAGCATCAGTGATGCGTTCGTCGGGGTGAGCATCGTCGTGCCCATCCCAGGCCACTGGTGCGAACTTCTGGTTGGGCCACCGGGTCTTGACCCTGGTACCTGACCACTTGTCGCCTAGGTTGTTCAGCACGTATACGAGTCCGGGTTGGTCCACCGACTCGCTCTTGTATCCAATGCGCTGCATGATGTACAGGTCAGGGTCGGCGTGGAGGACTTGCGAGTCACCACCAGCAAACTTGTGATGTGCCTGGACGAGAGCGTCAATACCATTCGGCGTAAGCGGGCGCGCAAGACCATTGTTGTAGTAGTCGAACCAGAAGATGTTCGGATAACCCTCATGCACCATGATGAAGGAGTAGGCGAGAAGTTTGTCGTTGACGATCATGTCCGCGCCCATGTCGTGGTTATCGACAAAGGTGGCGGCGTGCATTGGACGCTTCATTACGATGTTGCCGCCATAGGTGAGATTTCGAAGATCGTAGTGCGGCTCGTCACAGACCTTCTTAAGTTGGTATCGGAGGGGGAAGTCGAAAGCGGCGATCTGCGTGTCCGTGTATGCGTTGACTTTCTCCAGCCACTCATCAATGTCCTGCTCGCCAGACCAGTATTCGCCTACCACGTAGGGCGTGAACTCCGCGCCATCCTTTACGTAGCGGTACTTGGCAATAATGCCGATGATCCATGCTCCAAAGCCTTTGACAAAGTCGAAGCGGAAACCGTCGAAGCCGAGCTCTTCGATGAGCATCCGAGAATAGTCGAACATCGCGGTGTAGACGACGGGGTTTCTGTGGCAGAGGTGAGGGAAGCCCGCGAAGTTTTCGCCTTCTAACATCACCTGTTCATAGCGGGAAGGGTGAAAGCAGTTCCAATCGCGAGGAAACCGGCCACTGGCAGGCGTGAATTTTGTCCAGCGCTTCTGACCGTCAAGACCATTGATCTCTTCTTCATCTGCTCCCGAGTTGTGGTTGATGACCATGTCGGCATAGAGGCCGATGCTGTTGGCGTGGGCCTTGGCGATGAGTGCCTTGAGCTCTTCCGAGTTGCCGTACCACGTCTTGGTGCCGCCTTTTTGATCATAGTCGCCTAGATCGAAGTAATCGTACGGATCGTAGCCCATGGACGTGTTGCTGGCTGCCTTGTTTACCGGCGGTAGCCAAAGGGCGTTAATCCCGGCTTTGCTGAGGTCTTCGACCTTGGAAGCGACATAGTTCCACCAATTGTGTTCCTGTTCATCGATCTTTGGGCAATCCCAGAAGAAGGCCTGCATCATGACTGCCATGTGGTGAATTCCTTTTGCGCGTGATGTTTGTTGGATGCAGTTTTAGGCAGGGAGCATGGACTAGGACGAGGGAAGACGTAAGGTTCGATTGGTCGTGGGGTAGGGGATTGCGTAAATTCTTCCAAGGCGCTTCGGTTAATAACAAGGGCGAGAGCGCAGGAGTACAAGATAGTTCTCGCAGCAGATCGCTTGGGAGCGACAACAACCGAATTACATCCTCTTCGAAGATGACAGAGAAGGGGCTATTTAGCGGCGGTGTCCTTCTTTATGGCATCAAGGACGAGGTCTTTGGTCAGGACTTCAGGAAGAACGTCGGGGCTCGAAGAGGTGGAGGCGGGGTAGAGGACGTAGGTTGGGACTCCACTTCGGTTGAGCGACGCAAGTTCTTGCGTAATGGCAGGATCGTACTTGGTCCAGTCAGCGCGGAGGAGAGCGACATGTCGGTCGTTGAGTTGTTGCTGAACATCCTTCGCGTGTAAGACAAGCTTTTCGTTGACCTGGCAGGAGAGGCACCACGCTGCGGTAAAGTCGATGAAGACGGGGTTGCCGGATTTGCGAGCGGTGTCCAGGGCGGCTTGCGAGTAGGGAGCCCAGACAAGGTTGGTGTCCTTGGGCTGGTAGAGCGGGATGGCCAGGCCGACGGCGATGAGTACGATGGCGGTGATGGCGCTCGACCACTTGGCCGGCCATTTGCCGAGGACCCATCCAGCGACAGCGAGGACGAGGAAGCAACCGAGGAGGAGCGAGAGCCGGTAGACTCCGTCGCCAGGATCAGTTGCGCCGCCGGCGTAAAGGCGGCCGTATACGTAAGCAAGCCAGATGGCAGTGGCGAAGAGCGGGACGGCGGTGAGCTGCTTCATGATCTCCATCCAGGCGCCAGGCCGGGGAAGAATTTTTGTCCATGCGGGCTGCAGGCTGAGGAGCATATACGGCGTGGCGAGGCCAAGGCCTAGAGCGGTGAAGATGGCAAAGGTGATCCAGGCAGGCTGAACCAGGGCAAAGCCTATGGCTGCACCCATAAGTGGTGCCGTGCAGGGTGTCGCAACAACGGTGGCGAGGACCCCGGTGAAAAAGCTGCCGGTATACCCGGGCTTGGTGGCGAGCTCCCCACCGGCGCTTGTAAGTGAGAGGCCAAGGTCAAATTGGCCTGCCAGCGAAAGAGCAAAGAAAAACAAAAATGAAGCGAGGATCGCGATGAAGGCAGGCGATTGGAGCTGAAATCCCCATCCGGCCTGCGAGCCGCCAGCGCGAAGTGCGAGGAGTACGCCAACGATCGTCCAGAAGGAGACGAGGATGCCGAAGGTGTAGACAAGGCCGTGGCTGCGAAGCTGTTTGCGTTCTTCACCGGAGGATTGCACGAGGGCCAGGCCCTTGAGGAAAAGCACAGGGAAGACGCATGGCATCAGGTTGAGGATGATGCCGCCGATGAAAGCGAGGCCGATGGCAGAGATGGTCGTGACTCCGGAGGCCTGAGTTTTGGCAACGGATGGCGGTGGCGGTGCGATCTCGCCCGGCATTACGGGAGCAGTGAACTCGTAGGAGACGGTGTCGGAGAGTTTAATGAGGCCGTGAAGATTTGCGGGAAGCGTCTTCAGGTCGTCCGCGCGCAGGAAGCGGATGCGGAATCCGTCGGGCAGAGGCTCTATATCCTGATCGGAGGAGTTGACGATGAGGTCGGGGTCGTAGGGGTAGAACTCGGTATCTTCAGGCTTGCTGACTGGGTTGCCGGTCTTGAGGGTGACGACAAAGTCTTTTGCGCCGCCCGTGACGGTGACGTGATCGGCGGAAGGAAGGGGCTTGGGTAGGAGGCTGATCGCTTCGCCGAGCGCTCCTACGGGTTGCACAGCGGCGGCGGGTGGGCCAACGGTGAGGTTCAGGCCGAGGTGAGCTTTGCCGGGGATGCATTGCTGTGCGCAAACGAGCCAATCGACAAGGGCATCTATGTGGACGGGGCCGGGCTTGAGGCCGGGAGCGGCGGTGAAGGTTACCGGGAAGGCAGCAGTATCTTCGTAGCCGAAGTCCATGAGCGGACCAAGGGGAAGGCGGGTCGGCGGTGGGAAGAGCAGGGGGCCGGCGGTCAGGCCGGTGGGAAGGGTCCACTTGACGTGCGGCGGTTCACCAGAATCGCCAGCATTAAGCCAATAAACGTGCCACTTCTCTTCCATGGTGAGGACGAGGCCGGCCTGGAGGGTGCCTCCCGGAGCAATGGTATTTCCGTACGTGACCAGTTCAGCGGTGAGGTGCTGAGCTTTCACAGGACCGGGGCCACCGTCGCCAACTGAGGTGAGTTGGGCCGGGGAAGGAGACGCGAAGGCGAGTACGGCGAGTGCAAGGGTGTAAAGGCTTGGCTTCATCTGGTTTGATTGTAGGTGGTGTTGCGGATTGAGTGGTCAGCTGAAGGCTGGAGCCAGAAACGGTCAGGAGAAGTCATGCGCTCCCATCCATATTTCGAGCGCAAGCGCGTCGCCAAGAAGTTGCTGAGCGCTTCGTGCGAGGTACCTTAGAAAGCGTCCTCAGCGTCTGAAGCTCACATCGGTCGCCGTGTTATCAACATGAACATTGGCGCACTGAAAGGCAATAACTACTCATAGTCGACGATGCTCGACCATGATGCAGCGATCCATGACAACGTGAATGCCATTCTCTTCGGCATGCTGCGCGGCTTCCGTGTTTACGATTTCCTGCTGCAGCCAAAGGTTACGGAGATTGAGCGTCATCATCTCTTCGACAATGGCAGGGATGGCGATTGGGAGGCGGAAGACGTCAACGATGTCGGGCTTGATAGGGAGAGCCGAGAGGGATGGGTAAGATTTTTCACCAAGGACCTCGGTGATAGACGGGTTGATTGGGTAGAGCTTGTAGCCATGTTGCTGCAAGTAGGAGGAGACGTAGTGGCTGGGTTTGGAGGTGTCTGCAGAGAGACCAACAACTGCTATGGTTTTGGCGGTCGTAAGCATGGAGCGTATGAGTTCGGGTTCGTTCATGTGCCTCCTGTTCTAAGCGGGCCAGATGTTGAGCAGTCGACGGATGACGATCAATTCACCGAGATGGTAAGCATTGTGGTCGGCAATGAGTAGGGCTTCGCGAAGAAGGTTCTGGCCGTCTCCCCAGCGAAATGGCTTGTAGAGATCCACATCGGGCTTGGTCAGGAGAGCTTCAAATAGTTTTTGATCGGCGCGGATGGTAGCGATCGTGTTGTTCCATGAGTCAGGCATTGGCGGCGCACAGGCCTTGGGCCAGTAGGCGTCGGGCCATGCGATATGTTGATAGCCGCCGGTCGGCGGGGCGCTGAAGTTGAGGATGTCGCGCTGAGTGATACGGAGGTGTTCGAGAATCTGCCAGGCGGAGTAGGGCAGGTTCACTGGAACGGTGCCGTAGTGTTCGACGGGAAAGTCCTTAATGGCCGCATCGAAGTCCACGTGTGCCTGGCCGCCTTTGACCAAGGCGAGGAGTTGCTTGATGAGTTCGGGATTCTCTTGAGTGGGCATGGATACTCCTGTTCGAAAATTGGATGCGGAGCAAGGTGGATGGGTTCTGATCCTGCTCATCGCTTAGGCCGCATGAGGCGATGGCGGGAGAACATGTTCCTCGTGAGGAGAGGGTGTGAACGGGGCGGCGATTGTGCGGGGGAGTTAGGCGCTCGAGCTTTGTTCGATGCTTACCTTCGCGATGATGAGGCCGTCGAGCGGGTGAGACAATCCGATCCGCGACTATTGAGGTTTGGTGGCGATGACTACGGCGAGCGGTGGGAAGGTGGCCCAGAAGCTGCCGCGCTTCTTCGTGACTTCAAAGCCGGCCGTGCGGAGGTGTTTAGCGTATTCAGAGGTGAGCTTGTAGTCGGACAGGAGGGCCTGACCGCCGGGCTTGAGGACGCGAATTATTTCGTCCAGGGCTTTGTGGCGGGTGGGTGCGTCGTAGATGTTGTGAAGGCAGAGGTTCGAGACGATGACGTTGAACTGTGCGTCAGGGAAGGGCATCTGTTGCGCGCCGGCGCTGACGAGGGTGCAGTGATTGGTGAGAGCTTCGACATTGATGTTGTGCTGGGTGGCGACGATGGCGTTGCCGCCCATGTCGACATTGGACCAGATGTCTATTCCAGTCGCATGTCCGGTTCCGTTCACAGATGCGATGATCCTGGCTGCACCGCATAGCAGGAGACCGCGGCCGCAGCCTACGTCGAGGACCTGCTCGTCGCCGCGCCAGGTGTGGAAGGCGAGGATGAAGTCGCGATGGCGAAACTTGCCGTATTTGACGTAGAGCAGGTAAAGACAGCCCTCGACAAAGAGAAAGCCACCAGTCCAGAGAAACATCGGGCGTACACCGAGGAGGACTGGGCCAAGATGGAGCGGCGAGGGGACAAACTTTGCGGCAATGAAGCAAAGGAAAGCGAAGAGGAAGAAGTTGCGCAGCACTGCAGGTGCGTCGATGCCGTAGTCGGCTTTGGTGGCCATAAGTTCCTCGCGCCGCTTAGTTGCGGTATCGAGGAGTATGCGCGATTGCGGCACGCCAAGGAAGTCTATTTTGTCAGTCTGCGTGGTGACAGATGTCATGGTCAGGCTGGATGAGTAAATGCGGATAAGATCTGCTTGAAACTCACCTTACTGACCACGAGGCGTGTCTTGAGAAGGGGGACCCGGCTGTGGGGGCTAGAGGTCGTCGGGTTCAGCCAGCTCGGCGGGGAAGTTGCCTTCGCGGCGCATGCGAAGGTAGCCGCGGATGAAGGGTTCAAGGAAACCGTCGAGCACGCGGTCCACGTCGCCTACTTCGACGCGGGTGCGGAGGTCCTTGGCCATGCGGTAGGGCTGCAAGACATAGCTGCGGATCTGCGAGCCGAAACCAATGTCGAGTTTGGAGTCTTCGAGCTTACGCGTAATGGCTTTCTTCTTGTCGAGCTCGTATTCGTAGAGACGTGACCGGAGCATCTTCATTGCACGCTCTTTATTCTTGTGCTGCGAGCGCTCGTTCTGGCATCCGGCTACGAGACCGGTAGGCAGATGGGTGATCCGCACAGCGGAGTCAGTGGTGTTAACGTGTTGACCACCTTTGCCTCCAGAACGGTAGGTGTCGATGCGGAGGTCGTCGGGCTTGATGTCGATAACGATGGTGTCGTCGATCTCGGGGGAGACGAACACCGACGCGAAGCTGGTGTGGCGGCGCTTGGCAGAGTCGAAGGGTGAGATGCGGACAAGTCTGTGGACGCCGGTCTCGCCCGAGAGCATGCCGAAGGCGAACTCCCCTGTGATGGTGAAGGTGGCCGACTTGATGCCGGCTTCATCGCCATCCTGGATCTCGTTGATCTCGGTGCGAAAGCCTTCGCGCTCGGCCCAGCGAATATACATGCGCATCAGCATCTCGGCCCAGTCTTGGCTTTCGGTGCCGCCGGCGCCCGGGTGGACGACAACGATGGCATTTAGCGGGTCAGTCTCTCCGGAGAGCATGGTCTTGGATTCGAGTTTCTCTGTGAACTCGATGAGAGAGGGGATCTCGCGAGTCAGGTCAGGCTCGGTATCTTCACCTTCTTTAGCGAGATCGAAGTAAGCCTCGATATCGTCGGAGCGGCGGGCAAGCTCTGTGTCGTCAGCGAGGAGAGTTTCGAGGCGCTTGCGTTCACGCATGAGGGGCTGTGAACGCGCGGCGTCGGCCCAGATGGCTGGGTCCGAGGTCTTCTCTTCGATAATCGTCAGTTCACGGCGAAGGCGGGGTGCGTCAAAGATACTCCCGCAGGTCGCGGACTTTATCGCGGACTGGGGAGTAGGTGTATTCGAGGTCAGAGAGCATTGACCTTAATGATACTGCACGTTATTCGATGTAAGTCTGGCGCAAATGTTTGTTGTCGTCAAACACGGGTGGTGAAGCAACCGAAGAGAGCAACCAATTCTTGCGCCTAGCCTTCTACGAGCTAAGCAGCAATTTTTTGCTGGGACAAATGATGGTGAGTTGTACGCCGCACGAACCCACCCAAACAATCAAATCGTTGGCTCACGAGATCGCTCTCGAATGTTGAGTCATGCCTGGAGGCAGTACCTTGTCGAAGATACATTTGCAGTCTTATCTCTGCCCAACCGAAACCGTCAGTGAGGAACAACTTGCGACGGACCGCAAAATTCTTGCATTCGATCGGGTTGTAAAACAGATCAGCCGTCGCGGTTTCATGGGGACGATGCTTGCTGCTACTGCTGCTGCGACTCTTTCGAGTACGCGCAAGGGCATGGCGCAAACTGCCACAGGTCCGGCGATTGTGGACGTTCTTAATTTCGCGCTGAACCTTGAGTATCTTGAAGCGAACTTCTACCTGTATGTATCTACCGGGTCAGGTCTGACGAGTGCGCAGAATGGAGCGGGCGTTCCGGTGCAAGGTGCGCCGCCGCAGCTGGCGCTCGATGCAAATACCTTAGCTGTAGTGAAAGCGCTGGCACAGGATGAGGTGAACCACATTGCTGACCTTCAGGGCGCAATCACCTCGCTTGGAGGGACACCAATTGCGCAACCTTTGATCAATCTTGCTGCCAATGGCCCGATTACGACGCAAGCACAATTTCTTGCGGCGGCACGACAGTTTACGGCTTTGGGTGGCTCTGCTTACATCGGGTCGGCGCAGTTCCTCGTGTCGAACACCGCTGTCCTGCAGACAGCGTCTCAGATCCTTGGTGCGGAAGGGCAACATGCAGGCGCGGTCGATTACCTTTGCGTGACACAGAATGTTGTGAGTCCAGCTATCGATGCACAGGATGTGCCGCCAAGCGCCACCAACTACTTTATTGCGAATGCCACGACCGCTCTTGCTCCCTCGCGCAACACATCTCAGGTGCTCGGAGTGGCATACAAAGTGTCGACTCCTGCTGTGACAACGCCTCCCGCGGGTGTCACTGTTGGTGGCTTTTTCCCTAATGGTGTGAACGGCACGATTGCGTCGACCTAGGTCCGGGCTACTCAACGTTGAATGATTGCTCTTCAATTTATAACTTTCGCCAGGAGGCGATTCATGTCAGAAACGAAGTTGAATCTATTTAGTACTGATGAAGTGAATGCAGCGAGTCTTGTTGCTGATCGGTCATCAACTCTCTTGAAGCGCCGCAGTCTTCTTTCCGGCCTTGCAGCAACCGGCGCCGTACTTGGCGCAGGCGCGCTTTCTGGGTGCAGCAATGACGGTCCGATCGTGCTGCCGACGGTTACACCGTCCGTACTTGACGTGCTGAACTTCGCGCTGAACCTCGAGTATCTGGAGGCGAGCTTCTATCTGTACGTTGCGACGGGCTCCGGTCTCTCCGCAACTGATATGGGCACGGGAGCAGGTACGGCTACTGGGGGCGCACGGGTCGCGTTCACGAATCCCGTCGTTGCGAGTGCAGCAACCCAGCTGGCGATCGATGAGCAACTGCATGTCGAGTTCCTGCGGAGCACGATTGCAGCCGTCGGTGGGACTCCGGTGGCGATGCCAAACCTGAACCTTGCTGCAGCGGGCACGGTCAACTCGGACGCCACGTTCCTCGCCGTGGCGCGCCAGCTGGAAGGCGTGGGAACGAGTGCTTACATAGGCGGCGCTGCGTACCTTGCGACAAACACGACTGCGTTGACTTATGCGGCTCAGATCCTGCATGTAGAGGCGCAGCATGAAGGTTTGCTACGGCAGCTTTGTATCAGCCTGGGCGTGCCTTCACCTGCTGCAGATGCGCAGGACCTGGTTCCATCGATGACTCAGGTCTTCAACACTGGCCCGACTAATGGTCTTACGCCGTCACGAACAACGTCGCAAGTGTTGCAGATTGTCTACGCGGCCCCAGGAGCGACCGGGGTTTCCGCGGGCGGGTTCTTCCCCAACGGGTTGAATGGCGCGATCATCACCAGCTAGCGAGTCGTAAGAGACGCGGGCGCATCCTGCATGCAGTGGGTGCGCTCTTCACAACGACGCCTTACGAACAGGGCTAAACATCGGGTAAATCGGAGACGATCAGCCCAGCTTGGAGATTCAAGATGCTTCAAACGATGCGACGTACCATCCTTCCGCTTGTCTTCGCGACGCTTGCGACAGCAGCTCACGGCCAATTCTATAAACAGCTTTATAGCTTGAAGGGCGGTAGCATCTCCGCTGGTTATGCGGGGCAGTTTACGACCCCACTCACGGATGGTTCGAGTGCGGTGACAGCGACCATCAACACTCCTACTGGTGGGGTACTTAACGAGACGGTAAGTGGGCAGCAGCAGTTCACGCCGTATTCTGGTGGCTTGTTGCTATCGATGCAATTGCATCCCGTGTCTTACGCCGGGGTTGAAGTGAACTATGGGTATTTCCGGTCGAAGGAGATCTATAACTTCAACTACTCCAGTGCGGCTGGACAGAGCCTATCCATTCCGGTGACGGCGAATGAGGCGACCGCGGCATATGTATTTCACCCGAAGCACATCGTCTTACAGCCATTCGTAAATGTTGGTGGTGGCGCGATCAGTTTCATCCCTTCGCAGGCATCGAGCCAGTGGCGTGCGACCGGGCTGGTGGAAGTCGGTCTTGATCTGCCTACACCAAACAAGCACATCGCAATCCGAGTCGAGGGACGGTCGCTTATCTATCGGTCACCGAACTTCAATCAGTCTTTACTGAGCACGCGTAGCTGGAGGGTTACTGACGAACCGGTTGCGAGCCTCGTTTACCGGTTCTGATTATCTTTTGTACACAGCAGTGTTCGCCGCTCCTTAGTGGGGCGGCGAATTTGTTTGTGGGGTCGGCAGAGCGTTGTTGCGGAGCTTGCCAATGCGGCCTTTTGGACCTACGACGAAGGGGAGTGAGAGGGCGTTCCAGTTCTTGTCGGCCCCGGGGTCGTCTTGCAACGTGGGTGTGAGGGGATGCCAGTTGCGGCCGTCGTCGATGGAGATGTCGGTGCCGTTCGGGCCTACGGTGATCCATGTTCTTGTGGGGCTGTCGTAGGCCACGGCGGAGCGGTAGCCGTGAGGTTGAGTTCGTGCCAGAGTCCAGGTCTTTCCCGAATCAATCGAATAGATGGCGGTTTTGGCAGCTGCGCCAGGTTTTTGGTAGTCGCCGCCGACAGCAATGCCGAACTGGTCCTCGCGGAATGCCAATGAGAATATGCCTGTGCTTTCCAAGCCCTGGCTCATCGGAGTTTCAACGCGAAGGTTCTCGATTCGGCATGGTTTGCAGGTCGCGGTCTGTTCCGACGCTTCACGGTGAACGTACGAATGGTCGGGAGTCTGGGTAGCCAGCCACTGATAGGCCCACACGGGATCGCGACGAGGGGTAGTACCGATCACAAGAGTGGAGTTGCTCCCCGCGAAACCTCCTTCTTTTGGTTCGGCAGGTAGCTCAAAGAAATGGGTAGGAGATTGATGCTTGGGGTCATTTTCAGGACGAAACTGCCAAACGGGGATGATGTGGCCCGTCTTTTCACCGACGAGCTTATGGTCAACGGAGTCGCCAACCACTTCGAATTCGTCGCGGGTCAGGGCGCGCATTGCGTCCCAGAAGCCGTCTTTATCGGGGTCGGTGAAGAGGAGCTTCCAGCTCTGGCAGCCGTCGGTGGTTTTGTAGAGGCGGGACTGGTCGCCGGGGCCGGAGGACATGACGATCGCGGTGTTCTCGTCGAAGGCCTGGATGCCGCGGAAGTCAAGCTTTTCGGCTCCTTGTGGGACGGTGCAGGTTTGCCAGAGGTAGCCACCGTCTTCCGTCCGCAGGACAGTCCCATTGGTGCCGCTGGCCCAGGCAATACCTGCACCTACGTTGTGAATGCCGCGCAGACTGGCGGTGGTATGGGATTCTTCGATCTCCCATTGGGCATGGGCGGTGAGGGTAAGCGAAATAGCCGAAAGAATGGCCATTAGAGTGCAAATCTTGTGGCGCATGTACCCCCCTCCTCGCACCCACTGAAATGCTGAACCTGCGCCATAAGTTTCTTGAACCATGTCGCTGACCAAACTTCTGCTCGATTGCGCAGAGACCATCAGAGCAGTCCTAGCTAGACGATGACGAGAGCTTATCAGAAACGCAAGACTGGACATCGTTTGGCGGGAAAAGAGAGCGCAATTGCAAGAACCTGGCAGTCCTCCGCTTAGGGCGAACGATGACAAAGAAGAGCGCGTTGCGACCATTGGCGAGCGGTGTCTCGAGAAAAGCTCAACGACAAACGTAATCGCGGAGTTACGCGGGATCCTTCGCTGCGCTTAGGTTGATGGCGAAGAGGGCGAAGTAAGGTTGAGGAGCCGAGCGCAGAAGCATTTTTCCTTGCGGGATGCACGGCGGAGCAAGGGATAGTTCGCGGAGATCAACGCTGTGTAGATCAAGAGATCAGAAATCATTGCACGACCAGCGGCAGGGTGGCGCGTCGAGCGCACAATCACTCCCGCACGATCCTGCGCGAGGACCTCCTCGTCCCTACGGAGATCCGTGTAAATCACCTTGCGCTGCAGACCCGCATAACCGCCACGCGCGTTGGAGAGATCCTGCATGTGCGGCGCAGCGTCACGACGGACGAGCGCTGCGCCTTTCCCTTTACTTTGGTACGTCGGCAGAGTTCTGGCTCAATTTGCAGTCGGCACATGATCTCTCGAAAACGCGGCTTGAACTAAAAAGCACGATCCTGCGAGATGCCGAACCATATGTACCTTCGGGCGTCTCCGTGTAGACAGGCCGAGTTGGGGTACCCTTAAGCTTGTGGCGCTTCCGGCAACATTCAACGACTTTCTGGGCAACGGATTAGCAGTCGAGCATCTGCGGACGGCGATTGCTGCAGGGCGGCTGCCGCACTCCCTGATACTGGCGGGGCCGAGCGGGGCGGGGAAGTACACGCTGGCACTGATGCTGGCGATGGCGGTGGAGTGCGAGCGGCAACCGCGGGACCTTTGGTCAAATGGCCAGTCGCTGGCGAGCTTTTGCGGGGTTTGTTCCAACTGTGTACGAATTGCTTCGGCGGGGAACCTGGAAGAGCAGGTGGAGTTGGCAGTCGCGGCGCGTGAGGAGCTGCGCGAGACGGATAAGAAAGAGACGCGGGTGCTGGTGCAGCCGCATCCGGATGTCCTGATCATTCCGCCGGACCCACCGCAGTTGCTGATCAAGCTGGGACAGGTGCGGACGTTGATTCAGCGGTCGCACTATCTGCCAAGCGAGGCTCCACGGAAGATCTTTATCCTGACGGCGGCTAATTTCATGAAGGAAGCGGCGAACTCGCTGCTGAAAGTGCTGGAAGAGCCTCCCGAGACGGTGCACATCTTCATCCTGGCAGAGAATCCTGGCGAGCTGCTGCCGACGATCCGGTCGCGATGCGCGACGGTGAGGCTGGGGGCGCTGCCGGTGGATGAGATTGACCAACTGCTTTCGGACAGGCGGCCGGAGATTGCGCCACAGCAGCGTGGCCTGGTGGCAAGACTTGCGCAGGGCGCTGCGGGCAAGGCCTTAGGGTTCGACCTGGCGGCATACGCAACGGCGAGGGCGGATGCGCTGATCTTCCTGCGGAATGCGGTTGCTGATCCCGACCACACGGCGCTGTTCAAGATGACAGAGACATATCGTGCGGGTGCGGAGGGTCAGCAAAAGACGGCGGCACTGCTGCGGGCGCTGACGCTACTGCTAGAGGACTTGCTGCTGCTGCATGCGGGCACGCCGGAGCTGATTCGGAATACGGACCTGCGCACAGAATTGGAGCGGCTGGGGGAATCGCTTTCGTTCCGGTGGATTGAGCTGGCGAGTCGCGGACTGCACCAGGTGCAGTCGGGGATGCGACGAAACCTGCTGCGGAATTTGTCGCTGGACGCGTTTGCGGGACAGCTCTACACGGATTAAGTTTGGCGGCGTTTTCTGTACCTGATGCACAACGCTTTGTGCGCAGGCTGGACATCAGAGAAGGGTCTGCCTCTTTTCGCATCAACCCGGCGTCTAATCGAAGAGTCGCACAAGAGTAACGACGGATGCGGCAGTGCATCGCTATACTTGAATGTCAGGTTGCATACTGACACTTCCTGCGCAGCATGGTATCAACTCCGAATAGAACGAAAGACAAGAGGTCCGATTCTTCCCGATGGAAAACCAGATGGATAACACGACACCGAAGACAGGCTGGCGTACGCGCCTTGGCAGCCACCGTCTGACCACCACATTCGTTCTTCTCGGCACGCTTTCGGCAGGAATTCTTGCGGGCTCGGTCATGACGCGCAAGGTAAGTGGCAAGGAGCAGCAAGTTGACTCGTCGGATGCACGGCCGCTTACGATTCCTGATCCGGTAAACCTTTCGAACGGCTTCTCAAAAATTGCGAAGGAGGTCGGGCCGGCCGTGGTGAATATCAACACGGAGGAATCGGCCAAACCTGCGGCTGCAGGCAAGAGGCGCTTGCCGCGCAATCACCCGGCGGTTCCGCAGGGCCCGAACGGCGGCGCCGGCGATGACGATTCGCAGCAATCTCCCGGTGATATGCAGGACTTCTTCAACCGCTTCTTTGGCGGGCAAGGTGGCCAGGGCGGTCAGGGCGGCGATGATGGGGGCGATGGCGGAGATGGTGGTTCCCGGCGCGCGCTAGGTTCAGGCTTCATCGTGGATT